>OMOE01000165.1 GCA_900290365.1 Syntrophobacter sp. SbD1 | reverse complement strand
ACGGAGAACAATTATCCACAGATGGCACAGATAGGCGCAGATAAAAGCTGAAAAGATCTTTTAAGCCGGAAGGCGTTTAGCCCAAATCTGCGACATCTGCGACATCTGTGGATAAAATTAACTTTTCGTGTCATCTGTGGATGGAATTAACTTTTCGGAACGATTACGTTTTTGAAATCCAGGTGCTCAAACCGGTTCTCTCCGCTTTAATTGGATGTATTGGCCTTGCCTTCTTGGTCTTCCGTTTGTAAATATCCCCGGTTGTGTTATATTGCCGTCCCATTGTACAGCAGAAGCCAAAGACGTGAATAACCAAGCATCGAGATCCCAGGCGTTCCCGGACGGGTGGACTGAAACGCTCTGGTCAGAGGAGTTTCCATGAGATTGCGAAAAATACTCCTGTTGCCCGCCGTTGTCTCAATTTCGGCCATTTTTGCATTTGGCTGCTTCGCCCAGCAGGATGACAGCCAGACAAACGATAAAGTGCGCGAGCTCCAGGACCAATACCGCCGTCTGTTGAAAGACGAATACAATCCTTCCACCATTGTGCCCAAGACGAACGGCGAGCCGTCGTTTGGTGCGGGGACAGGGCTGAAGAGTTCAAAAGAGGAGGGGAAAAAGTCCCGGTCGCATGCCGCTTCAAAGAAGACGCGTCATGGCAAAAAGCTCGCCGGGCACAAATCGGGGCATACCCGCAAAAGTGCTTCCAAAAAGGTTTCCGGCAAAAAGAAGTCCTTAGCTAAGGCGCCGGCCCGCTCAAAGGCGGGAAAATCGTCAAAGCTGGCCTCAAGCAAGGCCGGCAAGTCAGCCGCAAGCGCAAAATCTGGTAAAATCGCAGGCAAGAAAAAAACCGGAGCCGATAAGAAGAGTGCCGCAAAGAAAAGTTCAAATGAAAAATCCAGTAAAATCCACAGCAAGAAGAAAACCGGCAATGTAAAGAAAAATGCGGTAAAGAAGGGGTAGCCAAAAAACCTAATAAAATCGAAGGCAAGAAAAAAATTAATAAAAAATGATTTTTAGCATATTCTTGGTTTGTATATTTTGAAGTTTGTACTTAAAATGTGCCGCATGATTGACTCTTCTCTCAAAGAGGCAATATTTTCCTAGGAGGAAAGGAGTGTCACAATATGAAGGGTAAGGTTCTCTCGATCATCACCGCTGTTCTGTTTGGGGCGACAATGGTGGCAGCTCCCGTGATTATGGCTGCCGGAATGGATTCCTCGGCCGGCATGGAAGAGCAACAGGCGCCAGCCAAGGCTAAAAAAGCCAAAACCAAAAAAGCCAAGAAATCAACTGCAAAAAAAGCAACAAAGAAAAAGCACGCCAAGAAGAAGAAAGCAGCAGCACCCGCACCGGAAGAAAAATAGTTTTGGAAAGCAGCATGCCGCCTCTTTGAGAGATTGCGTAAAATCAGGGCTATGCAAAACCTGCCATTCGATTGTGAAATCGAAGGCAGGTTTTGTTTTTTTAGGCGGTGGGACCGCCGGCCAGATTCGCCGACCACTGACCACTGTCTTCTGCGGGGTAGCCCGCTATTCCTTTTCGAACCCCTGGCTCGTGAATTTCAGAGTCCGGCTGTTCTCGGTGACGGTCCGCACGACGTGATCCGGAGCGCCGGAGGGAATTTCGACCTCCACTTCGAGCGTCACTGTGACCTTGGCCCCGACCAGGCCGGCAAGATGCGCTATAACCTCATCGGCTATGCGGCTGGCGTCTCGCCCGACGCGGGCGGCGTCGAGTGTAACAGTGCCATGGAATCGTTTCGGCTTAGCTGGAGCCGGCGCGGGCGCGGGCGTTCCGGTTGGACCGGCATCTGGTCCCGGCAGCACCGTTCCTTCGCCTCCACCGGTCGGCCCTGCAGGTACCCCATCCCCCGGCGGCTTGGTTGTCTCGGCATCCATCTGCTTGTACGCTACTTCAGGTTTTACGAGCAACCCCTGAGCGTTCGCATCGATCAGCGATACTATTTGACCAGCGCGCAAGCCACGATAGCGGCCCTCGTTTTCATCAAAGCTGTCAGCGAATGCAAAAGCGTCTTTCATCCATGTCAGCAAAGCCAGCCCCTCACGGATTGCGCCAAGCAACACTGATGAATCTTTCAGCCTGGGCAGGTATAGATAACGCGCAAAATCTTCCGAAAGCTGCTTGATGGCGACATGGTCTCCGCGCCATAGTGGAATGCGATCCAGTTCCATGCGCAGGCGTGTGGCGGCAAAGCTGGTGATCAGTGATTCATCATTCTTCAGCTTTTTGCTCGCCCGCACTGCCAGCGGGTCCTGCCCGGAAAGCCGCAAAGCCTTCCACTCTATTGATACTTGCGGCGTGTTCTGTTCGGGCGCCAGCAGCCATTGATAGGTCTCCGGCAGCCGTGCCGTAACGGTGCCGTCAGCGGCCGCCTTTTGGGTTTCTGCCTGTTTCACCTGTTGAGGATCGAGATTGAGACCCCTTTCGCCCTTCTCGGCCAGGATCGACTCCCAGGCCAGGTACTTGCGGGCCGCCTCGTCAAGGTCCTGGAGACGAGTCTTGTCCGCCGCAAGGAAGACGAGCGCGTTGCGATAGAGGCGGGGCGTATTGCCGCGCGATTCGAGAATGGCTTTCGCAGCAGTCTCGGCCGCACTACAGGGCTCCTTGCTGTACGGCTGATCTATCCCGAGCACGACAAGCCTTGCATCGAGGTCGTCCGGTACGTCCTGACCCGACTGGGGCATGGGGTGAATGCGGTTGAAATCACCTGCCTTGCGAAGATCTGTTCGTAAACGCTCGTGAAGTTCGTGAACGACTTTGTCGGGATTCCGCTTTAGCTGCTCGGTGCGGTCGTCCGCAAGTTTTGTTACCGTAGGCTGCGTCGAGTACCAATAGCGCGGCGGGTCCTGGTATAGATATGTGGCGGCCCCGGCCAGCCGCCTCAGTGCATCGCCAAAGATCGCTGGCGACTCTCCCGGCATCACGCAGCCAAGCTTCACCCTTCGGTCCTCAAGTCCCCGGTGAGCGGCTTTCGCGAGGGGCGCCGATCCCATGTAAATGGTGCGAGCGACGCGCCTGCATGCTGCAAATTTGCCGAGGTTTGGCAAGTCGCCATCCAGTCGCAAAGGCAGAGAGTTCGGACCGTCAACATCTTTTTCGATCACGGGCACCCAATTGTCCGACAAATAACGTGTCAGCTCAAATTGCACGCGCGGTTCATCAATGGAAATGTTTGCCGGCAGGATCAGCGGGTTCTTGTCACCCTTTTCCCAAAGGCTGTGGATCACTGCCGCCATCAGCCGCAGCACCCCACGGGTACGCTGGAATTTTACCAGGGTGGACCAATCTGTGTATAGCCGATCAAAGATTTCAGGGTGGATTGGGTAAGCCGCCTTGATGCGCTTTTCATATTCCGCATCTCGACACTCGGGCGGAAACTCGGCCTGCTGGGACCTGTAGAAATCCGCAAAGCCTCGGGCTACTACATCGCGATCTTTGAACTGAGTCGGGTTGGACATCGGCTCGAACAGGCGCCGCCGCACGATCTCAAAGCCCTCCTCGGCAGATGCGGGCCGCCAGGATGATTCCAATCGTCCCACCACGTTTCTGAGCCGGTCGAGCGCCTCGCGTCCACGCTGGCCGCCCACTTCAACGTCATCTGCCTGTGTATGGGGTGATCCCGCAGTATCCGAAGCCGGGAGGCTGATCACCAGAAGACAGTTATTGGCGAGCTTGGCAGATTCGGTCAGCACCTGTGCAAAGGTGAACTGCGTCTCGAAGCCGCCCGCAGGCAAATCGCTCTGATCATGGAGTTGGCGCGCATAGGCCACCCATTCGTCTATCAGTACGAGGCACGGTCCATATTCTATGAATAACTCTCGAAGCTTGTCGCCGGGGCTGGTTGACTTCTCGTCGTCTGCGCGGATAAGGTCAAACGCCTTCCTGCCGCCAAGCTGCCATGCCAGTTCGCCCCATAGAGTGCGGACCACGGTGCCGTCGGGCTTGGTCACCGGGTTGCCTGGGGAAATTTTATTGCCGACCAGCACCACGCGCTTTACAGCCTGCAGCATCGATGCCCCCGCGTCCTGCATGACCGCCCCGATGCCGGCCAGTTCTATGGGCGAAATACCGGAGAACAGGTGATATAGCGCCAGCATGGAATGCGTCTTGCCGCCGCCGAAGTTGGTCTGGAGCTGCACTACCGGGTCACCCCCCTTGCCTGCAAGGCGCTGCACAGCGCCGACCAGCATCAATTTCAGGCTCTCGGTAAGATATGTGCGACGGAAAAACTCGATCGGGTCCCTGTACTCGTCGGTTCCCTCGCCAAGATGCACCTGCCAGAGGTCGGCGGCAAACTCGGCCTGTTGGTAACGGCCGCTTGCCACATCTCTATGCGGCGTCACCACTTCTCGCCAGGGCTTGAGGTTGCTCGCTGCCGCTGTTTCGATAGCCGTCCCGGCGCTCTTGCGCTTCTCGCTGCGCACTTGCTCGTCGAAGCGAAGGCGCAGGAGTTCCGTTTTTATCTTCTCGATTTCGTCGGCTTGAGGCGCAGAGACAGCCGTCAGGAGCCTCCCTGCCGAGTCGAGGGCACGGTAGGTATCGTCGCCGGAAAAGGACTCCTGGTGCGCCCACTTGTTGCGATGGTCACGCAGTTCACTTACCAGGCTGCGCTCAGTGTGTCCGAGTGTCACGCGGAAAACATCGTTCCAGGATTCCCACATACACTTCAACAGCACTCCCACGTCCCACTCCGCGATCGGCTTCTTTGCATTCAGGCGATCCTCGCCCAAGAAGCGAGCCACCTCGGTCGAAACGCGCTCCTTGTAGGTGCTCGTTATTTCACGCTGAACAAACGGGCCGAGCCCGCTTTTCAGAAGGTCCAGCGACTTACCTACGCGTTCGTGATTGGTAGTGGCCATAGCTTATTCCCCGTTTTTAAAACATCGTTGTCTGTCCCGGACGTGGCTTGTTGTTGACCTCACGCGCGAGTCTCGTGATTTCCGGCCAACTTTGCACTAGACCATTGTAGGAAAGGGCTTCCGACGCGCGTTTTTTGCGCTCGCAAAGAGTGTAGAGTCGGTAGGCAAGCTCGCGGGCGATCTCGGCTTCCGATCCCAGCTTGGAGACGAGTGTCGCTGCCGCAGGTTCGCCGCCTGCTTCTAGCGCACGGATGAGTTGGTGTACCACTTCCCACGCTGTCAGGCGCTTGTCTGTCGTCGGGTCCCAGTCGTCGGGCAGTTCGTCAGGCCGGAGCAGACGGGCCTTGCCCCCCTTGGACGCAACCATGCCGGCATGGACCATGCCCGCGACGCTTGTGTTCTTGGCCTTTGAGAGGGTTTCGGCCACTCCGTAATCGCCCTCGGTAAATCCAGACTGCTCGAACCACGCCAGCGCCCAGCGGCTGTCAGCGTCGAAATCGCCCTCCTGCTCTGCCAATGCCTCGTCGAGGGTTTGGTTGATGAGAGAGAGTGCCTCGCGCACAGAAAGAGGCTTCCCCTCCGCGTCGAGCACCTTGGCATAGCGAGTATAAACTGCCATGCCCGGACCGATGGCCGCCTGTGCCAAGTCCACAGGAGCAATGTTCCCGCGCTGAAGGTGTGCAAGTGCTAAAGGCAGTTCTGATCTTACTGCGGTGACAAACTCGCGGCGCGTGGCAGTGGGCGCATCAACTGCGCGTTTACGGCATACGAGGATGATGCTGGAGGCGAGGGCGTTGGTGCCCATCGCAATCTGCCGTGTCTTCATCTCAGTTCGCATTGGCCATGTGCCAGTTATGGCGAACCCGGCCCGGATCACCGCAGCGATGAAGGTCTCCCAACCGGTACTGGCGGTACCTTCCTGGCCGTCGCTCTCCGCCTGCTTGAAGGCGTAGTAGATAGTAACCGGGAATGCCGGGTGCGCCTGCTCAGTTAATCGTTGCAACGCCTGCGTCATGCCGTCGAGGAAGAACGCCTCTGCCTTAGCCTTGCTGCCGTGGCGGTAGGGCGTGGCTACCAACTCATCGGTCTTGGGCACGGTGAGTGTGGAAAAGAGGTCAGGGAAAACCTGCTTCAACGTGCGGCGCAGCCAGACGTAGAAGAAGTCCGAAAGGTCGGCATAGCTGATGTTGTCATAATAGGGCGGATCAGTGGAGACGACCTTCGTGCTAGTGCTGAGTTGGGTCGCTGCATCCTCTTGCTTGCTCGACCCTGCTGCCGGTGGCAACATCCAATTGAGCGGGTCGTACGAGTAGAAGACTGCAGCATCAATGCTACCTGTCGCAGTCGCAAGGAAATTCGGCTCTGCGAAATCCCAGAGCATTGGTAGCGCTTGCCGGCCAAAGCAGTGTTGCGCTTTCGCACCGACATTGTTCCACCGCACAAGACTGTTACCCGTCATTGCCATTCGATCAATTGCAAACGCCAGATACACTCCCACAGCATCGGCGTAGGCTGCAGCACCGGTGCCGTCTGCGGCGAGGAGCTTGCCGTCATCGGGCAGGCTCGCGGCAAGCGCATCGAGTTTCACACGATCTCGCGCCTCCAGCACCAAGTCGGAAAAGGTCGTCAGGGCCACGAGCTGGCGGGGAGTGAAGAGATCGCCCCAACGCACAAGTCCGTAGGGCACGCATGTGCCGCCGGTGAGTCGTGCAGGTACGTCGCCTTCCGGTTTCCACTCCGGCTTAGCCTGTCGGGCGACGGCCTCCATAGGCTCAGTAGGAGGCAGGTAGACTCGCCCGCGCTCGCCCTCGGCGACGATGGCCATGAGCCGCGCATTTATTCTTCCGGCCTTGCCCTCGGCTTTGATGTAGTCGCCCGAGACCGGTGCACCAGACATCAGGCACAGAAAGTTAGCTCGCGCCAGTTTGGTGCCGTTCTTTGCCGCCTCGGCGTCCTTCGGTTTCCCCACCTTCACCATAAATCGATAGCCGCCGTTCTCTATTAATGGTTCGATATATACTTCTTTGTCTACCTTAGTGGAGAGCATAAAAGTGGAGACCAACGGCACGTCAACTTTGGCGAATGCTGGGTTAGGGCTCTTGACCGTGCGCGCCCAGAGCCACGCAATGACCGTGAGTTCTTGACCCACGTACTTCTTTAGGTCCTTCCGATCTTTTGCCATCTCGGCCGTGATCTCGGCTTTAGGGTATAGGTGGCCGATGCGCTTCTCGGCTTCATCACGCATCCACTTACCGTAATAGCGTACGTCCTCAGCCAAGCCCTTCGCCCCTTGCCATCTGCCCGCCGATGTAGTTTGCTGCCTGCGAGATTCGGGATTAACAGGTGGCTTGCCAGCGAACTTAGGCGGGATTTCTATCATTGCCTTGTTTATCAGCACCGCCACAGGATTAAGATCGGAAGCAAAACTCTCCAGGCCCAGCCTCTGTGCCTCAAGCGGGATCGACCCGCCCCCCGCAAACGGGTCGTGGAATGCAGGCAGCTTGTGCCTGTCGAAAAGTTCCTTGGCACGCGGGTGGTCGGCGTTCTCAGCGCAGGTGTAGCGCCAACTCTGCCAGATTTCATCCCGCGCTTGCTGCAAGACCTTTTCGTTGGTTGTGTTTTCCCAGAGCACGAGATCTTCGATTATGCGGAACAACCGCAGGCGCTCCTTCTCCTGAGCCTTCGGAGTCGGAAAGAGATCAGGATGCGCCGACGGGTCGTCAACCATTTGTGCAAATATCACCGCCCGTGCCGCCGCCAACGGCCGCCTCGCCCACCACAGGTGCAGAGTGCTTGGGTGCCCGTGGCGAATTGACTTCTCCCTTGCGCTGGCCTTGTTGATGGCGTCCAGGGGCAAAGCGACTTCAATGAGTTTTTTCTTGTGCTGCATCGATCAATTATCTCCTCAGGAGCCAAGAGGGCGGGTCATTCGGCATCTATTCCCCTGCGCAAGTGTTCCTTAACCATCCGCATCAGATCCGATTCCGAGATATTCAACGGCGCAAGGATTTTTGCAGCCCGGTTTACAATTTTGCGTGCTTTTTCCTGTGCTTTCACCAGCGCCGGGGTAAACCCTGCCTTATCCAGCCTGTCCAACGGGTAGACGTAACGAAGCCGCAGCATTTTCACCAGCTCGGGGTCCATCAAAGGATTGACGGCATTTTTTTGGGTCTTTTGCGCTATGCAGCTCACTGACAGCGTGCCGATATGCAGGCGCCAGTCTCGGACCTCCAGCCGTATCGGGTCACCCTCAGGTGGCACCATCGCGATCCCCCAAATCAACTTGCCCAGTACGCGAACTTCGCCTGACCAGTTGCCGGTCGCCGGGGCGCCGGTTGAAATCCCGACAAGCGAAATAACGAAGTCGCCGCCATCCATTGACAGGACCGCATCCCCGGCCTGCTTCTTTTTTGCGAACCGCTTCAGGGGCTTCAGCATAGTCAGGAAATCTTCCCGGTTTATTAAAAGGCTTTGCTCCAATTTGGTGGTCTCCTATTTCGCTTGTTCCCCACATACCTCGTCCCAGTTCCCTCGGGATATACCCTGCTGGGGTAGGTTTAGGATTAGCAGAATTTGCTTTACGATTACTTAACGATTCACGCAATCCCCTCGGGCGATATCGTGTTGTGAGGCATCCTGATAGATCCATCGCCTTTCACTTACCTCTAATCGTCTGACGATTCTTGTGAGGTATCTGACAATTATCTGACAATTGCAGAGCCAATTTCTGACACCTCATATCTGACGATTAGCGCTTTTCACCTGACGATTATCTGACGATTAAGTCATGCCAGCCCAAACATACCGAGCCGAACGCCCTTGCCCTTCTCTTCTTGCCAGACCCAATTCCACCAGGAGTTTGAAATCACGAACCGAGGTATCACGCGTAATGTGGAACTGCTCCTCACACAAGCGACTGGTTAGGGATTCTCCCTGTGCTAAAAGCAAGACCATTTCCTTTTGGCGTTGATTGAGTCGGGCCTCCACGCCCGGAGTAACCAGCAGGCGCTTCTCCGGCACTCGTAAACGCTCGATATTGTCGCCAGGACCCGAAAAAGTGACTTGGAAGTAACCCATCTCAGTGCTGAGGAGCGGCGAATCGAGTCCATGATCAAGCATCTGGCTGCGCATGCGGCGGAAACCGCTGCCACGTTCTTCAATTCGATGGAAATATGAGAGGCATTGCGCCAGGACCGGATTGCGTGAACAGGGGCGGTATTTTCCACTGCGCAGACTGGCCAGCGTGATGGGCTTTGGGGGAAGACCAGGGCTGGAAAGCACCACGCTGCCGGCGAAAACTTCGAGAAGTATCTTGCGTCCGGCGTCTTCGTATTGGCGGTGAGCAACCGCATTCACTAATGCCTCGCGAATGGCGTCAACGGGGTACTCGTCGAGCATGACGCGGTTAAGGCCGACGATGCGCATCGGGTGCCGAGTATTACGGTCAATGAAGGCAATGGCACGTTCAATCACGAGCGGCATCGGGCCACGGATGTCTTCATGATCACGCGGGTTGCCGTCGGGTTCGGCGCCCCGATATGCATCGGCCAGGATTCTACACTGGGGGAATACCGCCGAAGGGTCCTTACCCAAGAGCACTATGCCTGCGGCTGTGGCGTAATGTTCGCCAGAGGATGGATCGCGCCAGACCAAGCCGTGTAACATGGCCCCGGCAAGCAGCTCTTCTTCCGTAAGGCCGTTCTTGTTCCGCTTTTCTGCCGAGGCTATCAAGTCACGTATAACGTTCAGGTCCAGATCACGCCAGCGTAACCGGTCGAGCGTGCGGGACTCGAAGAGGGAAGTGGCCTCGATGGTTTGTTCGGCTATCTTGTTCTCGTCGCTGGTCGGAGAAATCCCGAATCGATCTTTAAGCAGCTTCACCAGCGCAGCGCGGACTTCCTTCTGCAGTTCGATAACGTTTCCGAAGCGCTTGTATTTGAAGCCATCCGTGTCAAGTTCTGCGAGCAAGGCTTCCGTACCCTCCTCACGCTTCGCCTGCCGGTCGCCCTTGATAAAGGCAAGAACAGGGAGTTTGGTCTCCTTGGCTCTACGGTATTCGATATGCGTGATGGAAAGCTCACCAACCGGAATGCCGTATTGAACTCCCACGATCAGCAGATAAACGTTGCAGCCGTCGAGGGCTTCGAGGCACCCTTCCAGGGCTTTTGCAGGAGAAGCTGGCTCGCACTCATAAAGCACAGGGATGCAATGCGCAGACAGAAAGGGATCGGTGTTTACGAGGTTTTGAACGATGAGGCGTTCGTCCTCGAGTTCCTTTTGCACCGAGCTGACGAATATACGCAGTGTCGCCATCACGTTGGCGCCTCCGCCTGCTCAAGCGATAGATACAGCGGGTGTGTATGACCATGTGGCAAGTATCTATGCTGAGCTTTGACCAAATTGATGACCTCAAGCAGGTGAACGACCTCGATAGGTTCTGTCCTGTACATAGCCGTCGTCTAAATCCTTATGTGCCCCCGCTTTCGCAGAGATTTGTCATCGCTGCATGAATCAAAGATGAACGTGCCTGTAAGAACTTTTGATAGTCGCCAGCAACCATTTCATCGTAGGGAATCAAATGCGTCGCTAAGCGAGCCTTTACTTCAGTCTCTCCGAGGTCCGTTCCTTCGCGCCGTTCTGCGAGGTAACGTTCTGGGTTTTTGTCCGAGATATTCCTATTGGTGCGCCACGTTACCAGGGCACAATTGAGCGACCGATAAATCTGATCATCAGGAATGCCGAGTCGGCTCAAGTGTGCCTCTGGAAAAAGATGATGATACTCTCGCTTCCCCAGATTAGCACGCGTGGCCGTGCTTCCGTCCGCAAGATCGACACCCCCCTGCTTTAACGCTAACGCAAGGATCGCTCTAGCTAGGCGGTCCTTGCGCACTGGCCAGCCAGCATCGACAAGCTCTTGCACCTCGGGGAGTGGATGTAATCCGTCATTAAAAATGCTTGGACCGGGCGTTCCGCTCCCTGTGACTAATAGCTTCAACTCGTTAAAGTCGACCAGCGCTCGCGAATTGGTAGACCTCTCGTACCTGCTCGAGAAAAAGGCCCGCCATAGATACTTGCGAAGGACTGCGCGGGCGCGCCCCTCAGCGTCTAAACATTTTGGCGCAAGCCCCCACAAAGCGACTAGCACCGGAATGACTACATCCGTAGGCAACCGCAATGCATCAAAGACTCTCTCCTGCTCGAGGAAATCAACGGTTCTACACACCCCATTAACGAATGTATCCCAGTCTGCAAGCAATTGCGGTCCGAAGTCTTTCGCCATGTAGGTCGAATTGGTTGGCGCTTTCCCCTGGAGCAACGCGCTGCTGTATAACGCAAGGTCTTCCAGCGGGTAATAGGACGAGATTTCTGGGCAAGTTTTGCGGGTATCCGCTACAAGGTCGTGTAGTGATCTGCCCATACCCGCCTCGACCTGGGCGACAACAATGTCATATATCGACAAAGGTGTAGCGGAAGTGTTCATTTTGATGAAGACGTCCAAGGCAGTTTGTTTACTGGTGGTAACAGGAAGAGACATAAATGGAACGTTAAATGATGAGAAAGTTTGTCTCAGTTGAGATGCCAGGTCACTGACTTCGTCTCGTTCTTCCTGGGTGTCTATGGCTTCCTTAGCCCAGTCCCTTAATTCTTGCTGAGCAGCGATATCGGGCCTGAGCAGCTGAAGCGGAACCATGCGGCGTTTCCATTGCTCCTTGGGCCTATTGGCCCAGAAAGGCCGATATTCTTTATCGCCCTCATTTTTCCAACGTGCAACCGAATCCACATAGTAGTGCAAACCCGTCTCATCATCATGTGCGGAGAACAAGAAGAAAGTTCTGTCATCATAGTTATTATGCAGACCGCGCCACAAGGCAGTAAGTCTTTGCTGGCCATCTAGAAGGTGCTCAGTCACCCGCTCACCTGTTTCAGGCGCACCCTTGAGTGTGCGGGAAATAAACGGCTCCTCATCGCCTACCTCAAGCACAAGCGTGGCACCAATTGGTAGATCCTGTAATATTGTGTTAAAAACTTGAGTGATTCTAGAATAATCCCAAACCTCGAACCTTTGGAAACGGGGCAGTACAGTCTGATGGGTTCTTACGCGTGTAAACCAATCGGTAATCAGTCGATTCCTGGCTTCAATCGCCATAGCGTAATCCTCCAGTAGGTTGAACTCTTTGTGACGTCTATGTCTGGCTGTCGTAGAGGACACCCCAGATTAGGCCTGCTCTGGCGGCCGTCCAGATTGACTCCTCCTGCAAGCTGGCCTTATTGATCGCATCCAGCGGCAGAGCGACTTCAATCAGCTTTTTCTTATAAGACATTGACTAACTCCAGAGAGCGGGGACGGTAGGCTCAGGAAACCAGGCAGACGAATCGATCTGTCCACAGTAAATGTAATCTATGCCGTTACCGTCTCCTGCATCGACCGGGGTGAAAATACAGCCGTGCTCATTTACATAAAAACGGCCGCCTGTGTGACCGCGAAGGTTCGCGATAGGCCGCACTGCACGCGCAACCAGGTGCTTATCTCCCAGCACCTTCGATAACTTGACCTTTCGAGTCATCGAGGGCCTAATTTGGGGGGGATCATCGTCTGTCAAAGCCGGGGTCTCATAGTAAATGTCACAACCTCCAGCGGCCAGGACGTAAGGAATTCCAGGCCGTGGGCCTACCCATCGGTCTCCAGCACTCAACTGCATGCCATTCGGACGAACGGGCTTTGATGTGAGTTGCTGCCCCTCGAAGTCAAAGGAGAGGCTGCCCTCGAATTGGCCGGCATAGAAGTAGTGCGACCCGGTTCCCGATGAGCCATCGCTCTTGACAGGCACGATAACGTGTTTGTATTCGTTAATGTAGAAAGCACCGCCCGGCTGGCTCCCCATCGCTGTCTTAACAGCATTGATGCGGGATACAAGATCCGCTCCACCACCTTCGACGGCAAGGAACAGCAAGCCTTCTCCAGCCTCATAGAGTACGGTGATTTTCCATGCCCCTTCGATGAAACGAACGGCATATTTTGCGAGTTTACTGACAACCTGCGGCCAGACGCCGCGATATAGAGTATGAGAGTTCATATTCGCTCCTTGTTGATCCAGCGATCCCACCCTGACCATGATTGGGGATCGACATGGCCTACATAAAAGGGTGCCCAGGCGCCATTTGCTTCCTGGCGATTGGTGATGATATGACCATTTGCCGTTATTCGGACACGGCCTCCGGTATCTCTTGGCCGAGCGGCTCGAAAACTGGCCGCCAGAACGCGGTCCGGTTTGCGGAGCATTTCTGAAAACTCATCGCGTCCCCAGTTTGTTGGATGGTACCAGGTGCACGCCAGTGCACCGTCCTGACGTATTGCGCATTCAAGTCCGGTGGTCATTGGCCCTGGCCATGGGTCGCCAGGACGCACTGCGCCAGGATGGCTGAGATCGAGTTTCGACCGGTCCGGTCTTTCGAGCACAATAGCCCCTTGGAAAAGGCCAATGAGGACACGTCTGCCGACCTCTTCGTCGCTCTGTAATGGCTTTACTATAAAACCATTGGGTAACAAGAGGACACGGCCGCCTCCCCACTGGTCCCTAACAAGCTTCGCGAGTAAGCGCACGCCGTCCCCATCGGCAACAGCCCAGAAACCCGTGCAGTCATCGTCCGTGACCCAGGTTCCGAGGCGTCCCTGGTGAAATCGAAATCCAGAACGCATCCCGCGCGCAGGCGAGAAAGGACCCATCCACAGGGGGAATGGCCGGGGAATAGGCTGAAAAATAAATTGGCTCATCTCCCGAACTCCAGAGGGGCAATGGGGTCTGCGTGCGGAATCCGCTCACCGCCGATCTCAAGCCAGTACAGGGTGTGGTTGTCCCAGAAAATCTCGCTGACCTCTATGTTTCGCTCGCTCTCAACGGATTTGATCCACTGCAGCAGTCGGTCGCGTGCAAGGCCTGCTTCAGGCGTAGGGCTCGCCTCTGGCCCTAGTGCGAAGCGGAGAGATCCCCTCCTTCGCTCCTCTTCCATGGCAATCACACGCCTGCCGGAAATGCGCTTAAGCCGGAGCCGAGTGCCCATACTCTTATCCGAAGAGTCCGGGAGATCAATCACACCGAGATATCGCCAGTCTGCTTCATTAGCCCCCTGAGCATCGGCGCGGACGATCAGATGCCCCGCAGGGGTGCGACGGGCGCGCCTATGAGGGTTTTGTTCGAGGATCGCCGAGGTTAATTCCGTCGAGCCCGGCAAAAGAATACCATCCTCAGTGCGCAGGTTTCCCGACTGGTCCACCCGCACGTCGATTCCGCCTGACTGCCCAGGATAAGGATCACCGGTCAGGAGATCGGAAACATCGATTTCCCAGGATGGCGGTTTGTATGACCGGGGAGGTTGCGTCAGCTCTTGAAGGCCGTCCATCCATCGCGCATTCTCGGGGTCTTCGCGCCAGCGGAAGTACCGATTGTGTTTGGCGCCTATGATGTTCTCCCAGTCGGCCTTTTCGTAAATAGCCTCATCCTCTGTATCCTGGATATAAAGAACCATTATTCGTGCATTGCGACCCCCAGCTTTTCTGCGCAGCATACGCCCCAAGCTCTGAATTCGCTGGCGAACAGAGCCGGAGGAGGCCGCAATGATCCCAAGATCGGCAGATGGCACATTAAAGCCTTCCACCAGGGATTTGGCGCTGATTATCACGCGCGCAACTCCCTTTCGGAATGCGTCAATATTCTCCGCACGGAGACCATCAGGAAGCTGGCTGTGTTCCAGCACGGCGGGCAGTTGCATCTCAGTCGCTTTAATGAACAGGTTTTCGATTTCCTCAATCGACTCATGGAAAACTATGGCTTGTCGTTCAGGGTCGGCGACCGATTCGGAAAGTACTTCCAGGGTGAACTGGATTCGAGCTGTTGCGCGATAGAGCAGTCGTTTTCGACGGTTGGCAAGTCCAATGAAACGTTCTGCATCGCCCCCAGCAGGCCCACCTCTGCTGGTCTGTGTCTGACACCACGCAAGAAATCCCTGTCGAGATCGGCTGTTACGGTGACGTGCCTGGAGCGACTTTCGAAGGTCACTGATCTCGCGGCTTAGCCGGCCATGCTCGATAGCCTCTTGGGGCGTGAGGGATAAACCGATGTGCCAGACCTCGAATGGAGTGAGCAAATCCGCAGCAAGGCTCTGTTTAATCGTGAAGTCATAGATTATCGGTCCAAGCGCCTGCCCCACGGCGCTCTTTTCGTAGCTTTCGTCAGTCGGCATCTGGTCGGCATCCAAATCCTGCTCAGGGGTAGCGGAGAGGCCAAGGGTGTACCTCGGTTTTGCATCGAAAATGCGTTGAGCCTGATCAGCGTTGGAGCGGTGGCATTCATCGACAACGAGCAGCATTCGATCAGCCCAGCGGGCTTTCGAGACAAAGCCAGGAAGCCGGTCGCGAGCGGAATTCAGGACACAGATAAGGATACTAAGGTCCGAAGCTTGCGGCAGCTCCTGGCCACCTCCCATGAGGCCAATGGCCGAATCGGGGATGTTCCCGCTCCGAATTTCATCGTACCACTGAAACATCAAGGGGATCGTCGGCACTACCACTACGAGCCGCAGGTTGGGTTCGCGTTCGTTCTGAAGTTGCTGCGCGGCAGCCAGTGCGAAGAGGGTCTTACCGCCTCCGGTTGCCACTTTGACGGTTCCACGGCCGTGAGATAGCCACAGCGGCAGGCATTCTTTTTGCCACTCATAGAGCGAGATGCCCTCAGGAAGCAATCGCCAGCGTGGTGGGACCCCGAGAAGGGTCGGCTCTAGTTCGGCGCCGGTATCGACCTCGCCCTCGCCCTCGCCCTCGCCTTTGTCAGGCTTTGCAGCTCGATTTCGCCGCTCCGCCATATTTTTGCGAGTTAGTAGTTGAAGGAGGCGCAGAGAATGTTCGGAATTGAATATTTGATTCACGATGGTACCTCAGCACGCGCCAGAAGCTCCGTAAAATCATAATTAACACTGGTTACGCCAAAATCCGGCTCCCGGTGAAAGGGCTGACGCAGGTAATGAACACGGTGTGAATCGCCGTCGAGGAACTCTACAATAGCGAGAATAAAATCATCGGGCTTATTGAGAGAGTAGAGGATTTCATTGCGGGTTACCGTTATCGTCGGCGCACCTGTGACGCGACCCTTAACCTCGATAAACCGCAGCTTGCCGGTACCGGGGACGCGGCTTTCGACATCGTAGCCGAGCTTTTCCATCTCACGGTCGAACGGCTCGAAGCCGAGGCTACGCTCGATTTCCATGACGATGATGCGGGCCTTCGCTGCGGCGGCCTGGGTGTCGATTGGCTGAGTCGGAGTGGAAACCTGCAAGCCCTTCATAGTAGCGAGCAACCCCATCGGCACCACCAGGAAACCACCGAGGACCACAGGGGGCAAGGGCGAGATTCGAGCTTCCAGCTTCAGTTCGTCCAATCGCTTTTGCAATCGTGCCTGCAGGTTGTCTGCTCGTTTACGGGCCTCCCCAGAATTGAGCCGGGCATTGGCCGTCCCAGCCTGCTCCTGGAGCTTGAGCTGCTCTGCGCGGTGATCCCAGTAAGTGATTTCCTTTGTGAGTCGCTCCTTCACCGCAGCCTCGGTTTTCGCAATTAGCGAGAGTCGTCCGTCTCGAACCTCTGAGAGGTGTTCCGGCACCACATTAGCAACAGCGTGGCCCTGCGCTTTCTGCTCCAACTCACGGGTAATCCACGCACACTCGGGCCGATCAAGTATTGCCTCCACGCCAGGTTCTTTCGCCGCCAGAGGCCGGAAGTCGAGGTAGGGCGCGTATTGTACATGACGCGTTGTGCCGTCGGCATCGAGTTCGACATAGAGCAGCCGTTTGGAAATAATACGGCGGTCGCCGGAACGCGTAATGCTGGCATCCTGAATAGCATGCTCAAGATAGAACAGCACACGCGGTTTAGTGCCGGAGTCGCGCTCGTCCACAAGCACGGCGCCGCGTTTCAAAAGATCTCGATGGCGCTCGATAGTGATGTCTATAACCGAATCAAGCAGCGGATGACCTGGGCAGACGAAAGCGGCCAATGGCTGACCCTGCGGAGCAACTAGCGATTTTTCAAAAGCTACGCGCTCGTAGCGAGGCAACACCGGTTCGCCGATGCCGATCAGCCGGTCGCGATTGCGAACGGGAGCGGGAACGTGGGTGACCTCGTAGCGGCGGGGTTCACGCTGCCTGGCCGTCCCGCCCAGGCGGTGGAAAGATTCGAGAAAAAAAGATTCGATGTAGTGCGGTTGCAGCCGGCGGGCCTCGGCACGCTCCATGTCTTCGCGAATGCGGTGGACTCTGCTCGCATCCATCGCATCGTGGGCGAGTGCGCGTTCTTCGAGCAGGTCCTGGAGTTGAGCACGGTCGAGCGCGTGTTCCAGCACTGTCGTCAAACGAGCACGCACTTCGGGCTGATCGCCGTAGCGGATCGCCTGGATCAATAGATCACGAAGCGGCTTGCCCTCGAATTGCAGTTTGCCGAGAACGTCGAATACCTGGCCGCCGAGGGACAGACGGGCCTGTTCGAGCTTCTCCAGGAGCTTCCGGTAAACATCGCCTTCGCGGGTTTCTTCAGCTACCAGGTTCCATAGGTGGCAAACCTCGGTTTGGCCTATGCGGTGGATACGGCCGAAGCGCTGTTCGAGGCGGTTTGGGTTCCATGGGAGGTCATAGTTGACCATCAAATGTGCACGTTGAAGGTTGATGCCCTCGCCTGCGGCATCCGTAGCAAGCAGCACTTGCACCTTCGGATCGTGTTTGAATGATTCCTGCGTTTTCATGCGCTCCTCGCGGCCCATGCCGCCGTGGATCATGACCACGGCCTCCTTGCGGCCGAGTAGCGTGGTGATCCGGGTCTCAAGATAGTTCAGGGTATCGCGGTGCTCGGTAAAAAGGACCAGTTTCTGGTGCGGAGATGGTGTAGGCGGTGGAATCTTACCGGAGCCGAAAGGGGCAACCGGCTCGGCTGCATGATCGGCAATGCCGGCGGTTGTAAATATCTCGCTAAGGAGACTCGCCAGTTCGCGCCACTTAGTGTCGGCACCGCTTCGGCTTACCCCGAGAGCGAGCGATTCCAGGCTTTTCAAGGTCTCGATTTCAGCTTTCAACTCAACGATAGAGCGTGCCGCAGTCGCCTGATCGAGAATTTCCTCTTCAACGGCCGTGACCTCGTTATCAGGCGCGTCTTCGAGATCCTCAACATCCTCTGAGTCAAGCAACTGAAGCGAGGTGTCGAGCATTGTGGAGGTATGTCCTCCACGCTGAAGCAGCTCCATCTCGCGCAAACGGCTTTCCAGCCGTTCGCGGCGGCGGCGCAGTGACTGATAAATCGCCTCGGGCGAAGAAGCCAGGCGTCGTTGCAAGATGGTGAGCGCGAATCCGACGGTTCCGGCCCGCTTGCCATTTTCAAGCGCTTCGGCGCGGTTGAACTCCTCGCGCACGTAGTCGGTAACCGCCTTGTAGAGTTGGGCCTCCTCCGACGAGAGTTTGTAGGGCACGGTATAGGCGATTCGCTCTGGGAAAAGCGGCGTTCCGTCGAATTTGAGAAGGCTCTCCTTTACCATCCGGCGCATCAGGTCCGAGACATCCGTCACATGGACCCCGTCACGGAAGCGTCCCTCGAAACGGTCACCATCGAGCAGTGCCATAAAGAGCTGAAAGTCAGCTTCTTTGCCGTTATGCGGTGTCGCGGTCATAAGCAGGAAGTGTCGGGTAAGGGTCGCAAGAAGCTGGCCCAGCCGGTAGCGCTTGGTATATTTCGTCTCGGTGCCGAAGATTGTGGCCGACATCTTATGCGCTTCGTCACACACCACCAAATCCCATCGACAATCCGGCGTCTGAAGTTTCTGTTGCACATCCTCGTTACGTGAGAGTTTGTCAAGGCGAGCGATGACCAGGTTGGTCTCCAGAAACCAGTTGCCGGTGCGTGCTGCTTCGAGCTTGTCGTTGGTGAGAATCTCGAAAGGCAGATGGAAACGATGGTACAGTTCGTCCTGCCACTGCTCGGCGAGGCTGCCTGGGCATACGATAAGACATCTCTGCAGATCGCCACGGGCGATCAGTTCCTTAATGAGCAGGCCCGCCATGATGGTCTTGCCCGCACCCGGATCGTCGGCGAGAAGGAACCGAAGCGGCTGCCGTGGAAGCATGGTCTCGTAGACGGCCGTAATCTGGTGCGGAAGAGGATCAACCAACGAGGTGTGGACGGCTAGCACCGGATCGAAGAGGTGGGCAAGGCGGATGCGGTGCGCTTCTGAAACGAGTCTAAACAGGGCGCCGTCGCCGTCAAAACTCCAGGGGCGACCCTGCTCGACGAGATCGAGGCGTTGCTCGTCATTTCTATAGATCAGCTCATTTGCCACCCTGCCGGCGGGTGTCTTGTACGTAAGTTCGAGGGCTTCGGAGCCAAACCACTGCACGCTGACGACCGTGATTAGGCAATCCGGAAGGAGACCGCGAACTGCTGCGTTCGGTTGAAGGTCTTCGAGTCTAATCATGCGGGTCCTCGGTTAACGACGTTGGTCGTACTTGCAGGGACATGGCCGCCCAAGCGTATCATTATTAGAGTCAGCGGACCTTAGCCCTTACCTCAAGAATTCGAGTCTCTATTTTTCTGACCCTCATCGAACTTGAAATTAGAGCTAATGGAATCGAAGTAACGCAATCCAGGTCATCGTTCTATCAGACATTTTCTTGAGAAATCATAATTTTGATACCACAGGCGAAGTAGGCGGGCAACCTTAAAAGAACACCTTTGAAATTGGTCTGCGAGCACCAATATTTTTACCCGAAATTTGCCCTGTTTAAAAAGATTAAGCAATTATTTATATTCAAGAATTCGAAGCCCTCCGTTCTCACTCTCAAGTTTTCCGGTTTGCCAACTCAGTCCTCCGTCTATGTACGTCGCCCAAGCATTTAGGACCATAATTCACACTGACGTCAGGTATTCACAGAAAACTCAGGACTTGGTTCCATCCGAAACACCGGATTACACGCCCGAATTCCACCTTTAACTGCCTCTGTTCGCTATGCTTTCATCCCCTGTTCCCTTCTCACCCGCTACGCTGATAAATGCAGGTGAGTGGACTGTCGGGATTACGGGTCTGTGCCCCCTCACTTCTTTCGTGGTTACGTGTTGCAGGTCAGCGGCGCCTCACTCCTCACGCCTCACTCCTCACTTCGTTCAGGGTCTGCGAGTTGCAGGTCTTTGACTCAGTCCTCAGTCCTCAGTCTCGGGTCCTCCGTCCTCCGTAAGCATTTAGGACCGAATTCACACTGACGTCAGGTATTCACAGAAAACTCAGGACTTGGTATCCATCCGAAACACCGGATTACCCGCCCGAATTCCACCTTTAACTGCCTCTGTTCGCTATGCTTTCATCCCCTGTTCCCTGGCTTACCTCCTCGCTGTTCGATAAATGCAGGTGAGTGGGTGAGTCGAAAAAGGGCAGGTGAGTCGGTGAGTGGGTAAGTGGGTGAATCGCAAAAACGAATTTGCGTGCTCTTCTTGATCTTCCCATTAACTCACTGTTCTGATAAATGCAGGTGAGTGGACTGTCGGGATTACGGGTCACGGGTCTGTGCCCCCTCACTTCTTTCGGGGTTACGTGTTGCAGGTCAGCGGCGCCTCACTCCTCACGCCTCACTCCTCACTTCGTTCAGGACACACGGGAGTCGCTGATCGGGAAATTCGGGAACCTGATTTCTTACTGCTCCAGATATCGGATGGCAGACAGCGGAAAGGTAAGTCCCTCCCGTCCTCAGTCCTGTCACCCCCTCGCCTGTGGGGAACAGATCTTTGACCCAGTCCTCAGTCCTCAGTCCTCAGTCCTGTGTCTTGGGTCCTCCGGTAAGCATTTAGGACCGAATTCAAACTGACGTCAGGTATTCACAGAAAACTCAGGACTTGGTATCCATCCGAAACACGGGATTACACGCCCGAATTCCACCTTTAACTGCCGCTGTTCGCTATGCTTTCATCCCCTGTTCCCTGCTCACCCGCTACGCTGATAAATGCAGGTGAGTGGGTGAATCGCAAAAACGAATTTACGTGCTCTTCTTCCTGATTAACATATTCACCCATCACCCGACTTTTGCCCTTTTGTAGCTGTCCATTCCTAATTTCTAATTTCTAATTGTTCCGGTTGCCGTTTCTATTTCCGCTTCTCGTTGCCGCTTCTCGTTGCCGCTTCTCGTTGCCGCTTCTCGTTGCCGTTTGGCAGAGCAAATTCTCCCATTGTAAAATATTGCCTGTTGAGATTTTGTGGACCTGGCGGTTTGGTCTTTGCTGTTCACGATTCACGATTCACTTGTCTGATTTGCAGCCTGAGGTTTCATCCGTGTTTATCCGTGTCCATCCGTGTCTGAAATTGATGGTGAATCGGCTAATCACTGTAAAGCGACTGTTTTTCACAAAGGGCATTGTAATGATATCGGTGACTTGCACCTATTTTCTCTGTATTTCCTCTGTATTATCAGAGAAACCTCTATCTGCATACGGTGTGGTTTCCCTCAAGTGATCGAGAAAGCAGGCTGCCGGCGTCCAACCGCCTCTGATTGCACCCCTCGCTGTTCCATGGATCTTTGAAAATCGAATCACGGACAGGGAATGCCTCAACGGGAGCTTTTTCATTCCTAATTCCTAATTCCTAATTCCTAATTCTTCTTAATTGCCCTTCTCGCTCCCTGCTATGGTGCTGATATTTTAGAAACCAACATCCAAAATTCTCGATAAATCAATATGTTGCCGAATAAGCCACCGTATTCTGCCTGTATTTACAGCGAATACTCCGAGGATTTCACTGCTCACGGCTGATTTCGTCCCGCTGTTTTAAAACCGCATAAAGGTAAGCCGGTGAATTACGGACAGGGAATGCCTCAACGGGAGCTTTTTCATTCCTAATTCCTAATTCCTAATTCCTAATTCTTCTTAATTGCCCTTTTTGACCCATAACCCATAATCCTTTTTTGCAGTTGACAAACCGTCATCCGGCTCTTTCTTTCTTCTCATACGATCTATGACATTTGTTGTTGTTTCACTTTTGCCTTTTTACTTTTTACTTTTGCCTTCATTGCGACCCGCAACCCATAACCTTTTTTTGTTGTTACTTTTGCCTTCATTGCCCGCTCCCCGCTCCCCGCGCTCTTTGAAAACCGCATAACGGACAGGGAACACCTCAACGGGTTGTTCATTCGTAATTCGTAATTCCTAATTGGTGCCCATCCGGAAACTCCGGATGTGACACTTACAGTTTCCAATTTGGTTTTTTACAAGGAGGAAAAGCAATGAAAAGACAGGTTCTCAACTATGAAACTTTGCTGAAGATTGCAGGCGCCATCTCTCATTCCAAGGACCCCGAAGAAGTTGTGTTGATGACGGTGGACAGTATAAAGACAGCTCTGGATGTCAAAGGCTGCGCGGTATTTCTGACGAATCGCCACACTGATGAACTCGAATTGGCCGCCTCGTTCGGGTTGAGTGACGATTACACTGGAAAAGGCCCGCTCAGCGCATCGCGTTCAATTGCCCAGTCTATCGAGGTGGGGCCGGTGGCCATCTATGACGTTGCCGATGATCCAAGAATTCAGTACCCTCAGGAGGCGCAAAAGGAAGGAATTGCTTCCATTCTTTCCGCACCCATAGTGGCCGGCGGGCAGTCGATTGGGGCTTTGCGCGTTTACACCGCCGAACCATGGGAGTTCACCCTGGATGATTTGAATTTTGTTCAGGCCATGGCCGCCATGACCGGCATGGCAATCGAGATGGCCAGGCTCTATAAAGGGTTTAAGGATAGCATCGAAGTATTGAAAAAACTTAGAGATCCGAAGGCCCTCAAAAGCAAGAGGGTCCCCGCAAGTGTTGGCTGAAATGCGGTTTGACGCCGTTACTTCAGGACTTGTGCAGGGGTTGACTCGCTCCCCGCTCATTGTATTTGGATTGTATTTTCAATGGGCTAAACGCGGTTTCGGGTCAGAAATGACCCATAACCCATGTTTTGTTGTTTCACTTTACTTTTGCCTTTTTACTTTTCACTTTTGCCTTAATTGCCCGCTCCCCGCTCCCCGCTCCCCGCTCCTCACTCCTCACCCCCCGCTCCCCGCTCCCTCTTTTCCACCATCCGCCCGAATGCCGCCGCGATTGTATCTATCTGCTCCGGCAGGACGGTGCGCAGGTCCATAATGAAACGGTCGGATTCGATTCTGCCAATGATGGGAGGATCGTTTCGGCGAAGGAATTCCTCTGTTTGATTCGGGCTGAAAGCGCTGGAGCTGGCTGCTGCTACAAAAGTGGGCAAGTCCTGCGCGGGAAGAGATCCGCCGCCTACCTGCGAGAAGCCCGGGCGGACCTCGATCCGGAGCACGGATTCGGGGTCTGCCTTTTGAATGGATGAGGCAAGCTCTTCGGCACGGGCTTTCAACTCCTCGCAAGACAGGGCGATCATCCTGAGCGTTGGAATCGCTTCAACGGCAGCCCGTTCGTCTCTGTAGAGGCGAAGGGTGGACTCGAGGGCGGCCAGCGTCATTTTATCGACCCTGAGGGCACGGGTGACCGGATTTTTCCTGCACTTTTCGATCAGGTCCTTTCTGCCGACTATAATCCCGGCCTGTGGACCACCGAGCAGCTTGTCTCCGCTGAAGGTTACGAGGTCGGCGCCTGCGCGGACGGTTTCCTGCACGGTTGTTTCGCCGTGGAGTCCGAAAGGCTCCAGGTTGATAAAGCATCCGCTTCCGAGGTCTTCAACCACCGGCAGCCCGCGTTCGCGTCCCAGGGCCACCAGTTCGTCGAGCGGCACCTCCTTTGTAAAGCCCACGATCCGGTAATTGCTGGTATGCACCTTCATGAGCAGAGCGGTTCGATCAGTGATGGCGGACACATAGTCTGCGAGGTGCGTGCGGTTGGTGGCGCCAACCTCTTTGAGGACCGCGCCGCTCGAACTCATTACTTCAGGAATGCGGAAAGAGCCTCCGATTTCCACCAACTGGCCCCTGGAGACAACAACCTCCCGGCCCCCGGCAAGCGTATTGAGAACCAGGAACACCGCGCCCGCATTGTTGTTGACTACCAGGGCGGCTTCAGAGCCGGTCAGTTCACGAAGGAGCGCCTCGGCGTGGACATACCTGGAGCCGCGTTCGCCCAGCCGGAGATCGTATTCGAGGTTGGTGTACCCGCGGCAAACTGTCTGAAGTCTCGCGACGGCATCTTCGGCAAGAAGAGAGCGGCCAAGATTAGTGTGAATTACAATGCCGGTTGCGTTAATAACGGGCCGCAGGGTGAAAGCCGCAAGGCGGTCGGCGCGCTGTGCCGCCGAGCGGGCAATCTCAACCGGATCAATTGCGGATAGTGGCCCGGAATCATGTTTTAGTATCTGTTTTCTGGTCGCATCGAGTTGCTCTCGAATCGCATCCAGGACCAGCTTGCGCGGGTGGCGGGAAAGCGCGTCCAGGACAGCTTCCATTTCCAGGAGGGTGTCTACGCCCGGTATTTGCCTTAATAATTGTTTTGTGTCTTTTTTGTCCATTTTGAGTTTTCAGCTTTGGGGTTTTTCTAACCTATGACGACTGACGACTGGCCACTGGTCTTATATCATAGATAATCGGTTAATTGCGTCAAAAAGGACCTGCTGCCGGGGAGTGCTGTTATCAAATTTGACCATCTCCCTGAATCCGTGTCAATCCGTGTCCATCCGTGTCAAAAAGGCCTTTGGCTTTTCCGGGTGAACAGTGGCGCATATGTGGTATAATGACAAGCAAAATGAGATTCCCGCCCGGTTAGGGACCAACGGCTCCAAAGATGCGGTGGAAATAAATTTGGGCCGAACGTTGCTTCCGGCTATTCGTGTTGCAAGGATTTTTCTGCAAAAATGAGATTCCCGGAAAAAATCAGAGAAGAGCATTTCGATCCGTCCGATGAGCGGGTCCCCGGACCTGCCGATTTTAAATGTTCATCCGCAGAAATAGTATCGTTTTTGAAAAAATCCGCCGATTCGGCCGTGCTGAGGGGGGTCCAGCCTTCCGCCCTTGCGTACCTGGTCTCGATGGCCATGCGGCAGATTCGAAAGCCTTTCGTGCTGGTCGCCCCTACGGACAGGGAGGCAGAAAAATTCGCGGAGATGATCAGCCTTTTTGCGGGCAGGGACCGGCTGGAAAACGGCCGTGATCCTCTGGGGCGGCGAGTGTGGTTTTTGCCCTCGCGCACCGCTCAGAAGGCCCAGGCGCTTGGGAAAGGGGAATTGACCGCCAGGAGGATCGAAGCGCTCTATGCCTTGCGCGCGGCCTCCTCCCCGCTGGTGGTGGTCACCTCTGCTCTTGCCCTGCTCGAGCGGGTTATCCCGCCGGAGATGCTCGTTGCCAACATGGAGTACAGGGTTGCGAGTGAATCCGTCGACCCGGAGGGTTTCATGCGCCGGCTGATCGAGCGCGGTTTTTTCCGGGTATCGCTGGTGGAGGATTACGGAGATTTGAGCCGCCGGGGGGGCGTGCTGGATGTATACGCGCCGTTGTACCGCTGGCCGTTGCGGTTCGAATTTTTCGGGGACCAGCTCGAATCCATCCGGTTGTTTCACCCGGTTACCCAGCGTTCGATGGGCGTTTTGGAAGAGGCGGTAATCCTGCCCGCAAATGAGATCGTCCTAAATGAGCAATCCAGACGCCGGGCGCAGGACGCGGTCTACGAGGACGTTAAAAACGAGATGCTCTCACCGGCGGCCGGAAACATCTGGTTGGACAAGATAGCGGAAGGCTATCAACTGGGGGATTTCGAGTCCGTTTTTTCCGTCTTTTTTGAAAAAACGGCCTCCATTTGGGACTACCTGGATCGAAACGCTATCCTGGTTTGGACCGATGCGGTTCAGGTCCGCCGGGAGATGGATGGGCAGTGGGGAAAGATTTTGCGGGCCTGGGACGAAAGAGGATCGGGCAGCGAATGGAGAAGAGATCCGAGCGAACTCTATGATGAACCGGAAAAGACCATGGAGGCCGCTCGCGGCTTTCAACAGCTTCTTTCCAATTCGCTTTCCGAGCAACAGGGCGCCGCAAAGGTATTTGATCTTGGCACATCGTCTCACACCGAGGTCGCCGCGGCGGTCAAAGCCCACGAGAGCAGGGACCGGCTGCTCGATCCACTTGCCGCACGGTTCCGGAGTTGGACCGGCGAAGGGATTTCGGTCTTTTTGGTCTGTCCGAACAAAGAGCGCGGGGTAAGAATCGCCGAGCTTCTCAAAGACTACGGCGTAGAATCTTTGGTAAGCAGCCGAGGTTTCGGAGAGGAGTCATTTGAATCCAGTCTGGTGAAGATAATCCAGGGGACGCTTGGAAACGGGTTTTTGTGGCAGGCGGACAATCTGGCGGTAGTAGCCGAAGAGGAAATATTCGAGAGGCGGCCCCGCCGGCGTGGACAGAAGCCCGTTGCGGGTATTTTCCTCAACTCGTTCCAGGACTTGCACAATGGCGATTTCGTTGTTCACGTGGACCACGGAATCGGGGTCTACAAAGAGCTGTCTCATTTGAATGCAGGCGGGGTGGAAAATGATTTTCTGCTCATTGCCTACCAGGACGGCGATAAGCTCTACGTGCCGGTGGATAAGCTCGAAAAGGTTCAGAAATACATGGGCCTTGAGGGACAGGGACCCCCAATTGACAAGCTGGGCGGCAAATCCTGGGAAAAAGCCAAAACCAAGGCAAGGGAGTCTGCGGAGAAAATGGCGGAGGAGTTGCTCGAACTCTATGCCCTGCGCGAGTCGGGGGAGGGGTATTCTTTTACGGCCCCCGATCAGTATTTCCAGGAATTTGAGACTACGTTTGCCTTCGACGAGACACCCGACCAGGTAAAAGCGATCGAAGATGTCCTGGATGATATGACTTCGAAGCGTCCGATGGATCGGCTGATCTGCGGGGATGTAGGCTTCGGAAAGACCGAAGTTGCTCTGCGGGCCGCCTTCAAGGCTGTGATGGACGGAAAACAGGTAGCGATGCTGGTCCCGACAACGGTCCTGGCCGAACAGCACCACGAAAGCTTCAAGGAGCGATTCGAAGGTTTTCCGGTCAATGTTGTCTCCCTGAGCCGATTCAAGTCGGCCGCTCAGCAGAAGGCAATTATCGATCAGATAAATAAAGGCTCGGTGGATATCGTGATAGGGACCCACAGGCTCTTGCAGAAAGACGTGGTTTTCAAGGACCTGGGGCTGTTGATAATCGACGAAGAGCACAGGTTCGGGGTAGGGCACAAGGAAAAGTTGAAGAAGCTGCGGGCATCGGTGGACGTACTGACGCTTACCGCCACGCCTATTCCGAGGACGCTGCACATGGCGCTTGCCGGAATTCGGGACCTCAGCACCATTGAGACGCCTCCGCAGGATCGCCGGTCTATAGAAACATATGTTACAAATTACGATGAGTTTACAATCCGCGAGGCGATCTATCGGGAGCTAAACCGCAACGGGCAGGTCTTTTTCGTGCACAATCACGTCCAGACGATTCAGCAGATGGCCGCCAGGTTTGCTGTTCTGGTGCCGGAAGCGCGAATTTCGGTCGCTCACGGTCAAATGAAAGAACGGGACCTCGAAAAGGTCATGCTCGATTTCATTCACAAAAAAATAGACATCCTGGTCTGCACCACGATTATAGAATCGGGCCTGGACATTCCGGCGGCCAACACGATTATAATCAACCGGGCCGACAAATTCGGGCTGGCCCAAATCTACCAGCTCCGGGGACGGGTGGGCCGGTCGAGCGAGCAGGCTTACGCTTATCTCATCATTCCGGGAGAAACCCTGATCACCAGGGATGCCCAGAAAAGATTGCGGGCGCTTTTAGATTTCAGCGAACTGGGGGCCGGGTTCAAGATCGCTCTAAACGATCTTCAAATCCGCGGTGGCGGAGCCATTCTTGGATCGTCTCAGTCGGGGCACATAGCGGCGATCGGCTATGAGCTCTACCTGGAGTTGCTTGAAAAGGCCATAAAGAACATGAAGGATGGCGGATCACAGTCCGAGGTGATCGAAACGGAGATAAATCTGCCGGTTTCCGCCTTTTTGCCCGAAGACTACATCTGCGATACGGACCAGAGGCTTATCGCTTATAAACGGCTGGCCACACTTGCCGACGAGCAATCCATTGAAGATCTTGCCGGTGAATGGCGAGACCGCTACGGTCCATTGCCCGAAACGGCCAAGAGCCTCATTCTGATGGCTATGATGAGGCTCCTTCTGAAGCGGCGCAAAATCGTGCGGCTTGACGGAGATGCGGAAAACTTCGTTCTGCACTTCGCGCAGGGAACTGATATTTGGCCTGTGATGTCTTTTTTTGAGCAGAGAAAGCTAAACTTCGCCCCGGAATCCGAGCGCAAGATCAAAGTGGAAATTTGGGGACGTAATTTTCAGCAAAGAATCCTCAGGCTTAAAAGAATGTTGCAAGAACTCGACGAAAATGCTAGAGGTTGTGAACTTCATTGACAAAATGTAATAATTAGTGAATAGGCAACAGTAAAAAAGTAAAAAATAGGAAACAGGATGAGCCGTTTTTATAAGAGTGCGTTTTGTATGATTGTGGCAGTTGTCTTTTCATGTGCAATTGCGTGGGCCGAAACGGTGGATCGCATCGTGGCAAATGTAAACGGAGAGATAATCCTCTATAGCGAGCTGCAAAATCGGATCAAAATGCTGGAAAAAAACATGCCGACGTTCAATGCTTCAGACCCGGCAAAGAGAGCGCAAATTGAACGTGAGGTGCTCAACCAATTGATCCAGCAAAAACTTGCCGACATGGAAGCAGCCCGGCTCCAGGTTTCAGTCGCCAAGTTGGATATTGAGCAAAGGATCCAACAAATCAATGAGCAGAACCATATGACTATGGAGCAGCTTGAACTTAGTCTGAAAGCCAACGGCCAGACCTTCGATCAATATCGTGGGCAGGTAAAAAAAGACTTGGAACGTGAGGCCCTGCTGAACCGGGTGCTCAAATCGAAGATTTTGATAAGCGACCAGCAGGTCGAAGCTTATCTCAGGGGTGAGACGGGGGAATCCGCAACGACTTCTCAGAAGGTCCATCTGGGTATGATTGTGCTTCCGGTCGGCGGCGAATCTGGAAAACCGCAAGAGGTTCAGAAAACAGGCAATGAAATAGTGGAGAAACTCAAAGGCGGAGCCGATTTCAAGGACCTGGCCAAACAGTATTCAAAGGGACCGACCGCCTCGGATGGGGGGGACCTGGGGTACATGGCGCCCGAGGATCTGGCACCGTTTATCGCCCAAGGGGTCCGTAACCTTAAAAAGGACCAGGTATCCGGGTTGCTGGAGGGGCCGGCCGGATACTATATAATGAAAGTCTTTGATACTGACACCAAGAGGGTCGAGAAATCTGACCCGGCTTTGCGGGAAAAAGTCCGGAGAACTCTGTACGATAAGGAAATGAACCGCAAGTTCGAAGAGTGGGCGCGTGATCTGGTATCAAAAGCTTTCATCCAGATCTCCCTCTAGCAGGGTGATGAAAAAAGGTTCTCTGGTGGGAGAAATGACTGAAAATTGCTAACGATTTCGTTAGACGGGCCATCAATTGATGAAAGAGCTTGCAGAGTTTCTCAAAACCGAGAGGCTTAATCGCGATCTGACGCTCCAGGCGATTTCCGGGCGGAGCGGGACCAGCGTCGAAATGCTCGAGTCATTCGAAGCCTGCGACTTCAATCGCTTCGGCGCCTCGCTTCTAATCCGGAATACCATCCATGCTTACTGTGAGGCCTTACAGATAGAGCCTGAGTCGCTGATTCAAAAATTCTCTTCCGAAATCGAAGCATGCAACATCCAGGATGCAGGAATAAAAAGATATGGGCAGCAGATGCGGCTGCTGCACAAGAAGCGAAGGATGATCGGCCTGCCGGTCTTTATCCTGTTTTTGATTTCAGCGGGGGTTTTCTATGGGGGTGCATGGGTATCTGAGAAGCGCTCCGAGCTGTTTGCCCCCCCGGAGGCAGACAGGATTATCACCCAGGAGGAGTTTCCCGCCGAACTGCAAGAGCTGCCGGTCGTGAGCCCGGAGCCTCGGGTCGAGAAGCCCGCCCCTGATTTGCGGAAAGCAGATGAGGCGATAAAAACCGCCGAAATTCACATAAGGGAAGCGGAAAAAGCTGCTGAACAGGCCGACGAGTCTGAACAGGCCGGCGATGCAGGCATCCAGGCCGGCGAAAAATCAACCAGAGATGCCATGGCTGATAATGGTGCTACGGCGGGCCTTGCCTTCAGCAGTTCGACCGAGGAGGCGGTAGCCGACGACGAAACGGCCCAGGATGTTGAACAGCGTTCGGGAAATAAGTTTACAGTGGAGGCCGATGATAAGGTCTGGGTCCAGGTAAGAATCGACGATAAAGAAACCTTGAGCGCAATGCTCAGCCCCGGAGACCGGAGGGAATGGCCTGCCGACAAATCTTTACAGGTCGTAATAGGCAATGCGGGTGGCGTCCATATGAAATGGAACGAGCAGACGATAAAGGCCCCACGCGATCCCGGGCGCGTCCTGCGCTTCCGCCTGCCCGACTATGCGGAGGCGGAGTAGGGGCTTTTCGCACGAAGGCGCGAAGGATTTTCATACAAAGGACCGACCTCCAACCAAGACATCTGACACCTTATACCCTGAGTATCCTGTCGAGAAAATCCCTGGTCCGCGGGTGTCCGGGATTGTTGAAAAACCCCTCGCCGGTCCCGCGTTCGATGATCCGTCCACCATCCATAAAAATTATCTCGTCGGCTACTTCCCTGGCAAACCCCATCTCATGGGTCACCACAAGCATCGTCATTCCTCCTTTTGCCAGATCGATCATGACTTCGAGCACCTCCTGGATCATTTCCGGATCCAGAGCCGAGGTCGGTTCATCGAACAACATGTACTCAGGTTCCATGGCCAGTGCCCTTGCGATTGCCACCCGCTGCTGCTGGCCTCCGGATAGACTTGCCGGGTAGGTATGGGCCTTATCCGGAATGCCCACCCGCTCGAGCAGTTCCATCGCTTTGGCTTCCGCATCCCGTTTCGATCTCTTTTTCACCTTGATCGGCGCAAGGGTTATCATATCCATGACGGTCATGTGCGGATAGAGTTCGAAACGCTGGAAAACCATTCCTATTTTCCGGCGCAGTTCGTAGAGGTTTGTTTCGGGGTCGCCTACCGATAGGCCGTCAACGAGAATTTCGCCTTTCTGAAAAGACTCCAGGCCGTTTATACATCGAAGAAGAGTGCTTTTTCCCGAACCGCTCGGCCCGCAAACCACTACTGTCTGCCCACGACCGATCGTCTCGTTTATTTCGGTCAGGACTTGAAAGTCCCCGTACCATTTGCTGAGGTTTGTGATCTCAACCATAAAATACAATTAGGAATTAGGAATTTAGGAATTAAATCAACCCGGCGGTCTTAGAGTAAACCCAACTCAGGCTCTGCGCAAGAGGGTTTAATCAAATGTCCACGGTGAACCTTGTCCCGGCGAAGTCCCAAAAATAAATCATCATGGCAGCGCCGCCTTCCACGAGGGCGTTCTTTTAAACCACCCGAAGGTTGGCTCGTGGTTCCGGAGGCCCAATCAGCTTTCGCACAAAATCCGGCAGTCTTTGAGACTTTCTTCTCAGACCCTCCAGGACTATGTCCCTTGAAACCTCGGCGATCCCGGGGCAATCATCAAACCCGAGCAGGCGCAAATATTCGTCGAGAAATGGGTGATCGAGGGCGTCGAGGGCCCTGTTTGCCAAGTGATCGTAGACGGCGTGGGCGACATAGAGCAGGGCGATATTTTCTTTCTGGTCCGACAGGATATCGGCAGGTTGGCGGAAGGCCGGCCAGGCCTGATATTCTATCGTATAGCAGATCTGTTTCGGGATATTCCATTGTTCCAGAAGCATAGCTCCAAGCTTGGCTGAGTCCAGCGTCTCGATAAAAAGGGACCATTTCGGATTTTGCTTTCGAAGCAGCAGAAGCACTGTTTGTCCCAGGTCGTGCAGAAGGCCGATCGTGCTTAGAAGAGCCGCCCTGTTCCTGTCGTATGACTGGCATAGTTCCGATGCGATGAAGGAGAGAAAAAGGGAGTGGCGGTAAACCTCTCTGAACTCAACCGAATCTGGAATAGATTTCATGAGACCGCGTGATAACGCGATCTGATATACCTCATTGAAACCCATGTAGGTAATTGCATAAGAGACGTCCGTGATTTTCGTCGGGAGCGCATACCTCGCGGAGTTTATCGCCTTGAGGACATCCACCACGAGCGAGGGATCCTGTTTTGCAAGGGCGGCAACCTCTTTTGCCGAAGCCCTCTGGCCGGACAGCAATTCGATCAGTTGCGTGATATGCAGCGGGAGCCTTGGAATGCTTTTGAGGATATTTACTATTATTTCCGATTGTCCGTAGTTTTCCAGGTGTTTTCGCGACTTCACGATATACTTTGTCAATGCGGCTTGCCGGAACTGCGCGGACTTTGTTTGTTTGTCCAGGTACTTTATCCTTGAAAGCACGGTATCATGAAGCCTTCCAAGAATAGCTGTCCTTATCTCGACGCCCAACGTTTCAAACCCGGCAGGATCCAAAGAGAATACGGTCGAGGGCCCTTCTGCCGCAATGGAGGATATTCTATCCTCCCCGGCTGAAAAAGAGGTCTCTGCAATGACGTCTCCCGTCTTGAACCTGTAGCCCGGCGAGCACGAATCGGCGGATACAACTTTTAAGGTGCCGCTTAGAACATAAAATATAGTCTTGCCGGGTGTTCCCTTTTTGAACAGGAAATCCGTGTCTGCAAGCGTTTGAACCGTCCCCGTATTGAAAAGCGTGATCCGTCGCTTGTCACCGAGGTTTGGGAAAAAACCCGGCGGAGTTCCAACTCCGTTTAGATCTTTTTCAAACATGTAGTATTCCTCGCTCCGGTCGAAAGAAAAAAGACAATAGCTTGCAGGCTCACAGGAGCCGGACCCTTTCGCAATCTATACTTTATTCGGCATTTTTGATCACTTTCTTTAAGGCAATCCCTGTGTGTGACAAATCTCTTTCCTGATGGTTATTTATTAATAAGAGGACATCTTGGAGGAGTGAGGAAATGAACTCTAAACGGCTGAAGATCTTCGCAATCGGATTCGCTATCCTGTTTTTGAGCACTCAAGCCTTTGCCGGCGAAGGAGCAAAAAGAGATAGTGATGCCGGAACAGCAGCTCGGGATAAAATCAGGTACGACTCCGATCCGGGCTTATCGGGTAATCCTGAGCGCGACATGAAAATAGACCTGCGCACATACTATCAGCGACCGGAAGATGGGTGTTCGATCAATCCGAAACAGACAAAATGAGATGTGGGCAGCGCAACCGAAGGTAAACCCGTCTTCGAGTTTCACGGATCATAAGAGCCGTCCGCTCATTCGTGTTTCGCTCGTGGCATGCAAGATAGAACGACACTCAACAGAAGAATAAAGCCCAGTGTCTTCACTCGGTAGGAATTAACAAGTTTTATAAAATCCCGTCCGAAAAAAAACCTCGACATTATCAGGCAGAAAAGCGTGAAAAACCCCATGGCGGCAGTTTGCCATCGCGAAAGGCTAAAGCCGGCGAAAGTGGACCGGCATATCAGATAGAGTGCGGGAAGCACTCCGACTGCATGCTGAACCCAGGTGATTGGTGAGAAGAGCAGAATCAGGAGCGATACGGCGGCGCATTCCCGGACTGTTTCGATGGAACCGCGGTCCACCGGCTTGTGACGCATCAGCCAGATCATCCAAAGGAAGAGCGACCCCATAAGAAAGCGGACCACTATTCCTGCCTGGGAAGCAGGCAAATTCAGGAACTGACAATAGTACGGACTGGGGGGATCGTTGGGTACACTGGGGTTATCCGATGTCTCGGGCCTGCCCCCATGACCGTATGGCAGGTGCATCAGGTAGCGGGCCAGAGCGGGTCGAAGCGATAGGTTTTCAACCTTTTCCTCTCCTAATGGGCCGTGCGATGGATCGGGGTCGCTCAATCCCCTTACCACCCCGGAAATCCAGGTATCCATCATGCGGACGTATTGACTTGGACCGCTCACCAGGATCGGACTCAAAGTGAACAACACAAAGGCGGCGCATGCTGTTGCAGCGATTTTCCATTGCCGTTTGAGTATGAACCAGGCGACAAAGAGAAGGGGCGTACACTTCATGGCTGCCGCCATACCAAGCACAACCCCGCCGGTAATGTCGCGCTCCTTTGACCAGAAGTAAACAGACAACCAGGACATTGCGACCAGGGCCGTATTGACTCCAACCTCGGGGAGGTCACGCCCCAAACAAAGGCTTCCAAGCAGGATGGCAAGCGTTGTGGACCAAAAGGAGGCGTCCGGTGAAAGCGGGAGGCTCTGTTCCGTTAGCCGCCGCAGGATTTCGATCAGCAACGCAATGGCGGCAGGGGCCAAAGGATAGACGATTATCTGGGCGGCATGCAGGCTTAAAAAATGAAGTGGAGCGTGGACCAGTGCCCAGAAGGGCGGGTATACGAAATCGAGGTTGTCGTTATATATAAAATGTCCCCCGGCCAGCCGGCTTCCAAGCTCGAAGTGGATCCTGAAATCACCTTGAGGCCGGTGGATTATCTGAATCCAGACCCCGATGACATAAACGGCCGCCAAAGCAATCGGGACCCACCTGAAAGGGCGCAGTTTCGACCAGTCGATCGAGTCCAACCTGTTCTCAACTCGTATTATGTGAATCATTGCCAGTCCGTTTCCACCTGGAGCAGTAGTTGTGCGTGCTGCGTTATATTCCAGATCGCGCGAATTGGACAACGAATTTTCGCCTTGGCGGTCCCACCGCCTTTTCATGCCGCCGCCAAAGGTTTGAGTGGCGAACCCGGCCGGCGGTCCCACGACCTATATCACCCCTTCCGTGCCTAGCCTTTTTAGTTCGTTGCCGCCCAATCCGAGATACTGGTGGTAAATGAACTGATTGTCGGCGCCGACCGGGCGGCACACCCATTTGAGGCGGGGCGGCGTCTCGCTCATGTTCCAGACGGGTCCCTGCAGGGTGAGTTCCCCGTAAGACGGATCGTTGATTTTCCTGAACACTCCACGATCCCACCAGTCCTGCTGCTGGATGGATTCGGAAGGCCTGAGCACCTTTCCCGTAACCACCGCAGCGGCCCTGCCTCCTTTTGTGGAAATGACCTCCTGCACCCGGTCGATTACCTCGTCGACCGAATACCGCGTGCTCCATTGCTCGAGAATTCTCTGCAGCGCCTCTTCGTTTTCCCTGGAGGTTCTGTTCATAAAGGAGGAAAACCGCTGGTCTTTGGCAAGTTCGGGTGAGCCGATTATTTCCATGAGCGTGGCGAAAGCCTCGTCGTTGTAAGCGGCGAGGAAGGTGTATCCGTCCTTGCACCTGATATAGGTATAAGGGAACACGGCCAGATCGAAGTTGCCCAGCCGCTCCTTCACCCGGCCTTCCATGTGGAACCAGTTGAGGTTGTAGTCGATGAATTTCATTATGCATTCGGCGCCTGAAACGTCCACGAACTGGCCCTTCCCGGAGTCCTCGCGGAAGTTCAGGGCAAGCAGGATGCCGTATGCCCCGAAAAGCCCCTCGGCGTACCAGCCGTACCAGCTTCCTACCTTTGTGGGGACCCCGTGTTCGGATTGCTCATCCCCCTCCGGTTCGCCATTAACCTGTATAAGGCCCGAGTACGCCTGGTTGGAGATTTCCGAACCGGGCCGCCGCTTTGAGGCCAAAGGTCCGAAGTGGCCGTAGGTGGACAGGCCGGCGTATATTAGGCGCTCGTTCATCTCTTTGAGTTGCCTGTACCCGATTTCCAAGCCGTCCATGAAGCCGGGCTGAAAGGTCTCGATGACGATGTCGGCGCGCTTTGCCAGGGACTTGAATATCTTGCGGCCTTTCGGGTCCTCTATGTTCAGGGTAATGTGGTACTTGTTTCTGCCCTCGGCGAGATATCCAAGCCCCGTATCCTGGTGGAGAACGCCGAAGGGGCTGAAGCGCCTTGCGGGATCTCCCTGCGGCGGTTCGATACGTATCACTCTTGCGCCCATCTCCGCCAGGATGGAGGAGCATACCAGGCCGCTCATGCTCTCATGGCTAAGATCGAGCACCAGCAAATCACTCAGTGCTTCCGGCTTCTCTGAGGCATGCTGAGGGCCGGTATTTTCCCGTGACCATTCGAACCACGACATTTTCTTGGAATCACTCATAATATCCTCGTGTCTGAGTTTTGAGTTTTGAGTATTTAGTTAACTCAAAACCGACAACTAACAACTGCTTTTCCAGTCGTCTGGGGGTTTGGCCCCTACTCGATCGTCCCACCGGCCGATGACCTTCTTTTCTTCGAGTTCTTCGATCTCTTCCGTGCTCAGGCCGAGCAGATCTCTAAATACGTAGTCGTTGTGGAACCCGACGGGCTTGGCTATCGAGCGCATGCGGCCGGGGCTTGCCGAAAGCTTCGGTCCTGGTCCGTATTCAACGACGTTGCCGTAGAGCGGATCTTCAAAATCACAGACAGCTCCCCGCCTCTTAAGGTGCTCGTCATGATAATGGTCCCTGGCGTTGGTGACGCGATGTGCGGCAAATCCGTGGATTTCGGCCAGCTTTTCGATATCCTCCATGGTCATGGAAGCCGCCCAGTCCGACAGGATGCGATGCAGGGCTTCTGCGTTTTCTTCGCCGACTCTGGATGAGAACGTCGCGAAGCGTTCGTCCTTCGCCATTTCAGGCCGGTTCATCGCCGTGCACAGTCCCTGGAACTGCCGGTCGTTTACGGCGGCGACACCGATAAACCCGTCCTTGCAGCGCAAAACTGCCGAAGGGGAAATGGCCATGTCGCGATTGCCGTTCGGAGCGCGGTCCTTGCCGTAGCGGGTCAGGTAGAGCCATGTCCAGTCGAGGCAGCGGACCAGGCTCTCACCCTGGGAGACATCGATAATCTGTCCCTTTCCGGTCTTTCTCCTGTAATAGAGGGCGGTGAGGATGCCCAGGACGGAAAACATGGCCCCCGTGCAGTCGCCGATCCAGACCCCTGTCTTGAGCGGGGCCCTGCCCAGGAACCCCGTAATCGCCGAAAACCCGCTCATGGCCTGGGAGGTCGCGTCATAAGAGGGTCTGTCCCTCTGGCTACTCCATTGGCCGAAACCGCTGTTTGCCTGATAGATCAGGCCCGGGTTAACCTCTTTGAGCTCCCGGTACCCCACCCCCCACTTGTCCATCGTCCCGGGGCGGAAATTCTCGACCAGGATATCCGACATTCGCACGAGCCGCCTGAGCAGTTCGCCGCCTTCGGGCTTTCGAATATCTATTCCGATGTGATACTTATTATGATTCATGTGCACGAAAGCCGGGGACATGTTTTGCCAGAAAAAACCTCGGGGGGCGACATAGCGCATCAGGTCTCCGACCCCTGGAAGCTCTATTTTGATCACTTCTGCGCCGAAGTCGCCCAGCAGGTCGGCGGTTACCGGCCCGAAAACCCGGGTGCACAGCTCGACCACCCGAACACCCTTCATGGCTTCGGGTTTGTCGAATATGTCCGAAACCGAGAACAACCCATCAGTAAAATCGAAATAATCCTGATTTTCCATTATTGTGCCACCCTNNTTGCGCAGAAATGGAGGTTTTGTTCTGCCAGAAGCACAGTTACCCCCTCCCTGCGGATCTCCAGGATCATCTCCGCAAGGGTTTTCACGATCAGGGGTGCAAGTCCCTCAGAGGGTTCGTCGAGCAGCAGAAGCGCGGGGTTGGTCATTAGCGTGCGGCCGATGGTGAGCATCTGTTGCTCGCCCCCCGATAGCTGGGACCCAAGGTTTTTTTCGCGCTCCCTCAAGCGCGGGAAAATCGAATAGACCTTGTCGATCGTCCATGGAGAGCCAGCCCCTTTTCCCCTCCTTGCGACCACCTCCAGGTTTTCCCGAACGCTCAGGTCCGGAAAGCACCGCCTGTCCTCCGGGACAAAGCCGATTCCCTTCCGGCAGATTTGATAGGGCCTGAGGCCGTTCAGGCGCAAGCCCCGAAACGCCACCTCGCCCGAAAGCGGCGCGGTCAGCCCGATAATCGACCGGAACGTCGTGCTTTTCCCGGCCCCGTTTCTACCGATCAGGCTCACCACTTCGCCCTCGTCAACCGAGAACGACAGGTCGAAAAGTATGTGGCTTCGCCCGTAGAAAGTATTTACGGTTTTGAGTTCCAGTAAGGACATGATCTTTGACCTCAATTTAGGAATTCAGGAATTAAAAATAAATCCTCAATCCCTTAATTCCTGCTCCTTCATTCCCTGATTTCATCACCCAGGTAAGCTCTTTTCACCACCGGGTTTGTCCTGATTTGCTCGGGCGTTCCGTCCGCGATTACCGTGCCCTGCTGCAGCACAGTGATTTTTTGTGAGATGCCGAAGACAATATTCATGTCGTGCTCGGTGAAGATCAGGGTTATATTCTGCGCCCTGGAGATTTCTTTGAGCAACTCAACGGTTTCGCGGCTCTCGAACAGGGACATCCCGGCGGTCGGCTCGTCAAGCATGAGGAGCGTGGGCCTGGATGCAAGCGATATAGCGATCTCGAGCCTCTTCTGGTCGCCGTGGGAAAGTACGGATGCCGATGCATCGGTTCTTTCGGCGAGGCCCACGTGGCCGAGGATGGAAAGGGTCTCCTCCTCGATTCCCCCGAATCTGCGGGCAGCCGAAAAAGAGTTGGCGCTCTTGCGGTGCTGGGCGAAAAGGGCCACCTGCACGTTTTCGAAAACCGACATGCGGGGAAAGATGTTGGTGATCTGAAAAGAGCGCCCGATCCCCTTGCGGATGATCCGGTAAGGGGAAAGGCCGGAAATCCTGTCGCCGTTGAAAACCACCTGTCCCGAATCCGGGGCGAGCAACCCGGTCATTACGTTAAAAAGCGTGGATTTCCCGGCCCCGTTGGGTCCGATGATCGCCCGGATCTCTCCTTTGGCTACTGAGAAACATACGTCTTGGAGGGCCGTGAGGCCGCCAAAGGACTTTGTGATTTTGTTGACTTCGAGAAAGCCCAATGTCTTATCCATCTGATTTTGACCAGTAATTGCCTGGCTCTCTGGTTAAAGGCGCCGACCACTCCTCCTGGAAGAAGCAAGACAAGGGCCAGGAGCACCGTGCCAAGCACGAGCGACCAGTGTTCGGTCCAGGCGACGCTATACTCGTTCAAAACGACATATACAGCGGCTCCAACGGCGGGTCCGGCGAAGGTATAGATGCCGCCGATGATCGTCATGAGCACCGGCTCGGCCGACTTGGTCCAGTTGATGATCTCGGGGGAGATCGACCTCGACATGATCGCGTAAAGGCCGCCGGCCAGGCCGGTGAATGCTCCCGCTATCACGAACGCCGTCCATTGATAGAATCTGACGTTGAGCCCGAGATAAGCGGCGCGCTGCCCGTTTTCGCGGATCGCCTTAAGGGTGGCCCCGTACGGCGAACAACGCATGCGGCGCAGAAGCGCCACCGACATCCATACGATCACGAGTATGAAATAGTACATACCTTTTGTCGAGCCGATATCCAGGGAGAAAAAAGATCCCAACGAGATCGGATTTACCGGAATGCCCTGGATGCCGTTGTCGCCCCCTGTAAAGCTGTACCACTTGAAGGCCACCGCGAAGATAAGCTGCCCGAAGGCAAGCGTGAGCATGGCGAAATGGACCCCGGTGAGGTGGGTGCAAAAAAACCCGATCACTCCCGCAGCAGCGGCGGAAGCAAGCAAACAAAGGGCGAGAGCCGGCAAAAGTCCTACCCCCGCCTTGGTGAGAAGCAACCCCACGGTGTATGCGCCCACGCCGAAGAAGGCAGCCTGGCCGAAGGACAAAAGCCCCGTCGTGCCGAGCAGTAGATTGAACGCCACGGCCATCAGAGCGGCCACGAAAATCTGGCTTAGAAGATACTGGTAGTAGCGACCCACGAACAGCGGCAGGATCATGAGCGCGACGAGCAGTGCATACCGCAGGGCAGGGTGGGTGGAATAATGCACGGGAGAAATCTCCTGGGCTTCCATGCCCAGGTTTTTTTCCGCGAGGGTCTTGATCTTTAAGGGTTTTCCAAAAAGACCCCAAGGTCTTATGATAAGGACCACCACCATCAGCAGGTAAATCAGACCCATTTCGAATTCGGGGAAAACGATTATCCCAACCGTCTCGAGGACCCCGATCAGAAGGGAGCCGATGAGTGCCCCCCACAGGCTCCCGAGCCCGCCGATCACTACGACCACGAAGGACGCGATGATGATTTCAGTCCCAACGCCCGGGAAAACCGTTCGAACCGGCGCCGCAAGAGCGCCTGCAAAACCGGCGAGCATCGCCCCGAAACCGAAAACGAGGGTGAAAAGCCTATTCATGTTTATGCCGAGCGCGTCCGCCATCTCGCGGTCCGAGGAAGTCGCCCGGACCACCTTGCCGAACCTGGTCCTGCAGAGCAGATACCACATACCGACCGCAAGAGCGGGCGCCATGGTCAGCACCAGGATAGTGTAGACCGGGACAATACCTCCGAGAAAAGAGACCGATCCGGAAAGGAATTCGGGTTTTGAGACAGATTTATATCCCGCGCCGAAGACAATCTTGGCCAGATCGTCTATTATCAGCACAAGAGAGTAGGTCAGCAGCAACTGATAGATTTCTTCCTGGATGTAGATCCTCCTAAGGAGCCCCATCTCGATCAACATCGCGATCAGGGCGACCCCCAGGGGCGCCGCAAAAAGCGCAAGGAAGAAGACCTGGGGGCCGGCTATGTGGACCGTTATCCAGAAAATGAAATAAGCGCCCAGCATGTACAACGAGCCGTGGGCGAAATTGAGGATATTCAGCACTCCGAAAACCAGGGTCAGCCCGGAAGAAATGAGAAAGAGGAAGGCCGCCTCGCGCAAAGCGCTCAATATCTGAACCGTGAGAAATGAAACGTCCATAAAGACTTTCTTGACAGTAGCAAGAAGCGAGGAGCAAGGAGCGGGGAGAAATTCTCGCTTCCCGCTACTCGCTACCGCCTTAAAGGCTACTTGTTTTCGGTCTGCGCCTTTTTCCATTCATCCAGCGTATAGAGCACCTGATCCCCCGGAAAGACGCGTTGATTGCCGACAATGGCGAAAGGATAAGCCTTGTCGAATATCGTCTCGCCCACCATGAAATCGCACAGGAGCTGGTGATCCTCTTTGCGCAGCGTCGCCTTTCCTCTCGGAAGATCGATAGTCAATCCCTCCAACGCGGCCACCACCTTTTCCGTGTCTGTTGACTTGGCATTCTCCATGGCCGTTGCCAGGAAGTAAATGCCGTCGTACCCTTCACCAGACCCGGTGCTCGGGTAATCTTTATAGGCTGCCAGGTAGTCTTTTACGAATTGCTTGTTGCGGGGCGTATCCGGCCAGTAGAAATAGTAGCGCGAATCTGTGATCAGGCCGACGGGCGTCTCCTGTCCCAGGGCCTTCATGACGGTCTGGTCCCCTCCGACGGGGATAACCCATTTCATTTTTTCGAACAGCCCGTAAGGCTTTGCCTGCTTGATAAAGGCTGCGAGGTCTCCGCCCCAGAGGCTGCAGTAAACGGCATCCGGTTTCGCGGCAAGAATTGCATTGATATACGGGGTGTAATCGGGCTCGAAAAGCTTTGGCCACTGCTCGCCGATAAACTCGGCCTTCGGATTTACCTGTGAGATTCTCGTCTTGTAGAGGCTCCACATGGTCCGGCCGTACTCATAGTCGGGGCCGATGTTGTAGAACTTGACCAGGTTCTTCGGCGTGTAGAGCGCCAGCGAATTGGCTTCCTGTGAATTGCACGTCCCGGAACGGAACGTGTAACGGTTCCATTTCTCCTTGGTGGCCGTATCGGTCGATGCCACGGTCGCCATGTAGATCACTTTTTCCTGCTTGGCGACTTGCCCGATCGCGAGGACCGCAGCCGAACTCACCTCGCCGAAAAGAAAATTAACGCCGTCTTTTTGGATGTACCTGTTGGAAATCGCGACAGCTTCCTGCGTGTTTGCCTTGCTGTCGGCGGAGATCAGTTCGAGCTTTTTGCCAAGAACACCCCCCTTGGCGTTGATTTCTTTCACCGCCAAATCGGCTCCCTGCTGGCAGGCGATCCCTAGATCGGCCGCCCTGCCGGACAATGGATACATGGCCCCGATCTTGATCGTGTCTGCGGCAATTGCAGTCGAGGCAAAAACCAGGACGAAAAAAACCACCCAGAACGTCTTTTTCATCATCTATTCTCCTTTGCTTTCTGCTTGAGCAATTCATTTGAGGTGCGAGAGGGGCGCAACGATTGCCTCCCCCTCCAGGACCACCGGCGAATTCTGGTCGAAACATCCGGTCTGCAAGTGAAGCCCTGGGCAACTATTTCTTCGATCGGACCAGTGCAGTGTGGAAACAACAGCCAAAGTGGATGATCAGGGCAGCGTAAAGGGTGAAGAGATGAACAAGGAGATGCAGTGGAGTGCGGATCATTACCCGGAAAGGCGGGTAAACGAAATTGGAGACCGCTCTTGTATATGAAGAAACGCCGCTGGCGGCACGTATGCCGAGCCCAAAGCGGACCGAAAAATCACTTATATTCCAGATTGTGCGAATTGGACAACCAAATTCTGTAGTTATGAGCGGGTTCGGGAGCATCTCGGAGGGGCTTGATCGCAGAATCGATTTTGGTGGGCGCGATCTTATCGCGCCCACCTTTGTAGCTCCCCCTACGGGGGGCGGAAAAGGACCCCTTCAAGGATGGAGACTATCTAATTCCGATATTTCTACATCCCTCCCGGTTCCCAATCACCATGCAGACCGTAGGATTGAAAGTCCGGTTTCGAAGGCCGGTCATAGTCCCTGCCGGCAAGCGCCCCGCCGTTGTATGCCTCATCGACCCCGAAATGATTGATTGAGCCGCTGAATGTATTATTGTAGTTGTCGCTGGCGGCTATCGAACCGTTGGGCGCCGCAAAAAGGAACAGCCCGGCCAAAGCTATGGCGAACAGAGACAGGCTGAAGATTTTTTTGTTCATTTTATGCTCCTCACTATATCGTAACCATTCCTCGATTATTCTTAACAGATTGAACTCGCAACTTATTTCTAGGTCGCAAGTTAAATTCGATTCGGTCTGGTGTCAATCTTGGCTTGCGATTTTGAACCTGGAAATCCTGGAAGCATTCCAAATGACTGATACACTGCTGGCAAACATAGCGAAGGCGGCGATTAGCGGATTTAAGATGCCGGCGGCGGCAATTGGAATCCCAAGGATGTTATAAAGGAAGGAAAAGAAGAGATTCTGTCTGGTGATTTTGAAAGAAAAGCGAGAAAGTTCGATCAGTTCGCCTATTTTTAGCAGGTCATCCCCCAGGATTGCGGCGTCGGAACATTCCCGGATAAGATTTGCGCCTGGTCCGAGAGTTATTCCAAAGTCCGCGCAAGCGAGCGCCGCCGCATCGTTTATTCCGTCACCGGCCATTGCGACTCGTTTCCCTTGGGCATGGAGCTCTTCAATTATTTTTACTTTATCCTGCGGCCGCTTTTGACCGGCGAAGTTGTCCGCCCCAGCCTGCAGCGCGATCGTGCGCGTGGTTTCCTCCGAATCTCCGGAGACCACCCATACGGATATGCCCTCCGAGCGGAGCCGGGATATGATTTCGGTTGCGTTTTCCCTGAGCCTGTCTCCAAAGACAAAAAACCCTCTGACCAAACCTTCCCAGGCGAAGAAGACGATTGTCGAGCCATCGGCCTCAAAAGCGTGCGCCCGGCCGCGAAGCTCATCGGAAAATTCGAGTCCCTGGTTCAGCATCAATTTCCCCGAGCCGGCGATCACCTCGCCGGAGTTGGTCCGGGCTATTATCCCAAGCCCCTCCCGCGGTTCGAAAGAGAGGACCTCTTCGAGTTCCAAAGACTGAAGGCGTGCAGCCTTGACGATCTCACGGGCCAGGAAATGATCCGATTTGACCTCCGCTGAGGCGACCCGCCGCAGAGCGTCTGCCGCATTTGAGTCCGGAGTCACAGTATGGCGCAAAGTGTAGCTGCCTTCAGTCAGGGTCCCGGTTTTATCGAAAATCATCACGTCTATGCGGTCGGCGCGTTCGAGGGCGACAGGGTTTCGGATCAGTATGCCGGAGGCGCGCGCCCTGGCGATTGCGGCCACCCTGGCAAGAGGAGTGGCTATTCCGAGAGCGCAGGGGCACGTTATGACGAGTACCGTCAGCATGCGCAGGAGAGCTTCGTCCGCCGGAACAGAAGAAATCAGAAGAAAGATGAGGATGAAAACGGCGAGCGCCAGCACGGCAGGGACCAGGAATCGCATGATGCGGTCTGCGAACAGCTCGAAGCTGTTTTTGGTGGAAAGCGCTTCCTGGATAAGCGTAATTATCTGGCTAAGGGAACTCTCACTCCCCGGACGGTCCGCTTCAAACCTGGCTTCTCCATTGAGCAACAGCGACCCGGCGGAAACGTCGGCCCCGGGTCCCTTGCTTACCGGCCGGGATTCCCCGCTTATTATGGATTCGTCCATAACGGCCTCACCGGACAAGATACGCCCGTCGACCGGAACACGTTCTCCGGGAAACACCAGGAACAAATCTCCTCTGGAAACGTTACCGGATGGAGTCCAGATTTGCCTGCCGTCTTTTAAGATTCGCACCTTCCCTCTCGCTGCGTGAAAAAGCGCGGTGATCGTATGGGATACCTTCTCCTTTGCCCGGAGCTCAATGAATCTGCCGAGCAAAATGAGCGTTACGAGCATCGAGGCTGTATCGAAATATACGTGGAGACTCCCCCGCAACATCGCTGCAACGCTGTAAAAATAGGCCGAAAGCACGCTGATCGCTACAAGCGCGTCCATTGTGGCCGTGCGGTGACGGACCCCCAGGAAAGCCCTGCGCAGAATTGGCCAACCGCCAAAGAAGACGACCGGTGTGGCGATAACCCAAAGTGTATAGGAAAAAAGGGCCGCCCCCTCTTGTCCGACCTGTTCAAAAAAACCGGCCCACAGAGCAAACGAGATCATCATTATGTTCATGCTGAGGATCGCGGAAATCCCCAGTCTGACGACCAGGCTTCTGCTTTGGTCCGAATCGGGGGCGGATTCGACCGAAGAGGCCTTGTAGCCCAGCCGAGAGATATTCTCTATTATGGCTTGGGGCTGAACGAGGTGGGGCATGTACTTTATTTGGGCGATATCGGAAAAAAAGTAGATTCCGGCGCTCAGCACACCGTCCATTTTGCGCACAAGCTGTTCGATCAGCCACGAACAGGCGACGCACCACATTCCTTCAATCCTGATGGAAAGTTCCTGCGAGAGTCCTTCCTCAATGGCGGTTTGTGAAGCGTGAGGAGTGAGGAGTGAGGAGTGAGGAGTGAGGAGTGAGGAGTGAGGAGTGATGAGTGATGAGTGATGAGGTGGTGAGGCCTGCCGGGATAGCGGAGGGCTCTTCTCTCTCTCATTCGCCATTTTTTCGGCGTCACCCGATGGAATAAGGCCCGCTGTGACACAAGCTTTGTAAAGCTCAGTGTTTCGGTAGTCCTCAGGGACCCCCCCGGGGCTATTGTAGAGAATCTGAAAGACATACATGCAGCCTGGACAGCAAAAGTTTACCATCCGGCCCGCAACGGGCTGTGAGATATTGGAGCTTCCCGCCGGAAGACCGCACAGGTGGCACGTGGTATCTGTTTGAGTTTTCAGCTCTAAGCCTCACTTCGTTTGGGTCGCGGGCAATGAAGGCAAAAGTGAAATAACAAAAAAAGGTTATGGGTCAAAAAGGGCAATTAGGAATTAAGAATTACGAATGAAAAAGCTCCCGTTCGGGTGTTCCCTGTCCGTAATTCACCGGCTTACCTTTATACGGTTTTTAAAGACACACTGTTCGAAACCAATGGCCTGAGACCTTGTTTTATTGAAAATACAATCCAAATACAATGGAAAGGGCGAACAAATTCCGGACATCATTCAAGAACAAATAAACCTCCACGAAATCGCGCCCTGACGGTTGCATCGTAAATATAGCTTCGCATTGAACAGAGTGCCACACTTCGTTCGTAGTTTGCGAGTTGCGGGTTAAAAAGTATAGTATGCCGAACCGAAATATGAGAGGGGTTGCCTGTCGTTTCTATCGTGAATTATTTTGGAGAGAGCTTACGGGCCTCGTTTGCCACCACAGTCGATATCGACTTGTTGCTGGAGATGTTTTTCAGATCCTGGCGGTTGAGGGTTGGGACCAGTTTTCTGGCAATGGCGACCGGGGTTTTGGGATTTGATGCAAGAGCCAGACGAATGGGATAGAGTCTTATCCATTCCTTATCGGCAGCAATCCTGCGCAGGACCTCGTCATCAACCTGCCTGGAATGGGCTATGGCCGCCACTTCACTGTCGGTTATCTTTGGATTGGAAATTACAGCGACTTGAATCATGCGATTACTGTCCCGCATCAATATGGTCCGGGTTTCCTTATCCGCAGTCATCGCAAGCCGGATTTTTTCTGCCATTTTCTTTTTCTGAATCTTTTGCAGCAGGGTTTCGGCTCTATTTTCGACTTGTTCTTTGTCGATTACCCCCGAAGCTTCATCAAGAAAGCGCATGGCTTCGATGAGCAGGTGCTCCCATGGCACGCTGATCGTGACATCCCCTTCGATAGAACCGGGAAGTGTCACGAAGCTTCCGCTGTCGGCCGTCAGGATCTTGAAGAATGCTTCCCGGCCCATAAGGCCGCCGGTTTGTGCATGACCAACCTGTCCGCCTCGGATGTGAATTGTTCCCGTAAGTGTCTCGGAGCTAATCTCAATGACGCGGTCGACGCTGTCGAGGCAGGCCAACTGAACAAGGTCGGTCAAACCGATTTCATTTATTTTACCCCAAAAGCTATGCGACAGGCTTTGCGCTGAGGGGGCTCCCTCTTCTCCGGTCCCTTTTTCCTTTGAAAGGTTAATCGCCTGTATGAGTAGATATTCCCATGGCCGGTTTATTGAAACGGTCACTTCCTCAGGAAGGGGTAGTGTTTCAAAACGGCCGCTCTCCCACTGGAGCAGTTCGAAAAACCCTTCCTCCCCAATTTTGTCGCCCGATTCTACGTGAACGACATTTCCGGAGTCTAAATAGACGCAGCCGGTTTGTCCGGGGGAATCAACTTTGATTATATGGCTCATTTTGGCAAGGCAGGAAACCTGAACCAGATCAATCAATCGAATGTATTCGATTGTTCCACTGAACCGACTGCCGGCGACTTGAACATGGTCCATATCTCGTCCGTTTTGATCTGCTGCCCGGTTAGCGAAAAGAGCGCAGTTTGTAGCGAAAAACGACACTGATGGAGACGGGATTGAGCAAGTGAGATTTTAGCAGTCCCACCCGTGTTTGGGAAGGCGATTTACATTAGAGTAGTTTCCATCCGGAAAGGGTCCTTTTCCGCCATCGTTCTCCTGCCCCTTCGTGGGACTAGCGTTTGGAACGGTCAGGAAGGGCCGCCGGGGTCACGAAGAACACGAAGGAGCCACGAAGATTCACGAAGAAAACCAATCTGGATAAGCACCTTTGTGGCCTTTCGAATCTAAAAAGTATTGGTCGGACACGAAGAAGAGAAAGCACACGAAAACCTTTCTCATACAAGATCCATAGTGTTGCGTTTCGTAAGTTACTCGATATTCCGCCGGTATCAGTCGTCACCCCGGCGAAGGCCGGGGTCCAGTCCCTTCTAGCCTGCAACTCTCGATAAACACTCTGGATTCCGACTTTCGCCGGAATGACGAAAATTCCTCGTCATGTCAAACCGTAAATATCTAAGAATTTATGGAGTGCAACTCTAGCAAAGATTTCCCTTCGTGCATTTCGCGTATCCTTCGTGCTCTTCGTGACCAAAAAAGCATTCAAATCTAAAGTTAACAGCATTGGGTCCGACCCAATGCCGTTAAGGATGAACAGCGGAGAAAAAACAGCTAATCCCACTGCAGACGCTGAAAATACAAGGATATTTTGATGGCTGATTCTCCACCCAGCTAATTTTATTGATCATTTTCGATTTTATGCGTTCAATAACAGCGTGTTAACAGCGAACCACAAAAGGGGGATTACAAACGGATAGAAATCAAATAAACACGGGTGAATGAATAAAATCAATTGGGAACGCACTTGTACTCCGTCCGGGCCGAGTTGCATGAAATGCCGGTCGCGCGAATAACGACCTTAATGCGGTTTTCAAAGAATCAATGGGCAATGAGCAGCCCATTAACTGTGAGCAAAGAGTGAACCAAAACCCTTTATTCCCGAATCCTGAACCTAGATTTTACAATGCGAAATTTCAGTTTGCCAAACGGAAACGGCTTCGCAGTGGTCAGTGGTCAGCAAAGACCAAATCGCAGACCTCCAAATCGCAACGATCAGAATTTTACCATGAGAGATTTGGCGGGGCCAAACGGCAACGAGAAGCGGCAACCAGAAGCGGTAATAGGAAAGGCAACCACAAGAGGCAAAAGAGCAATTAGGAATTAGGAATTAGGAATTAGGAATGGTTAACCCCCGGGCCTCTCAGGACGGAATTCAGGACTGAGGATGGGGGGGGCGGTCGTCCGAAAAAGGAGTGGGCAAAAGGAAAAGAACAGGGGGCTGGGGAGGGCTATCAGCGACGTTTAAAGGTAAGCGTTCGGAGAACCCCACCTTGTAAGTGAAATCGTAGCCTGCCATGATCTTCTGA
>OMOE01000166.1:44559-55379 GCA_900290365.1 Syntrophobacter sp. SbD1 | reverse complement strand
AAGATCTTCACCCCCTTCCAGAGGCTTCATGGGAAGAGCAGCCCGTACGAAGGAACAGGAATGGGGCTTGCAATATGCAGGAAAATAGTCGAACGGCATGGCGGGAGCATTACTGCCAAGAGCGCCCCGGGGGCCGGTTCGACATTCATTATCACGTTGAGGGAGAACCAAAATACCTGATGCGGAATTGTGTTCAAATTGGGTCTTCGGGAGGGCATAAAGCCCTCCCTACAAAAGCACCGCCTGACTGTGCCGTAGGGGCGGGGTTTATCCCCGCCCGCTCTTGAACGCAAATTGGTATGAAAGGCTCACATATTGAGCCGGAATGTGACGCCAACACCAGCCTTAAAGTTTTCCCATTCTTTTTTCGAAATTCCTGATTAGTTCATTAGTTCATTGATTTTGCCGAGCAATTCGTCTCTGCCCTGCCGGGTTTCCGCTGAAAAGATAATGAAATCGGCGGGAGCTATTCCGAGAATTCGTCCGGCGGCTTGGGCGAGGGGGCCCCATTTTGTCCGGGAAAGCTTATCGGCCTTGGTCAGAACCGGGATCGCCGGGATTTTTTTATCTTTCAGCCAGGACCAGAGGCTTATGTCATCGGGGGTGGGCGAATGGCGCAAATCCATTATCTGGACAATTCCCCGGAGGCTCGCGCGGGTATCGAGATAAGTTTCGACCATCGGCCCCCAGGTTGCGCGCAGGCTTTGGGATACCTTCGCATACCCATATCCAGGAAGGTCGACGAACAGGAAACTGTCATTTATTTTAAAAAAGTTGATAAGCTGAGTACGACCGGGGGTGCGGCTTGTCCGGACCAGTTTTTTGCGCTGGACAAGGCAGTTGACGAGTGCGGATTTGCCCACGTTTGAACGGCCGGCAAAGGCCACTTCGGGCAGTTCATCCGGCGGATACTGCTCGGGCAGAGTGGCGGATTTGATAAATTCGGCCGACGTTATAATCCCTTTAGATAGCATTCTATTCTATCAAGCCCTTCCCTGATGTTCTCCAGCGAATTGGCATAGCTGAAGCGGACGTAACCTTCGGCGTTCGATCCAAAATCCACTCCGGGCGTTATACCGACTTTTGCCTTCTCCAGGATTTCGAACGCGAAGGAATATGAATCGCCGGTAAACCGCCGCGCATTGGCAAAGACGTAGAAAGCCCCCGTCGGCTCAACGGTTATACCGAATCCGATCTCCCGCAACCGCGCTATCATATATATCCTGCGCTGATTGTAGGTTTCGCGCATTTTCGCGATATCCTCGGCCACCGACGGGTCCGTGAGGGCGGTACAGCCCGCGGCCTGGGCAACGGAATTTGCGCAGATAAAGAAGTTCTGCACCATTTTTTGTATCGGGCGGATCATATGCAGGGGCGCTATCAGGTATCCGAGCCGCCATCCGGTCATGGCGAAAAGCTTGGAAAAGCCGTTGAAGACGATGCAGTTTTCAGTAAATTCCAGCGCCGAGCGCGCGCGGCCCTCATAGACGAGACCATGATAAATCTCATCGCTGAGGATCAGCCTGCCAAAGTCCGCGATTTGGGCCATCCGGTCGGCATCGAGAAGGTTGCCGGTCGGGTTCGCGGGCGAATTTACAAGGATTGCTTTGGTCCTCGGACTAAGAGCGGCTTTGATGGATTCAGGCCTGTACTGGAACCCGTCTTCTTCATAGACCGGGATCATTTTAGGGACCGCTTCGAGAAAACGCACGAAATTCGGATGGCAGGCATAATGGGGATTGGACAGAATCACCTCGTCCCCGCACTCCAAAAAGGCGCTCATTGCCACCAGAAAGGCGGGCGAGGTGCCCGCTGTTACCACCACCCGGCCTGGATCAATGCTCCCGATCCCGTAGGTCCGCTCATAATAGCTGCAGATAGCCTCCCGCAGTTCATGGGTCCCAAGGCTGTGCGTATAATGAGTATCGCCCCTGCGAAGGGCCTCTATCGCCGAGTTCTTTACGGCCTCCGGGGTCTTGAAATCAGGCTCGCCGACCTCGAGGTGAATCACCGACTCTCCGGCTCGCTCCATTTCCCGGGCGCGTTCCAGAACGTCCATGACTATGAATGAGGTCATTTGCTCCAGTCTTCGGCAGATCATCGTGCAGGCACTTTAACGATCACCGGTTGGCCCTCGATTTCGCCACCGAGTTGGGTCATCAACGTGGTGGCTTTGGACAAGCTGGCGACCGGCCCAAACTGAATGACGAAGATTTCTCCTAGCGCCTGGTCCTTCCGGGATTTGACGGTTGCGCTATAGCCTTTTTCCAGGAGGTTGGCTTTTACCTGCTCGGCCTTCTCTTTGTCCACAAATGAGCCAAGCTCGACCATATACCGGTAGGATTGCGATTCAAGACCGTTGGCCGTGCCCGCTTGAGCCGGGGCGCTTTCGTCGACGGCAGCGGCCTTTACAGCCCCCGGGGGGAGTTCCTCTTCAGTGAACTCGCGCCGCGATTGATCGTTGGAGTTCATTTCCATTTCTTCGCCGCGAAATACGTGGGATGAAGCATGGCCCCTTGTCCGGGCAGCCTCTGACTTGAGCTTTTCTATGTATCTTCTGGCTTCGTCGGCCATATCGGTATTGGGGGCAATTTTCCCGACCCGGCTGAGCGAATCCAGGGCCGCATCAAGATCACTCGCCTGGTAGCTAAGAATGCCAAAGCGCAGTTGGGCTTCGGCCAGGCCGGGTGATTCGTGGACCGCATTTCCGTATGCATGCCGGGCCTCATCGTCCCTGTGTAACTGTTCCATTACCCGCCCGATGCTAAACCATGCCATACCATAGTGCTCATCTATCTTTGCAGCCTGTTGGTAGTAGGGAAGCGCCCTTTGGCTATTGCCTTCTTTTTCATAGAGTCTTCCAAGGTTATATGCAGCAATCTGTGGGGTCTTGTAGAAGGGGTCGTCGAGCGCCTTCTGGAATGCTGCACGTGCAGGTTCGAGCTGCCCTCGTTTGGCGTAGATAGAGCCCATGGCATTGAGAGCTTCGGGGTAGCTGGGTTTAATTTGCAAAGCCTTTTCGAGATGTAAAACTGCTTTGTCAGGCATCTGGCGCTGGTCGTACGCAAGTGCGAGATCATACTCTATGGTCGGATCGCCGGACTTTTTCTCTTCCGCTTCAGTGAGGTATTTCAGCGCGTCGGCCGTCTCCCCTGCCGCAAGATATTTTTCGCCCACATCCTGAAGGTGGGCGGCCGAATTGTCCGAATGGCCAGGGGCGGTGGCGCAGCCTGAAATCATCAGAAGCGCGAAGCACGAGACAAGAACCGAGAAGCAGGAAGCAGGTTTCATCTTCAGATCACCTTGTTCAGGGTATACTCAATTATCCCTTCCGCGCCTCTTTTTATCAAATCCGGTATAAGCTCACGCACCTGGTTTCTCGAAACGACCGTCTCGACCGAAAGCCAGTCAGACAGATACAGGTGGGCAATCGTCGGGGCATTCAAGCTTGGCAGGATCTCTATGATCTCTTCGATTTTCCCCTTTGGCACATTCATTTTGAGCGCAACCAGGCCTTCGGCGCGCAACGCGCCTTGCAGCAGCAGCGAGATATGCTCTATTTTCTCTCGTTTCCATGTATCCCGCCATGAATCGAGATTTGCGATCAGTTGTGTATTCGACTGCATCAGCTCGTCAATAATTCTGAGCCCGTTGGCGCGCATCGTCGAGCCTGTTTCGGTAACCTCCACAATGGCGTCGCAAAGGCCGGAGATGACTTTTGCCTCCGTGGCGCCCCAGGAAAACTCGACTTCTACTTTGATGCCCTTGGAGTCGAAGTATCTACGGGTAAAATTTACCAGTTCGGTGGCGATCTTCCTGCCTTCCAGGTCCTTTTCGCTTTTGATTGCGGAGTCCATCGGCACTGCAAGGACCCACCTTGCGGGCCGCTGGCTAACTTTCGAGTATACCAGGTCGGCTACGACATGGATTTTCGAGTCGTTTTCCATGATCCAATCGCGGCCGGTGAGTCCCAAATCGAAAGTACCGCTTTCAACATAACGCGACATTTCCTGGGCGCGGCAGATCGAACAATTGATGCAGGGATCGTTGATCTCCGGAAAATAGTTCCTGTCGGTAAGCGATATCTTCCACCCTGACTGCTGAAATAGCCTGAGTGTGGATTCCTGGAGACTTCCCTTTGGAATGCCGAGTGTAAGCTGTTTCACTTCTTGTAAACCTCCCGGGGGTCAAAGACTCGAACATCCCGCACTTCAAAACGGCCGTCCACGAAAGCTCGATGGAAGCAGCTCTCAAAACCAGTATGGCAAGCCGCCCCACCTATCTGGTCAACCTTAAGCAGAATGGTATCTGAGTCGCAGTCGATTAAAATCTCGCGCACCAACTGAACGTGTCCGGATTCTTCGCCCTTCATCCAGAGCTTCTGCCTGGACCTGCTAAAATAGTGGGCTTTCCCGGTTTCGATAGTCTTGTTCCACGCGAGTTCATTCATATAGGCCAGCATGAGCACCTTTGCGGTCTCAAAGTTCTGGACGATCACGGGAATCAACCCGTTTTGTTTGGTAAAATCAGGTCCGGAAGACATGTAGTTTTCAGTTTTGAGTTTTGAGTTAAAAACGCGTTCGAATTCACGAATTCAGGAATTATTATTTTTTAATTCCTAATTCCTTCTTCAATCTCTCACTGCAAGCTGGCCGCAAGCTGCACTTATTTCATTTCCACGGCTCTTGCGGATTATCGCAGTTAGATTCGCTTTTCGCAATACATCCTGAAACCCAAGAATCCTTTCCAGGGAAGGGGTCCTATAGGGCGACCCCGGATGCGAATTGAAAGCGATAAGGTTTACCTTTGCCCGAACGCCTTCGAGGAGCCGTACAAAGTCCCTCGCCTGCCGCGGGCTGTCATTTATTCCGTCAAGCAGAATATATTCGAAGGTGATACGCTTTCTGGGCGGAAGCGGATATTCGCGGCAGGCCCGCATAAGCTCGGCCAACGGATATTTCCTGTTTATCGGCATGAGTTGGTCCCTTAGCTTATCATCGGCCGCGTGGATACTCACAGCAAGATTGACAGGCGTTTCCATCCCCAGGAGCCTCATTTGAGGCACAAGCCCCACTGTCGACAGGGTCACACGCCTGTGTGAGAACATAAGCCCGTTGGGGTCCGTTATAATGCGGATGGCGCGAACCACTTCGTCATAGTTTGCAAGCGGCTCTCCCATTCCCATGAACACCAGGCTGTTTATTTGCGATCCAAGCTCCTGGTCTCGAAGTCCATGGCATACCTGGTCAACAATTTCCGCAGTTTCAAGATTGCGTTTAAACCCCATGCTTCCGGTCAGACAGAACGTACAGCCCAGTGCGCACCCGACCTGGCTGGACACACAGAGCGTACACCTCGGAGGGTCCGTAATGAGCACCGACTCGATGAAATTGCCGTCGTGGAGGCGAAACAGGTACTTGCGTGTTCCATCAGGGGCTTCATCGACCTTGGAAACGGCAATAGAGTTAAGGACCGGACCTGATTCAAGCTGTTGTCGAAACGCAAGGCTCAGGTCCGTACATTGACTCCAGGCTGAGACGTTTCGGGCGTAAAGATGCTTAAAGAGCTGGCGGGCGCGAAATGGTTTCTCTCCCACAGAGGGCACCCAATCCTCAAGCTGCTCCGAAGTCAAATTCTTTATAAAGAAAGGTTTCATACCTATATCGACTATTTTCTCGAAAAATACCTGTCAGAACTACGATCCTGAAGAAACATCCGATTATATCCTCTTAAATCAGTGGAGTCATATGTTTTATAACCTGCTTCCCTGCATTGTTTGCAGGCTTTGCGCGGTATGTGGACGGCAAAGATTCTGCGGCCGCCGTCTGTTTGCGAATCTATGGTGAGAAGGCCGCTGCAATCAGGGCATGCGCGGATCTGTTCCTGCTGACTTTCGACTATCTGGTCCGTATCGTAGAAGACCTGGCGGTCCCGCTGGAACAGTTTTCCCTTTCTGCGGTTGTTTTCCCGAATTCCGGGACCCTTTTTCCAAATTTGGAGCGCTTCGTCTACGATCCCGCGGATGAGCCGCGTGATCTCGGGCGCCTGCCGCAGTCTGCGTGGGTCGTAGTCAGGTTCGCGAATACCGCTGTAATCGAGTCCGGCCATTGCCAGGATGATCCCCAGGTTCACGTATGGCAGGGCCCCTTCTATGGAATATCCGCCTTCGAGAACCGCTATGTGGGGCTTGAGGCGGCTCGTTAGCTCAGCATAGCCATGCGCGCAGAATTGCATGTCGGTGATAGGATCTGAATAGTGGTTGTCCTGACCGGCGGAGTTCACGATCAGTTCCGGTTTGAATTCTTCCAAAATTGGCAGAATTGCATTTTCGAGTACATAGAGAAACCCTTCTTCGCAAGTCTGAGGAGGCAGCGGCAAATTGATCGTCGTTCCGGCTGCCGTGGGACCACCATATTCCGATGGAAATCCGGAACCGGGATAAAGAGTGCGCCCGTCCTGATGCATCGATATGAAGAGCGTATCCGGGTCGTGCCAGTAGATGTCCTGGGTTCCGTCGCCATGGTGGCAGTCGGTATCCACGATTGCAACGCGGCCTACACCGTAGGTCTGGCGAAGGTATTCGATCATCATGGCTTCGATATTGACGTTGCAAAAGCCTCGAGCGCCGTGCACCACCCTCATGGCATGATGGCCGGGGGGACGAACCAGGGCAAAACCGCGTTCGATATTTTTTTCGAGCACCTCCTTGCCGATCTTCATCGCGCCTCCGGCGCTTATCAGGTGGGATTGGGTCACAACGCTCTGCTCATCCGGACAGCAGAAGTGGACGCGTTGAATGTCTTCCACGCAAGCAATGTCGGGTTTGAATTCGACAATCCCTTCAATGTCGAGAATGCCCTCCTCGAACACCTGGTCCTGAGTGTAGAGGNNGCGGGGAAGAATACGAGGCCGGTCCTGATCTTGGATGCAATCATTCTTTTAGCTTTTCCACTTGCTTCAAGGGCAGGGTCACCATGAATACGGAACCCTCTCCAGGTCTACTTTGCGCGGTTATGCTCCCGCCATGGCGCTCGACTATCTTGCGGCAGATCGCAAGCCCCATCCCGGTACCGGCATATTCACTTTTGTTGTGCAGCCTCTTGAAAGGAGCAAATATGCGGTCCAAAAACATTTCATCGAACCCGATGCCGTTATCTTCAAAAAAGATTCGGCACTTGTCAGGGCCGTGAGGTTCGGCACGGATTCTAAGCAGGGGCTTTACGCCGATATTTTGCTGAAATTTTAATCCATTGCCAATCAAATTTTGAAAGAGCTGCTTCATCTGTGTGGGATCGGCCTCGATTTCAGGCAAATCGCAGAACTCCACCCTTCCTCCGGCCTGTTTTATTCTCACCTCGAATATCTGCGCCACTTCTTCTGCAACGGCGTTCAGGTTGGTGTCACACGAATCGGGCCCGCTCGCAACCCTGGAGTATTTGAGCAGGTCGCGAATAAGGTCCTGCATACGTTTGGCGGCATTTTCCATCCTCAGAAGGTAGTCTTTTCCGATCTCACTCAAACTGTGCTCATTGGACCTTTTGAGCATGTCTCCAAACGTCCGGATCTTTCTCAGCGGCTCCTGGAGATCGTGTGAAGCGATGAATGCGAATTCCTGGAGTTCCTGGTTGATCGATTCCACTCTTGCAATGTGAAGCCTGAGCGCCTCATTTGTGGATGCCAACTCCTCGGTGCGCAGCTGCACGCGCGACTCAAGCTCGCAGCGGGCGTCTCGCAGATCCTTTTCCATCCGCTTGCGCAGCAGGGCTTCGACCAGCGCCACCGCGAGCGGCTCGATGACCTCTGCATCGCAATCCGAATAGCCTCCCTCCCTGCCGGCAAGACAGATCATTCCAAAGATCCTGTCGCCATCACTTAAGGGTACGCACAGCAGGTTCATTATGGACGAATGCGCTTCGGGAATTTTCTGCGAGACCGGTTCATTGATAATGCAGGATTTCCGGTCCTCAAGCACTTTGACCCGGGCCTGTTCGATGTGCGTGCCGCACAGGTGCAGGCCGTAGCAGGCAAGCATCCTGCCCGGAACGCTCATTGTATTATCGTGTGGCAGATCTCGACCGGTTATCTCACAGATAATCCCGTATCTGCTTGCCGTAAGTTCTCTGGCAACCTCCAGGCAGGCCCCGGCAACTTCCTCTTCCGTATCACGTACTATGGCTTCCCTGCGCACCCTGTCCGTTCCCTCGATCAGGGCGTTTTTTCGGAGAACTTCGCGAACCGACTGCTCCAGTTTTTGCTTTTGCTCGTTGAGTTCGAGAAAAATTCTGACTTTTGACAGGAGCACCTCGGGGTTGAATGGCTTTGTCAGAAAATCCACGCCACCCGACTCGTAACCCCGGAATATGTTTGGCTCGTCGGAATAAACAGCGGAAAGGAAAATAATGGGAATACGCCTGGTCCGCTCGTCCAGACGAAGCAAACGGGCCAGTTCGTAGCCGTCCATTTCGGGCATTTGCACGTCCAGAACCGCAAGCGCGAATTCATGATGGAGCGTCGCCCTGAGAGCGTCATTGCCGCTCGATGCCTTAATCATATCAACGTCAAGCCGGTTTAGAACGTTTTCAAGCGCGAAGAGATTGTTCGGCTTGTCGTCAACAATGAGGATCTTGGCCATTTCATTTCTTTTCAGTTTTGAGTTTTCAGTTCCCGGGTCTTCTCCCGGCCTATAACGGCCAGGAGCTTTCCGATTCCCTGCAAGTCGAGTATGTAATCCACTTCCGTTGCCTCGATTGCTGCAGAGGGCATGATCGAATACTCCGCCCCGGCAGGGTCCTGGACTATCGCCATCCCGCCGCCATCTTTTATGCGCCGCAAACCTGCCGCCCCATCACTGCTCGCCCCGGTCAGAATGATCCCTATCAGCCCGGGGCAGTATGCATCAGCGGCGGATTCGAACAAAACATCTATGGAAGGCCTGGAGAAATTCACCTTTGCGTCTATCGAAAGTGAAAAGGTCCCGTCCAGCTCAATGAGCAGATGGTAATTCGGAGGGGCCAGGTATACTAGGCCAGGGGCTACCGGCTCTTTTTCCTCGGCTTCCTTCACCCGCAGAGCAGAGCACCTGTCGAGGATCTCGACCATGGAGTGGTCCTGGTCCGGATGAAGGTGCTGCACTATTATGACGGGCAGCTTGAACCCGGCCGGCATCAGGGCCAGGACCTGCTTCAAGGCATTTAATCCTCCGGCTGAAACACCTATAACCACTGCCTTATATAGATCAAATTTCAGATGCTCGTTTTTTGGTAAATTTTCCATTTTGCATCCAGTATTTTGAAATCGCCCGCCACCTCCGAGAACTGCAAGTCCTCCTTACTGCCCAGGGCCAGCACCCCCCCATGCGCGAGGCTGTCCCTGAAGAGTTTGAGGGTCCGGTTCTGGAGGTTTCTATCAAAATAGATGAGCACGTTTCGACACACTACCAGGTGCATTTCGCTGAATACGCCGTCGGTCGCCAGATTGTGATTGGCAAAAACTATGTTCTTTCTAAGAGAAGGGTCGAAGATCGCGGCCCCGTAAGCTGCGCGATAGTACCCGGCGAAGGGTCCAGTGCCGCCGGAGCGCTGGTAGTTGGCCGTGAATTCCTGCATCCTCTCCATGGGATATATACCCTCCCTGGCATTCATAAGCGCCGAATCGTTGAAATCGGTGGCGAAAATAGTCGACCGCTCGTAAAAACCTTCCTCCTTGAGCACTATTGCCAGCGAATGGACCTCCTCGCCGGTTGCACACCCCGCATGCCATATTTTAATGAAAGGATGAGTCTTAAGATAAGGGATCACCTGGTTTCGCAGAAGCTTGAAAAATTCGGGGTCGCGAAACATCTCGGAAACAGTGATTGAAAGTTCGCGGACGAACTTTTCGAAAAAGGCTTCGTCATGGAGCACAAGGGAAATCAACCCGCTCACGGTCTTTTGGTCCACCTTTGCCATGAAGTTCAAAATACGCCTTTTCACCGATCCTCGGGCATAGTTTCGGAAATCATGGCCGTAACGACTGTAGATCCCCTGGAGCAACAGATTGATTTCAATATCCTCTATTTCTTCTTTGCGCATGATATCAGAATCGCTTATCTCTTATAGAGCCACACCCGCAGCAGCGAAAACAGCCGTTCGACATCTACGGGTTTGGACAGGTAATCGCTTGCACCTGCCGCGATACACTTGTCGCGGTCATCCTTCATCGCCTTGGCGGTAAGCGCTATAATGGGCAGGTCCCTGAACCGGGGCCTCGCGCGAATCTGTTTTGCCGTCTCATAGCCGTCCATGACCGGCATCATGATGTCGAGGATCACCAGGTCTACGGCTGGGTTTTTCTCCAGGGCCTCCAGCGCCTTGTGCCCGTCCTCGGCCTTTATGACGCCCATCCCCTTTTCCGAAAGCAACCTGGAGAGGGCGAAAAGGTTTCTCATATCATCATCCACCAGAAGGACGGTCTTGCCCGAAAGCATTGCGTCCCGGTCATGCAGGTTGATGATCATGTCTCTTTTCCGAGGGTTCATCGAGTTGATGGTCTTATGAAGAAAAAGGGCTGTTTCATCCAGAAGCCGCTCCTCGGACCGGACCCCTTTTATGATTATCGATTCAGCATGCTTTCGGAGTTCAGCTTCCTGCTCCCTGGAAAGCTCCTTTCCGGTGTAGACGATTACCGGGGGCGTACAGATGCCCTTTTCACCGCATATTCTGTTCAAAAGCTCGAACCCAGTCATATCCGGCAGGCCCAGATCGAGGATCATGCAATCGAAATCCCCGGCCTGCAATGCGGCCAGCGCACCCGCCCCGCTATCCACTTCGACGATGTGCACT
>OMOE01000166.1:0-44551 GCA_900290365.1 Syntrophobacter sp. SbD1 | reverse complement strand
AATGCGGCCAGCGCACCCGCCCCGCTATCCACTTCGACGATGTGCACGTCTGCATCCGAGACAAGATTGATGATCCCAAAACGCTGTTGAGCGTTGTCTTCAACGAGCAACAAATCCTTTATCTTTTTTTCAACTACCCCTTCGATCTTTTTGAAGGCGTCATCGAGTTCCTCCCGGGTGACCGGTTTGGTGAGAAACCCGATCGCCCCTTTTTTCATGGCGTCTATCGAAGATTCTTCAATTGACATTACATGCACCGGAATATGCCTGGTGGCGGGATTTTCTTTCAACGCATTCAAAACCGACCAGCCGGTCATGCCGGGAAGCTTTATATCGAGGATGACCGCGGCGGGAAGATATTTCTCCGCAAGCAAAAGGCCTGTCTCCCCGGTCGAGGAGACCAGCGCTTTGAACCCCTTGGAGTGGCACTGGTCAAGGAGGATCTTAGCGAAACCGGGATCGTCTTCTATGACCAGGATGGTTCGATCCCCGTCCTGCAGCTCGCCTCTGTCGTCGTGCACGGTGACTCGAAGCACTTCCCGCCCCCCGGCGGCTGTCACGGGATAGCCGGCGGCTGGAATCGGCGCCGGTTTGAAACTCCGTGCGGCAGTGGCGCCTTCACCTTCATCACTCTGTTCGAACGGCAGGTAAAGTGTGAAAATCGACCCTTCACCGGGGCGGCTTTCCAACCCAATCTCACCGCCCAGCAGCTTAGCCAGTTCCCTGGATATGGAAAGTCCAAGGCCTGTCCCGCCGTATTTCCTGTTGGTGCCGCCCTCCGCCTGCTGGAAGGCCTCAAATATTCTGAACTGTTTATCCTCGGAAATTCCTATACCGGTGTCCTTGACTGAAACAGCCAAAGCCCTGCTCCTGTCAAGACCGCTTCGTGTCAAATTGACCGTTGCCTCCGGGCGGTGGAACTCAACTGTCACAGTCCCCTGATCGGTGAACTTCAGGGCATTGGAAACGAGGTTTTTCAAAATCTGCTCAAGCCTTCTCCCATCGGTCCTGATGCTTTCGGGGAGCGTGTCATCCATTACAACCCGGAAGTCCAGCTCCTTTTCCGCCGCAAAGTGCCTGAAGTTGCTTTCCACATACCCCGCAAGATCGCGAAGCCGAACGCTCCCGATATCAAGGGTCATCTTTCCCGATTCTATCTTTGACAGATCGAGGATTTCGTCTATCAGGCGCAGAAGCTCGATCCCGCTGTTTTGAATCACCTTTGCCGCCTCAACCTGATCGGCGAGCAGATTGTCCTTCGTGTTTTCGGCCAAATCGCGCGAAAGAAGAAGCAAGCTGTTCAGGGGGGTCCTCAGCTCGTGGGACATGTTGGCCAGAAATTCTGATTTATATTTGCCGGTTATCTCCAGTTCCCGTGCCCGGATTTCGAGTTCCCGCCGAATATTTTCCAAAGCATCGTTCTTGGAGCCTATTTCATGTTTCTGCCTCTCGAGTGAATCATTTTTCTCATGCAGCTCTTCGTTTATAACTTCCATCTCCTCCTGTTGCTGCCTGAGTTTTTCCTCGGACTCCCTGAGCGATTTGGTCTGTTCTTCCAGTTCCTCGTTTGCCGTCCGAAGCTCTTCTTCCTGGGTCTGGAGCTGGGCTGTCTGGCGCTGGGTCTCATCGAGCAGGACCTTGAGCCTGGACTGATTCCGGACGGTGTTAAAGCAGATCCCGATCGAGTTTGATACGTCACGCAAAAAATCAAGTTTCTCGTCCGGGAATTCCTCGAAGGCCCCAAGCTCGATCACACATTTGACCCTGTTTTCGAAAAGGCACGGAACGGCCACTATATTGCGCGGCGGACTGTCGCCAAAGGAAGAGTTGATTCGGATATAATCTTCCGGAATATTGGTGATCGATATTATTTCTTTTTCAACCGCCGCCTGACCTACCAGGCCTTCACCCGGTTCTATCACCGAGCAAAGGGACTTTCTCTTGGAAAAGGCATAGCTGCCGGAAAGAGCCAGAGCGCCGTCGTCATTGGCAAGATAGAGCGTGCCTATCCGAGCGTTGAGATATCGAGCCAGAAAGCCGACAATTTCCCTGGATAGAACGTTTATGTCCGATTCTCCGACGATTATTCTGTTGAGTTCGTTTTTACCTGTCTTGTTCCAGTCCTGAAGATCGCTTTGCGACTTTGACTTTTGCAGATTTTCAGTCATTATCCGGATCGCGTTTCCCAACACGTCCTCTTTGCGGACCTCAACCGGCCGGTTGAAATCACCCGCCGCTATAGCCGCTGCCACATCGGCCTTTTTTCGAAGACTTGCCTGCATCTCTCGAAACGAATCGGCAAGCTCACCTATCTCGTCCCTGGAATCTATCTCCACATCATGGCTCAAATCGCCTCCTGCAATATCGCGCATCCTGCGAACGATCAGTTGGAGAGGAGGAGTGATGCTGCGGGTAATGAAAAAGGAAACGGCAAAGCCGAGAAACACCACCAACCCGGTAATGCCGATCAATAAAAATGTGGTATGGGTTACCTCTGCGTTTGAGGTCTGGAGGAAGTCGTTTGCCTTCCAGGCGGAAAAATCCACAACCGCCTGAATCTTTGCCCTGGCATCATCGGCGTACTTTTGTTCTGCAACATAGAAGGCATTGCCCAGCTTCTCCTTGCCTTCGGTCCGGGCAATCCCGAAATGCTCGTCACGCAGTTTTTTCCAGCCTGCGAAGGTGACCCGGGCATCCTCCAGATCCTCTTTGCTCCCAAGATATCTGGCCTGGAGAATTTCAAACTCTTTGTAAACCGATTTTTCCAGCTCGTTTATCCTGCGCTCCAACTCATCGAGATCAGCCGGACTTGCGGTTAAAGGAATTTGCCTTACCAGGTCGTGTACCGCATAGATTTCTCCGCGAATGTCCCGCGCTGTGTATCCGACAGTCAGGGGATGCTCGTGTATCTCCTTGAGAAGCTCTCCCAGTGTTCTTACCTGGTATAGCGCAACCACACCGACGACCAGGGCCAGCAGAATCACCTGGAAAAAACCGATCATCAACCGGGTGCCGATTCTGAAATTTCCCATTCTCAGGAACTTATACATCAGTCCTCCAAAGGCAGTGGCCAGCGGCCGGTCGTCAGTGGCCGGAGATTAGAACATTTTCTCCCTGAAGATGTCAAAAGTCATTAAAACAGTTCCCGGTGGTAGACTGGCGAATCGCCGACGGTAGAGGGCAGTGATTGAACATTGACTGCTCCATATCCTGGCATTCCGGTATAAGCCCCGGCCTGGTCTGGACTTTCACTCGAATGTTTCGCCCCGAGGTATAGAAGCCCCGGACCATACTGAACTGTATGTTCTCGATTACCTCCGGATCGAATTCGGATTCCGAGGCGCCCGTTTTTAGAAACTTATCCCTAAGCAACTCCAGGGCCAAGGATATTGCAGCTTTCCGGTCGAAATCCTTGCCGATCTGGCGGCTGAATTCTTCTTCGGGGGCCAGGGCCGTACCTCTTTCGGTGTCGGCGAAAAGGCTTACTTCGCTTGTATTTTTGGCCATGGCCGCACCCACTGCATTGGCCACATGCCATTGCGGCGCCACGCACGTCTGAATTCCGGTAATCGCTTCAATACGGGGAGCAAAGTAAGGGGCCGGACCCCCAAGCACCAGGATTTCAACGGGTTTGACCTTGTAGCCCGAAAGCAGTTCTTTCACCGTGTAGACAGGCTTACTGTTGATCTCTTCGATCATCTTACGGGCTGCCGAAATTATCTTTTCGCAACACAAATCAAAAACCCGCTCCGCCGCTTTGTCAATCGACATGCCCAGCCCGTGCGCAACGGGCTGCATGCCACGCCGGGCCGCATCGGCGTCACCATTGAGCGCTTTTCCGAGGACAAAAAGAGCGTCGGTCGGCGTTGGAAACGGACCACCGTAGGCCATCGCCGGACCGTGGCGCTGGGGGCCGATCATAAGCTCGCCTTCCACCACTTTTACGCCGCTGTCACCTCCCAGTGCGATCGACATGGTCTTTAGCGAGCGAATTAGTGTCCTGTGCCCTCCAATTTCGCCACCAAGCAGTTCCAACAGCGGCGCCCGTCCGACCAGTACGGCCATGTCGGCCGTTGTGCCCCCAATGTCGATCACCAGGGTGTCTCCGGTCCGTGAAGCAAATGGAAGAGCGCCCATTACGCTTGCCGCCGGGCCGGAAAGGATCGTGTGTCCGGGCAAGTCGATCGAGGCTTCGAAACTCATCGTCCCCCCGTCGGCCTTGAGCACGAACATGGGGATATCGAAACCTTTCCTCTTAAGCGAATCCCTGACCGCTTCGAAAAACTGCCTGTGAATGGGATGCACAGCCGCGTTGAGCCACGCAGTAGCTATCCGGCGGGGGAAATCCAGGTTTGCGGAGACATGATGACCCATAACAACTGTTTCGCACGACCGGGCCAGGATCTCCGCCATCTTATGTTCGTGCTTCGGATTTCGTACCGAAAACTTTGATATCACGGCAGCATGGCGGACGTCTTCGGCAAGAAATTTTTCGGCTATCTCTTCGATTTCCCGCTCCAGCAAAGGCTCGATCTCTCGGCCGCGATGGTCGATAGATCCAGCTACGCAATAATAATGGCCGCCGATTCGGAAATTGGCCGGGTCGATGCCGGGTCCTGCCGATACGACCACACCGGTCTTCGCCAGCTTTCCTTCGGCAATGGCATTGGTGGTAAGAGTCGTGCTAAGTACAGCGCGCCGGATTGCGCTCGGCGGCACACCCGCAGTTACTATATCCAGTCCGGTCCACACGCAGTCGAAGAGATTACAGGTGTCAGTCGCCACCTTGGCATGGCGCAGAATGCGTCCCCCCCCTATCAACACGGCGTCTGTATGGGTCCCTCCCACGTCCAGACCGATTATCATAGTTTCCCCTTATGAAGATTTGAACCGCGAACATGCATGGTGAGCTGAAATGATGATACCCTGCGTGATGCCAACTGTCCAGAGCGCAGGGCGCAGAGGATGGCGGGATTTTGTCACTCGAAGACACAAATATGTGAAGGCTCGTTTGTTTTTCACGCGAAGACCCGAAGACGCGAAGGAAAAACCTAATTTTCGTAGGGCGGATCGATGCCAATAGGCTGAAATATTTCTCATTTCAATTGCGCGTCTTCGCGTGGAAACTGCCAATGTTCAACAGTATTCTTGACATTCAATAAGAGAAGATGCTTACATTACTTTAGCCGGAAAAGGCGGGCGTCACGCCCAACGCAATAGTCCTCATGCCCGTGGAGTCCCACATGATCAAAGCCAAAGATATTATGACGCGAGAGGTTGTCACCGTTACCCCCGAAACGGAGGTGGCGAAAATTGCCAGGCTGTTGCTCGAAATGCATTTTAACGGTGTGCCGGTCGTCGATAGTGACGGTCAGTTGGTGGGCATAATATGCCAAAGCGATCTGATAGCCGAGCAGAAGAAGCTTCCGATTCCATCGGTTTTTACAATTCTCGATGCCTTCATTCCAATTTATCCGCCCGGCAAGGCTGAGAAGGAAATGCAAAAAATAGCGGCTATGAAGGCCTCTGACGCTATGTCGCCCAATCCGGTAACAGTCGGCCCCGAAACGGAAGTAGATGAAATAGCTTCTATCATGGTCAACAAGGGTTTTCATACAATTCCAGTCGTGGAAGGCGGGAAGCTGGCAGGGATCATCGGCAAGGAAGACATCTTGCGCACACTGGTGCAATGAGGAATCAATTAGACACATCGACTATTTGGAAGCATTTTTTCGCAGGTTCTCAGCGCGCGGAAGCGTAATAATAAATGTAGCACCTTTTCCTGGTTCACTTCCGGCCGTAATGCTCCCTCCGTGCCTCTCGACTATCTTTTTGCAGATGGCAAGGCCCATGCCGGTCCCTTCGTACTGGCTGCTCTTGCCGTGGAGCCTCTGAAAAGGGGCAAAAATCTTTTCGAGATACTGCTCGTCGAAACCAATCCCATTATCTTCAACCACGATCTGCATCGCGCCATTAGCAGTTGCGGCGCCCTGTATTCTGATGACCGGCGCTACACCCTCCCTGTGGAACTTTAGGGCATTCCCGATGAGGTTTTGAAATAGCTGCCGCATCTGCGTAGGATCGGCCTCGATAACAGTAAGGTCTCCTACCTGTACTTCTCCTCCCGTCTTTTCGACCAGTACCTCCAGGTCGGAGAGAACCTCACGAATAATTTGTTTAAGCTCCACCTCTACGAAGGGATCGGCTCTAGACGTAAGTCGCGAATATTCCAGAAGGGCTGTGAGCAGGTATTGCATGCGCTGATTTGCATCGAGTACCCGCTCCAGGTAGCTGTTGCCCTGCTCTCCAAGTGAGGAGCCGAATTTCTGTTTGAGCATTACCCCGAAGGTACTCACTTTCCGTAGAGGCTCCTGAAGATCATGTGAGGCAATGGAGGCAAAATCCCGGAGGGCCTGATTGCTGCGCTCAAGGGCGGTGTTCGCCTCAGCCAACACTTGACGCTCGCGCTGAGCAGACTCATCACGGACACGCGCGAGCCTGATCGCTCCATCAACCCGCGCCACCAGTTCCCGAGCACCGAATGGTTTTACGAGATAGTCGTCTGCACCGGCATCCAGTCCTTGAATCCGTGCCTCCTCGCCTGCACGTGCGGAGATCATGATTATTGGTACCACGGCAGTATGTTCTTGGCTACGCAACTGTTTAAGAAGCGAAAAGCCGTCCATTCCAGGCATCATAACATCGGTAAGGATCAAATCTGGTAGCCCCGTTCTACATGCTGCGAGCGCAGCTTCGCCATCTGCTACAGATTCCACCTCATACCTGGCTGCTTCGAGCAAACGGCGGATGTATGAGCGCATATCAGTATTATCGTCAGCGACAAGTACATGACCACGGGATTCTCCAGAACTGTTTTCAGGTTCTGCTGCCGATGAACCCCTCGCTTCGGGTACCCACAGGAGAGCCTCCTCAAGATAGGCATTTGCATGGGTTCCCGTTGATGCAACCGGCCTCTCGAAGCCGCCATCGACGTGCCGGTGTTCGGGCAAGTGGTCTTCCCCGAGTGGCAGACGCACTGTGAAAGTGCTACCGCGCCCTATCTCACTTTCGACATAAATTGATCCTTCGTGCAATCTCACGAGGTCGTTAACCAGTGCCAGGCCGATACCACTACCCTCATAACTGCGACCACGCGCACCCTCGACACGGTAAAACCGCTCGAAAAGGTGCGGTAATTCGTGCTCGGAAATTCCAGTGCCCGTGTCGCTGACAGTAAGCTGAGCGTATCCATCTACGTCACGCAAGCTGACTTCGATCTGTCCTTCGAAAGTGAATTTTAAAGCGTTGGAGACGAGATTGAGCACGATCTTTTCCCACATCTCACGATCTACGTAGACGAGTTCGGGTAGAGTGGGGCAATCCACTACGAGTTTGAGAGCAGCAGCGTCGCAAGCCGATTGGAAATGGCTGATAAGCTCAACTGTCAACGAAGCAAGATCGGTAGGCGCGTAGTTGGCTTGAACTCGCCCGGATTCAATGCGGGAGAAGTCAAGAAGAGTGTTCACCAGCTTAAGTAATCTCAGTGAATTCCGATGTGCAACCGCCAGTGAAGAACGAATATCTTGAGGAACATCCTCTTCACTCTTGCCCAGAACCTCCTCCAACGTTCCAATCATCAAAGTCAGCGGCGTGCGGAACTCGTGACTGACGTTACTGAAGAATACAGTCTTGGCACGGTCGAGTTCAGCGAGTCTTTCGGCACGCTCCCGTTCCTCTTCGTAGGTACGGGCGTTGGCCACAGCGGTAGCAACGTGTCCTGATACCAGCTTAAAAAATCCTTGGTAGTCATCATCAAATGCCCGCCGGGGACTTATACCGAGCACCAGAACTCCGGTGGACTGCTGTCGGCCGGGGCGGGCTAACGGGAGCATCATTGCCTGGCGAGCTGGTTCGCCCCAAGGCTGCCCGGGCAGATAGTCGAACCATAAGGTCAAATCATCGACCACCTCAGAGTATCCGTTTGCTGCCACCTGTCCCAGAGGCCAACCGGGGGTGTCCGGTTCCGCCAAATCCGCAGTGAACGGGCTGGCGGGGGTCCCCGGTTTCAACCCCGCATGGCCGGCAAGCCGGAGTTGCCTGCCGTTTTCATCCAGGAGATAAATCAGAGCGAATGGAATATCGTGAGGATTGTGCCCGAGAATCTCGGCGCAAATCCGGGCGGCTTCGTTAGCTGTGCGCGCCTCAATCGCCATCTCACGCAGTGTCTTCATTCGACGCTCGCCCAAGACACGTCCCGTGCTTTCGGTGCAAGCATTGAAGATACCGCCGGGCCTACCCGACTCGTCCGGGATGGGACTATACGAAAAAGTGAAGTAGGTCTCATCCAGGTAGCCGTAGCGAAACATCAGCAGAAAGAGGTCCTCGGACCAGGTGGCTTCGCCGGTTTCGATAACCTGATCCATCATTGGACCGATGATGTCCCAAATCTCGGCCCAGCACTCCTTGCCGGAGCCTCCAAGAAATTGCGGGTGCTTGCTCTCGCCCAGCATCGGCCGGTAGGCGTCGTTATAAAACATGGTGCGTTCCGGGCCCCACCAGATGGCTATGGGATGGCGAGAACCAAGACAGATACTCACAGCCGTGAGGAGGGTCTGCGGCCAGGATTCAATGGGACCAACTGACGATTTCGACCAATCCATCGAACGCATGAGGGTTCCCATCTCTCCCCCACCGGAAAGGAGATCAGCCGGAACAGCCTCTCTGGCTTGCAAATTCATCTTTCCCATTAATGTGTGGCCTTCGCTTTTCTATTTGAGAACAATTGTTATTCATCGGGCCATTTTTTCAGAGAAGTCCCAAGGTATAAGCTGTAGCGATGCGCCCCCCCTGCCCCCGATGAAATGTTTCCCAGACGATTGACGGCCTGGAAGCAACTGGAAATGGCGGCGGGAGCCGATGAATCGCCTGCGGGGAGAATGATTAGTGCGTCCCAGCCGATTTTGGGTCCTTCCCACATATCGTACTGGTTCTCCGGAGCGCCGGGATTGCGCCAATTGTAGACTTTGGGCTGCCCGGGCACATAGAAGGCAAGTTCCGAGGTGAGCTGGCGATTGTTGGTCAGTATAAACGTGCTTTGCGGGTGAGGTACTGCTCCAAGCGCTCTGCCCGCTTCGACGCCGAGTTGCTCCCAACCCTGCAGCCTGTCGAGCAGCTTGTCCGCCCAGGGGCCTGGCGCGGCGGGGCCCCAAAATGGAAACGCATAGGTAAGGAGCGCCATAACAGCTCCGATAATCACCCCTTTTTTGAAGTAAGGTCTCCACGAATCGAGCCTGGAACCGGCCGAGATGTTTCCACAACCCCAGGCCGCTAGAAGGATCATTGCGGCCGGATACACGGCGGCGGGCCAGTTGGGTTCTATTCTCTGCCGCAAACTAAGAGCAATGACTGCGCTGAGCGGTACGAAACTGAAGCTCAGCAGGTAGAGCACTCGACGATTCAGGGACCGGAAATGGACGAGCAGCCATACAGCAATAAGGGCAAACAGCAACCAGGTCACGGGCGAAATGACGGCGATCTGCCCGCTGATAAAATCGACGAAAGTGGCGATGGGATAGGACTTTCCCCTCATAAAATGCCCGGCAGTGTGGTGAAGGGTGGCCCAACCGTGACGAGCGTTCCACAGAAGAGGAGGAATCAAGGCAGCAAGGCCCAGTAAAGAAGCTAACCACAGCTTGGGTGATTTCAGGACATACCGGTCCGCTTTACTCACCACTGCAAAAACAAACATAAAGACAATGAAAGCGCCCATCACCTGTTTGCTGAGCAGTCCGAGGCCAATGGCTGCCGTCAGGCCGATCCACTCCCGGGAAAAGCCTTCCTTTTTTTCCAATCCCACCCAAAACATATAAAGAGCGACAGACCAGAAACAAAGAAAGGGCGCATCGATGGTCATGATGAAGCCCAGAGCGGACGCTCCGGGTGAAGCCATCCCGGCCGCAGCCGCCCAGAATGCAGTACGTGAGTCATACATGCGTCTTGCAAGCAGGAAAAGCGCAAGTGTTGAAACAGCGCCCAGCAACACTGCGGGCAGCCGCACGGTTACCGGGCTTGAACCGAGGGTCCGGGAAAAAAGGGCTATGATCCAGGCCACCATCGGCGGTTTGCTGAAATACCCCCAGTCCAGTTGGCGAGACCAATCCCAGTAATAGGCTTCGTCGGCAACCAGGTCAAAAGGAGCTGCAAGCAGGTAGACAAGCCGAAATAAAGTGGCAAAGATGAGTAGAAGAAAAAAACGTTTATTCCAGTCCATGCCTCACTTCGTTAGGGTTTGAGGGCCGCCGGGCCTCAGTTTCTTGACTCAGGACCCGCTGAGCGGTGACTCGTGACCCCGAAGGCCGCCCCGTAACCTTAACAAGGTGACCAGGCTAAAGATTGAATAACCGAGGACGCCTGCTCCTAGACCAAGCGGCAGGAGTCCGAAGTGGATCGGATATGAAGCGGCGCTAACAATTCCTTGTCCAATGAGGGATATACCGGCCGCAATCAGGCCCAGCCCGACGGCGCAGGTCAGCAAACCAAGCAGAAAACCTCCCGGAGCTATGCCGATCCTGTAGAGAAACACCCACAGCGCAAAGATAGCCCAGGTCCAGATCCACCATGAAATAACCCGGGCAGCCGAAAGTTCCTGAGCATACCGCAGTGTCTCGACAATTGGCGAGAAAATCGAGTGAGCAAGCGAGGCATCTCCCATATATCCGGCGACCACGGGAATGATGTCCGCACTGTCGTGTTCCCTCAGTTTGCGAATGACCAGATTTGCCCTTTCCGATCGCGAAAGAGCCGAAGACCCCGGCGCCCTTATAACCGTCCAGGCCCTGCTCATACCAGTCCAGCCGTGCCAGTCCGTAGAAGCCACCAGGGGAATGCCTCGGGCGCGGCAGGTGTCGAGCACCTCTCTACGGAGGTCAGGCCCCATTTCCGGGTGGCCGGAATTGGCGATCTCAAATCCGTCCACGCCGTCATCAACCAGTCGGGCAATGTCGCCCGGCGCCAGTCTTTTCAAAGTAAGACCAATTACGGCCCCTCCGCATTCCTCATGGATCTTATTTGAAAACCAGGCCGATCTATCCGGGTATTCATCCACTTTCTGCTTTTCGAATGGGATCTGCGGGTCCCGGCAAAGGCCCAGGAGCATAGTCCTTGGACCCGTATGGGCCTCAAGGCCGGAGATGAACGCCGGCAGCCGGTCGAAAGATGAATCCGCCCCCATCAGAGTTTCATGCGCAAAGAGCTGATTGTGTTCGGTAAGCGCTGCCACATTATACCCGCAGGATGCATGCCACTTGAGGTTCGTTTTCAAAGTCACCAGGGCGTCGGGAGATTTTGTGGTGTGGCAGTGAAGATCGGCCACGATCAGATCGGGGTCGTCAACGACAAGCCGCCAACCCGGGATGCGGCCGGCCACAAATAAACAGATGATCAGCATCAGGGTTGAACCGGTAACGAGGGCGCTCCGGATTCCTTTAAGCAAAATAGGCCAAATCCTTAAAGACCTATTTTGCCTCCCGGCGCGAAATTCGGCGAACATGCCCCACGCTGCTGCTGCCAATAACACCCAGACTATCATGATGCCGCACGAAACCTGGAAATCCGGAGACCCCGCCGGGATCAGAAATGGGGACGCCAGCGGCTCGAAGAGCGCTTCCCAGGGATGAAACTCAACCCTCATTCCAGCAATACGGGTGTAGTCCCTGGCGTCAAATGGACCCTGAGGAGTCGTGTGAAGGCAGGACAAAACGGTTATAACAGTAAGGCCAAAAAACAGGATAAGGCCGGTTTTGCGGTAATGTTTCAATAACTCTTCACCTTCCACTCATTTTGAACGTCCCATGACACTCAATACGAAATAGTTATTCTTGTCATTTGTCAAAACAAGCACAGATTTTTTGGCGCCGTCTTTACAGGCTTCAGGGTTAAGGCTAACCGGAATTTTTGTCTCACCGCCCGGAGCAATCGTGTGGTCGAACCGACCAACTTCGGTCCCTCAGATCTTTATCACTTTCTTTATCTCCAGGGGGGCGTCTCCGATATTCTTGACAACAAAATTGTGGAGGTATTCCTTCCCTTGGCTCAAATCTCCAAAATCATAGATTTTTTCCGGCATCTCAGCCAGAGGTCCCTTTGGAGACTCTAAACCCGGACTCTCCGCAGCAGAGCCCTGGGCAAACACCGGCGGACCGTTTGAAAGGCCAAGGGCAAAACAGAATACAAAAACAAGGCTTGTTATTCTCATAACAGGACCCTCCTTAGTCGGTGGGACCGCCGGCCGGGTTCGCCTCTGCCTATGGCGGCGGCAGGATAAAATCCCTCTTCCCCCCTTACGAACCGGAGTCAGAGACGGGCTTTAGAAAAGGGGGTGATTGGCCCGCCTTTGCATTGTTTTTGGGTGTCCTGACGGAACATCGGCCTTTTTGAGGACCGCCAGAATTCCTGCCAGCTTCAACTCCAGTGCAGCCTGCACCGAAAAATCCGCCTTGTAAAGCGCTTCCCGGAGTTCCCTGCCATCGAAGCGATTTTCAGTGGGATGCAACAGTATGTGCCTGGTTATGAAGTTCTGATAAAGTGAGGGATAGAGTTCTTCGAGGAAGTAAATCCCGCCGGGTTTGAGCACGCGCCCAATTTCATCAAGCGCTCCCTGCCAGTCCGGAATATGGTGAAGGACCCCAAAGCCGAACACCGCATCAAAGGCGCCGTCCGCATGAGGTAAATTGAATGCATCGGCCACACAAAATGAGATATTTTGCAGCTCACCTGGATCGAGATAGCCAAAAGCGCGCCGAATCATTGAAGGATCGAGGTCCATAGCGCAAAGGAATCCCGGAGAAAATTGACTTTCAACTATCGCTGCTCCGGCTCCCCGTCCGCACCCTATTTCAAGGCAATACCCGCCGGGAGGAAGCTTCGCATGTCTTTTCATCCAGCCAATTTCAAGTTTCTGCTGGAAAACCCTGGAAGGGTTATTGACGACCAGCAGCTCCGCCCAGTTGAGCTTCATCGTCTCAGTCCATTTTTCTTCCCAAGTGCACGACCGCAATCCCGTCGGTCAGCCTCTTGTGTCTAACATCTCCAAACCCTATCCGCTCAAGAATCGCTTTGAGTTCGTCGGGGTTGGGAAACATCCGTATCGACTCCGGAAGGTAGCTGTAGGCAGGCTGGCAGTTGGCAAGGATCTTTCCTGCCAGCGGCATTATGTAAAAAGAATAAAAATCGTAGAGGCGGCGAAACCAGGGTGTTACCGGTTCGGAAAATTCGAGGCACATGAAAATCCCACCGGTTTTGAGGACGCGGTGCATTTCCCTGAAGCCTCTTTCAAAATGAGTGAGATTTCTGATCCCGAAGCCAACCATAGCGGCATTGAAGGTATTGTCAGGGAAAGTTATTTTCTCAGCATCGCCTTGCACGAAGCGAACCAGCCCGGAGTGAGGCGAAGATGAGGTCTTTGACCTCCCGGCCGCCATCATCTCCCAGTTGATGTCATAGAGCACTACGCTTCCCGATGGCGCCACCCGCTCGACCGCCATCCGCGAAAGATCTCCCGTCCCGCCGCATACGTCGAGCACAAGGTCCCCGCGACGAAGATTCATCATCCTCACGGCCATCCGCTTCCATTGGTAATGGATGCCCAAGCTCAACAGGGTATTCATATAATCGTATTTGCGGGCAACGCTATTGAAATGCCTGCGGACCCATTCCACTTTTTCCTTCTCAGGAATAGTCAGATATCCAAAATGGGTCGTCTTTTCGGGACCGGTTATCGATGATCGAGACATTTCGCAACCAAGAGGGATTAACTGGCTATTATGGCTTCACAACAAACCCGGAGCGGATACAGCGCGTGCAGGCCCGCACCCGTTTGACGCTGCCGTCCCGATTGACGTGGCGCACCGACTGGAGATTGGGATACCACAGACGTTTGGTCTTGTTGTTTGCGTGGCTGACATTGTTGCCCACATGAGGGGTCTTGCCGCAGAATTCACATACTCTGCTCATTGTTCCGGAATCCTTTCGCCCTCACCCCTGACCTCTCCCGAGGGAAAAGGGTGATGATATGAACGGGGAGAATAAAAACGCTCCTGATGGTCAAAATTTTTATATATCAGACTATATCGGGAATAACAACGATATTAACATCAGGGACTCACTATCTCGACAGCCCCGGCGTTGGGTTCCCTGGGCACAATGTCTCCTATTATATGAACTCCCTGAAGCATTGCACCAAGAAAACTCACTATGTCATCGGCTTCGGAAGGTTCAACTACCACCACAAAACCAATTCCGTTATTGAATACGTGATTCATTTCCTCCGGCGGGACATTGCCCTTTTCGCGAAGGAAGTCGAAGACGGGAGGCACTTTCCAGGACTCCTCCCGTATGAGCGCCTTGCAGGCGCCGGGAAGAATTCTTTCAATATTATCGTAGAGACCGCCCCCTGTTATGTGAGCCATCCCATGAACATGATACTTGCGCAGAAGATGCAGGACCGGATCGACGTAGATGGTTGTGGGTTCCAGGAGTTCCTCCGCGACAGTTCGGTTTAGCTCAGGGACGAAGCTGTCGAGCTTTAACCCCAGCTTGTCGAAAATAATGCGCCGGGCAAGGCTATATCCGTTCGAGTGCAAACCACTGGAGGGCAATCCGATAATGCGATGCCCGACCCGGATGGTCGAACCGTCGATTATCTGAGAGTTGTCAACGAGGCCGACTGAGAAACCGGCCATATCGTATTCATTTTCCCGGTAAAAATCGGGCATTTCCGCCGTTTCTCCACCGATCAGGGAACAGCCTGCCACTTTACATCCGGCAGCGATCCCTGTAACAAGCTGTTCGACCAGAGTGAGATCTATGCGCCCCATGGCGAGGTAATCAAGGAAAAAAAGCGGCCTTGCGCCCTGAACCACGATATCGTTGACACACATTGCCACAAGGTCTATTCCAACAGTGTCGTGTTTTTGGGACATGAACGCAATTTTGAGTTTAGTCCCCACTCCATCTGTGGAAGAAACCAGCACCGGGTTTTTCACATCCTGAAGATTGAGGGAAAATAGCCCCCCAAAACCGCCAATATCGGTTATGACCCCTCCGCGATAAGTCGTACGAACTATCGGCCTTATGCGCCGAACAAGTTCGTTTGCCTTGTCGAGGTCAACTCCAGCCTCCCTGTAGAGATCTCCGGTCATGAGAATACGAACCCTTTCAAAGGGTTGGAAATCAACTCAAGGCCCGTCCGCCTGCGGCGAACCGTTTGGATAGATCAGGCCGTAAAAATACATTCCAACGAACCATCAAATATACCATGGCCAGAGCTTTTTACAATGGAATGTTTCACGCGAAGGCGCGAAGAAAGAATAAAGCTAAATGAAAGAAACACTGCAAACTGTACTGTTGACCGAGCGGAAAATAAGCTTTCCCTTCGCGGCTTCGCGTGAAAAATTTTCCTCCTCGGAAGACGGCCTTAGCCTGGCTTCGCGTGAAAAATGTTGCACGTTCGCTTCCTGAACGTTTTTGCGGCCCCCGGAATGGAAGGGCCGGATTGCCAAATCCTGGGCTCCTGTGTTAAATGAGATCCAACGCCGGAGGTTAGGATGTCTCTGCTGAAGAAGTTTTGCATGGCAGTTTTCGGATTTCTTGTCGTCATTTCGTGTCTTACCACAGTTGCGGCAGTACTGGGTTCTTTCCATTTTTGGCTCTTTTTACACCTCCCGGCGAAACCGTCTCTGGAGAAGAGGCAGTTTTTCATTCCTCCCAAAACCGGCGCCTGGCCAGTAGCCAGGCTGCTCGAATCCGAGGGAGTCATCCGTGATGCGCGCACGTTCTACCTGCTGTGCTGGTTCGAGAATTCCCTTCACCGGCTGCAAGCCGGCGAATACGCTTTTTCGACTCTTTACGGCCCGCAACAGGTGCTCGATCAGCTTGTAAATGGAAAGGTGGTAATCCATACGGTTACCCTCCCCGAGGGTTCTACCTTATGGGATGTGGCCAGGATTCTCGATCAGAAGGATCTCGCGTCGCAGGATGAAATTATCCGGATCGCCGAAAACGCCGAACTTGCAAGATCGCTTGAAATTAATGCAAATGGGCTGGAGGGTTATCTTTTCCCAGACACCTATCTATTCAAGAAGCCTGTATCGAGCACATATATCGCAACGACGATGGTCAAACGGTTCTGGCAACGCCTGCCCGCTGAATGGCGGCAACGCGGCAAAGAACTCGGTCTGTCCCTGCATCAAATCGTGATCCTGGCTTCCATCATAGAAAAGGAGGCCGCAGTGGATTCAGAGCGTCCAATAATTTCCGGCGTGTTCTATAACCGTTTAAAGATCAACATGCCGCTTCAGAGCGACCCAACGGCGGTCTACGACATCCCGGGATTTTCCGGACCGGTTACGGCCGCTCATCTGAGCAGAGGAAGTCCCTATAATACGTACCGCATCAAAGGACTGCCGCCCGGACCGATTTGCAGCCCGGGGGCAAAATCCATAAGGGCGGCCCTTTATCCCGACAAGGTCCCATTCCTGTACTTTGTAAGCAACAATGACGGTACTCACCACTTTTCGGTCACCGTCGAGGAGCATCGCAATGCTGTTGCCCACTATTACGAGCTTAAGAAAAAGGCCGCTGAGGCGACTCGCAACAGCCCACCGGAATTGATAGACAGGTAAAATTGAAGCGAGGAGAAATGAGCGCAGTTTTGAGCATCATATTCGCCGCGGGACGAGGCAGCCGAATGAAAGGGTATGCAGGCAACAAGACACTGCTGCCTCTGATTGCGGGGAAATCATTATACGAGGGTTCCCGTCCCCTTATCATGGAAGTCCTTGACAATCTGCCGGCCGGCCCCAGGGCAATCGTGGTCAACTATCACGCAGAAGAGGTGCGCCGCGTCACCCGGGGCCGGGGGATATCCTATATTGACCAGCCGGTTACCAACGGCACAGGGGGCGCCCTGCTCGCGGCGCGCTCCTTTATCGCCTCTGCCGATGCCGACCGGGTGATCATCACCATGGGAGATGTCCCTCTCATCCGTTCGGCTACTTATTGCAGACTTCTTGACCTGCTGGAACGCTATGACCTGGGGCTCCTTGCGTTCGAAAGCAAGGACAGGGCACAGTACGGCATGATCGAGATGGAAAGCGAACGGGTAACCGGGATAGTGGAATGGAAATATTGGAAGGACTTCCCGGAAGAGAGGCTGAAAGCGAACGGGTAACCGGGATAGTGGAATGGAAATATTGGAAGGACTTTCCTGAAGAGAGGCTGAGCAGGCTAAAGTACTGCAACGCCGGAGTCTATGCCGCCGGCAAGGCCACTTTGCTAAAGTACATGGACCTCATGGAGCAAAGACCGCACGAGGTCAGCAAGCAGCAAAACGGCGAGTGGGTGACTATAAAAGAGTACTTCCTGACGGATCTGGCTGAAATGATGGATAAAGACGGCTTGCTGGCGGGAATGACGACTGCCGCCGAAGAAGAGGTTTCAGGGGTGGACACTCCCCAATCGCTGGAAGCAGCGCAAAAATTATATTCGCGGGCGGTGGGACCGCCGGCCGTGTTCGCCGCTGCCTCCGGCGGCGGCAAAGGCGATGTGATCGGCGGCAACAAGAAGGGAGGCTGCGGATGAGAGAAGCGTACATACACGGCTATAATTTGCGGGAAAGCGTTCGGCTCCAAGACCAGGCCTCAACCCTGGCCGATCTTCTCCATTCGGACACATCCTATCCGGCGGGCAGTCGAGTCGAGTTTTGGAAGCCGGATGCGGGGTTGGAGCACAAACGCTCATGCTTGCGCAAAACAGTCCGGATGCCCAAATTACGGCGATCGACGTGTCGCAGGCATCCCTTGCCCAAGCCAGAGAGAAACTGGATTCAAACGGGATCACCAATGTAACCTTAAAACGGGGAGACATCTTCGATCTTGCTTTTGAAACCAGCTTCTTCGACCATGTTTTTGTCTGTTTTGTGCTCGAACATCTCTCAAATCCGGTCGAAGGGTTGAAATGTCTAAAAAACGTCCTTAAACCCGGCGGAACGATCACCGTTATAGAAGGAGATCACGGTTCGGTCTATTTCCATCCCGAGAGCCAGGAGGCTCACCGAGCCATAAACTGCCAGATCGCTCTACAGGCGCTTGCAGGAGGCAATGCGCTGATCGGACGTGAACTCTATCCCCTGCTGACAAAGGCCGGTTTCACAAACTGCCGTGTTTCGCCCCGCATGGTATATACTGATTCGAGCAAGCCCCACCTCGTCGAAGGCTTTACCAGGAACACCTTCAATGCGATGATCGAGGGCGTGCGGGAAAAAGCGCTTGCAGAGGCAATCATTGATCGGGAGTCCTTCGACAAGGGAATACGCGACCTGTTCAGGACGACCGAACCTGACGGCACCTTTTGCTACACCTTTTTCAAAGCCTTTGCCGAGGCGTAGACGACTGCTTCGAGTGTTTAAATCCCGTTGAACAACGGGACACATTCGTATAAACTGGCTCTCAGTTTCTTGCACAATCCATCGGGATGGCGACAGACAATCCCGGCAGTTTTCCGTCCCCCGGGCGCGGACAATGAATCTTTGGAACGGTCCGGCGGACAGGCAAACAAGTTCAGGCTCGATATCAGGAAGATTTTGAACTCCAGCGGATCTATCTATTAGTCAGGATTTTTGTTGTCCAGGAAAGGATCAGGTGCAAATGCGAAAGATATCTCATGATATGGAATCTCCGGACAGTCTTTATTCCGTATGCCCGGCTGGCGAGGTTTTCCCGATTCCAAGACAATCCGACTATGATGCGGAGTTCGCCAGAGTCTCCAAAATTGTCGATGAGCAGCGGAGCTTGGGGCGACAGATCGTGGTAGTAATGGGCGTAGGATTCGTTGGCGCTGTTATGGCAGCGGTAGTAGCGGATTCAGTGGACAAAACCACGGGTGAGCCGATCAAGTTTGTGATCGGAATGCAAAGACCGTCTTCCAGGTCTTTTTGGAAGATTCATTATCTCAATCGGGGAATTTCGCCCGTAGAGGCGGAAGATCCCGAAGTGGGGATCATTATCGATCGATGCGTTAACGAAAAAAAGACTCTCGTTGTTACGTATACTTATGAGGTACTTTCACTGGCAGACGTTGTGATAGTTGACGTTCAATGCGACTATCAGAAGGATACCCTTGGAAACGTTCGCCAGGGCCACGCCGACATTGCAGCCCTGGAGGATTGTTTAAAGATAATAGGAGAGAAGATCGACCCCGAATGCATGATTCTCATCGAAACCACAGTGCCGCCCGGCACTACCCAGTATGTTGCATATCCGATAGTCAAGAAGGCTTTCCAAAACCGGGAAATTGGATCGGAACCTTTGCTGGCCCACTCCTTCGAGCGGGTCATGCCGGGCAAGAATTACGTGTCTTCAATCCGAGATTTCTGGAGAGTGTGCAGCGGGGTCAACGAGGAATCGAGGCTCAGGGTGCAATCCTTTTTGTCCGATGTTCTAAACGTGGAGAAGTATCCTCTGACTGTCCTGGAAACACCCATAGAGAGCGAAACCTGCAAGGTTATCGAGAACTCCTACCGCGCCACTATTCTGGCTTTCCTTCATGAATGGAGCGTCTTTGCCGAGCGCAACGGCGTGGACCTGATAAAGGTCATAGAAGCTATAAAGGTTCGGCCGACACATTCAAACATAATATTCCCTGGACCCGGAATAGGAGGCTACTGCCTGCCAAAGGACGGGGGCCTCGGGATCTGGGCTTACCAGACGCTTCTTGGATTCGAGGACGATATCTTCAAAATAACGCCCCAGGCTATCGACATAAACGATACAAGAGCGCTTCATGTCGCTCGCCTGGTCCGTGACGCTCTGCGGAATATGGGCAAAATCGTGGCCGCCTGCAAGATAGCCATCTTTGGCGCCTCCTACAGGGAAGACGTAGGGGACACCCGCTACAGCGGCTCGGAGATGCTTGTTAGAAAGCTTGCCGAAATGGGGGCGGATATTTCCGTCCACGATCCCTATGTCAAACACTGGTGGGAGTTTGAGAAACAGGATACTTTTCCCGCACCGGGTCTTTCATGGTCGAGATTTTTCCGAAACCAGGAAAACCTAAAGGATCTCACCATCAGCAAAGATATGAATGAGGCCGTTCGCGGGGCCGACGCCGTTGTTCTTGCGGTGCGGCACGAAACTTATCTGCGCCTGTCAGCCGACGAGTTACTGGCAATGACCGAAAAGCCGGTTGCAGTGATAGATTGCTTTGGGATTCTTACGAACAGCGAAATAAAGCGCTATTTTGAACTGGGATGTGAAGTGAAGGGTCTGGGGCGTGGAAATGTAAAACGAATCAAGGACCAGGTGAGTGCCTCACTACGTTCGGGATCCGCGGGTTAAAAAGCCAAGTAGAAATTACGAATTACCAATGAACAATACCGATTTGCGTTCAAGTCGGGTACTCCGGGAGGGCATAAAGCCTCAATGCTGTTGCTTTAAGGCCATTTATTTGTGGGGCGGGGTTTATCCCCGCCCAATCTTGAAGGCAAATTAGTACAAGCTCCTGTTGAGGCCATTCCCCGTGGTGTTGGGTTGGAGGCGGGATCACTCCCCTCCCACACCACGCAAAAAAAACGGGGAATAAGGTTCACCTCATTCCCCGTCCAGACACGCGCCTGCCCCGAAAGGCTCCAATTCCAACTCGCTATGAAACCCTCGACTATTCCTTTTTCATGACCATCGGCTCATGAATCCGTGACCCGCAACCCGCGAACCCCGAACTCAGTGAGGCGCTTGCGGTTGTTTTGCAATTTCTGCCAGCACGCGCCTGGCTTCCGAGGCGCCCTTGAAATCGCCGTCTTTTTTCAGCGCGCGGTTCAGGGTCTGTTTTGCCTGATCATAGTTGCCGAGCTGGTATTGCGCCATTCCGAGATGATACAGGACTTCAGCGTCGTTGGGCAGCTTTGCGGCGCTTTCCTGCAAATAGGTCAGCGCCCATTCGAAGTTGTTTTGCCTGTAGAGCACCCACCCGAGTGTATCGGCTATATTGGGATCATCGGGTAATCCTTCCCTTGCAGTTTGCGCAAGCTTCAAGGCCTTTTCATTGTCTCCAAGGTATTCGCTGTAGATATAGGCCAGGTTATTTGCCGCAGAGGCAAAACCTGGATTAACCGCAAGCACCGACTCAAAGGCCTTCTGCGCCCCGGGTATGTCATTTTCCTGCTGGTGTAAAATTCCCGAGAGCATGAGAGCGCCAATGTTTTTCGGGTCTATCTTAATAACTTCATCCAATTTGGCGTGCGCCCTGTCGAATTTTTTGGTAACGGCGTAGACTTCGGCAAGATCCGTGAAGGCGGGAACAAGGCCGGGATCTATATCGATTGCTTTCAGATAAGCTGATTCGGCCTGGTCTATTTCTTTGCGCACGACGTGAACCCGGCCCAGGAGCAAATACAATTCTGCCTTGTCAGGCGAGACCGCGATCTGCCTGGTGATGCGCTCAAGGGCTGCATTGCTCTTCTTTTCCGCAATTTCAATCATGACAATCTGTGTCAAAGAATCCATAATAGGGGTAGAAGCATTGAGAGAGTCTTCGAAATATTTGACCGCTTCCGCCTTTTTTCCCTGATCGCGCAGCGCCAATCCCATCAAATATTTTCCGCGGGTATCGTCCGGATTTTTTTGCAGATATTTCAGGAGGGCGTCTCCCGCCTTCGCCGGCTCCTTCTTGCCAAGGTACGCCGAGCCAAGCAGCAAGTAAAGGACAGGTTCTTTCACTCCCTTTTCGAGCAGGATCTCCACATTGTCAACCGAGGCCTGGAAGTCGCCGGAACGCAGATCGAGTTCAGCCAGCCTGACCCTGGGATCGTAAAGATCGGGGTCCAGGCGGACCAGTTCTTTCAGGGACGACTTGGCTTTGTCGATATTATCTTCCTGGAGATAGGCAAGGCCCATAAAGTTCAGAGCCATTACTGAATCCGGGCTGATTTTCAAAGCCTTCTGGAAGTCATCCACCGCTTCAGAGGTTTTTTTCAGAGTAAGATTTACCTCTCCTTTCAATATCCGGGCATCGACATAATCCGGATTTTTTTCCAAAATCCCGTCAAGTAATTTGATTGATCCGTCATAATCTTTTTCCGCAAAAGCTATTCTCGCCAGGCAGAAAGATCCCGGCAGAAAATCGGGAGATTTTGCAATGGATTCCGAAAGGATTCTTTTTGCTTCGGCCAGACGATTATCCATCAGGTAGAATTCTGCAAGTTTTATATGCGTCATGGAAGCCGTGGGTGAAAGCTCAACAGCCTTCTTGTACTCCTGTTCGGCCCTTTGCAGATCTTTTTTTCTAAGAGAGTAATCTCCCATCAGCATATGAGCGTTCATTGAGTCAGGCTCCCTCGCCAGGGCTTTCTTTATAAAATCTTCAGCTTTATCGAGATCACCCTTTTTGAGGTAGAGCATACCCATGGCCAGATCGAATCTGACGTTTCCTCTAAAAAAGGGCAGCGCTCTTTCCAGAAGATTCCCGGCTCTTTCAATATCATCCGGAGTCCTCGCCGCCTCCGGCAAAAGAACGTAGGCTTCGATGTTACCCGGATCTTTCTGAAGCACCTTACGCAAGCTGTCATTTGCAGACCGGAACGAACCGGAACGCGCATCGGCTTCGGCAAGGAGCAAAATCGCCGGCACGAAGTTAGGCTCCAGGGCCAGGGTCCTTTGCAAAGAGCTCCTGGCTTTGAAAACGTCCCCGCCTCTTAAATAGGCCACGCTCAGCAAGTAATTTGTAAGGCCAACATCGGGCACGGCCTTGACGATCTCCTCGAGTTCGGCTTGCGCCCCGGCAGTTTCATTCCGGGCGAGGAGCATCTGGGCATGGATTGTTCGTCCTTCGGAATCCGACGGGTTCTTCTGGAGAACCACGTTCAGATATTTCTCACATTCATCGGGATTGTTGTTTTCAAGCGCAAGTCGGGCCAACCGGTGCAGGACCTCAACGGAATCCGGGGCCTTTTCGAGAATTGTCTTTAGCACCTGTGTGGCCTGGTCGAAATTTTTCCTGAAGATATAGAAATCCGCCAGCTTCAAATGTGGGACGAAGCCATCCGGGTCCAGTTCGGCTGCAGCTTCGTATTCCTGCTCCGCCTGTGCAAAGTCCTTCTTGGCCATTGCCAGATCGCCCAAAGCAAGATGGGCATCAGGGAGATTATTTCCCTTAAGCACATCGTAAAAATAATTCTCCGCACTCGAAAAGTCTCCCATTCTGCCATAAGCCATGCCAAGAGCCATCTGGACATGGGGCAGATCCGAGGGACCGGGCTGGACGCCTTTGAGCCGTGAAATAGCATCGTCGAGGTCCTCCGGCTTTGCAGCAATCTGTGACAGAAGAATCAGCGCATCCAGGTTTCTTTCGTCACTGGCCAGTACGAAATCAAGTTCCTGGCGGGCCTCCGTAGTCTTTCGGGCAAGGACCAAATTCCGGGCCATCTTGAGCCTGATATCAATATCCCGGGGATCGATGTCCCTTGCCTTCTTTAAATTGGACAGTGCCTGGCCGATATCTCCTACCTCCGAGAAAACCGTTGCGAGTTTCAAGTAGATATTCTTGTCGTTAGCATCTATCGACATGGCGTTGCTGTACGCCATCACGGCTTCCTTGTACTGTTTTCCGGCAAAAAATTTATCGCCGCTTTCCAGGTACCTGGCCTTCTTCACCTGCGGCGAGGCGCCGCAAGCCGTCATGGCGACCAGTATTGAAATGACGATCAATTTTGACCGAAAAGAAACTGCCATATCTTACCTCTCTATTGCGGTATTTTTCATAATCTGTGGCACGGCATTCAAAAAATATATCATTACTATGCCGTCGTAGGGGAGGCCTGCCTTTTTTCCGTTCTTTTTTCCAGTTTCCTCATCACCACAACAACAGTCGAAAGCATTGCAAAACCCAGCATAAAGACCGGGATTCCTCCGGCCTCGTGGATTGGGCCCGATATGATTCTCGGGTCAATGTAGATCGTACCCAGCGCCAGAGCGGCAATTCTGACCCCGTTTTTAAAGATTGCGATAAAAATGGAGAAAATGACCAGCAGAAATCGATTCAGGCTTGAGCGCAAAAAGAGATTACCACTCAACAGGCTCAAGATAACGAGCGCCGTGCTGGAACGGATTCCGCTGCACTGCCTGGCCACTTCGATCGCCAATTCCGGGAACTTGAACACGGACCCCTCTTCGAGCGGAAAGAACCCCAGTGAATGAAAAATCAAACTCGTCGAAGCAAACGATGCCGCCTGCAGGGAGCTGACAATTTTGTCCAAAAGCAAAGCCGGCATGGGGATCGTAAACAGAAGCAGAGCCAGAGGAAAAATTGCCCTGGTGAAAGTGCGCATCCCGAAGCAGAGGATGAAGGTCCCGACGAGGAAGAGCCAGAAAGAAAACGCCATGACGCACAGGTAGTCATTAGGCCCTAGAAAAACGGCGCTCCTGAGTCCAACTACACCGGCGCCCAGGCTCAAAATCAAAACCAATACTCCATAACCTGTGGAGTATGCAGGGTTTTGGAAGATCTCTTTTCGGCCGCTCGTCAGAAGATAACCGCTGGTAAGGAATATAAGCGGTATGTATGAGTAGAGTTCGGAATGCAACGACATCATCAGGAGATCTTTGAGCGGTATTGCGAAAATACAAACGCCTGTCAAAAGTGAAGCAAAATAGTACGAGAATAGCCTGGCGCGGTCGTCGGGACGGTCCCCGATTCGAGATTCAACGGGGTCAAACGGCGTTATGCTACTACTGCGGCGAATCATTGGAATATCCTCAGAACCAGGCCAAGACGGTCCGGCTACCAATATTTTTAGCCCAGCAATTTGACCAGATATTTGCCGTACCCGTTTTTCATCAAAGGCACGGCCAGCCTTTGCAGTTGAGCATCATCGATATAGCCCAGGCGGTAAGCGATTTCCTCGATACAGGCAATCTTGAGGCCCTGTCGTTTTTCTATCGTCTCCACGAAAGTGCAGGCCTCCAGCAGGGATTCGTGCGTGCCGGTATCCAGCCAGGCAAATCCCCTTCCCAGCAACTCCACCTGAAGCTCATTCAACTTGAGATAAGCGTTTACGACGTCGGCTATTTCCAGCTCGCCGCGCGCCGAAGGCTTAAGGTCCGAAGCTATTTGGACCACCCTGTTATCAAAGAAATAGAGTCCGGGGACTGCGTAGTTGGACTTGGGCCGATCCGGTTTCTCCTCGATGCCGAGAACTTTGCCCGATCCGTCAAATTCGACCACGCCGTACCGCTCCGGGTCATTGACATAATAGCCGAACACAAGCCCCCCCGATTCGAATGCGGCAGCGCGCCGGACGATCTCCTGAAAGCCGTGTCCATAGAAGATATTGTCCCCGAGTATGAGGCAAACCCTGTCGGTTCCGATAAATTCCCGGCCTAGGATGAACGCGTGGGCAAGTCCGGCCGGATAGTCCTGCTGCATATAGGAGAAGCGCAAGCCCCATTGGGACCCATCTTCGAGCAGCGTCTTGAACCTGGGCAGATCATCAGGGGTGGAGATGATAAGAATGTCCCGGATCGCCGCAAGCATCAGGACCGAAAGCGGATAGTAAACCATCGGCTTGTCGTAAATTGGCAGAAGCTGTTTGCTGACCGCCTTGGTTATCGGGTAGAGGCGGGTGCCCGAACCCCCGGCAAGGATTATCCCTTTGATGCAGCCTTTTCGCTCTGTATCTTTACCCAAATCCATTAATTCATCCTCGTTCTCGATCCAATCAGATTCTCGTTTTCGCGTCGTCGTGTGGAATATTCCCCGACTCTTCGTGGCGTGGGATGCTTCAACCGTACTGTTTTAATATCCAGCCCCGGTAAGCTCCCGTTTTAATAGAATCCACCCACTGCGGGTTATCCAGGTACCAACGAATCGTTTTCCGCATGCCCGACTCGAATGTCTCTTTGGGGCTCCAGCCCAATTCGCCGCATATCTTGGAACAATCAATGGCATAGCGCCGGTCGTGCCCGGGGCGGTCCTTTACGAATGTTATCAGACTGCAATGCGGAACATAGGCGGAATCGGGCGCCATCTCATCCAGAAGAGCGCACAGGGTGTTCACGATTTCCAGATTGGTCTTTTCGCAGCGTCCGCCGATATTGTAAGTCTCCCCCGGTTTACCTTTTTCGAGCGCCAGGTTGAGCGCATCACAGTGGTCATCGACGAAGAGCCAATCACGAACGTTGAGCCCGTCACCATAGATCGGCAGCGGCTTTCCTTGCATGGCATTGAGGACCATGAGCGGCGCGAGCTTTTCGGGAAACTGCCGCGGACCGTAATTGTTCGAGCAATTGGTGATCAGAGCCGGGACCCCATAGGTATGAAAGTACGCCCGGACCAGGTGATCGCTCGATGCCTTGCTCGCCGAATAAGGACTGTTCGGTGAATAGGGGGTATCTTCGGTGAACGCCGGTTCCAGCGGCCCAAGAGAGCCGTAGACTTCATCGGTCGAAACGTGAAGAAATCTAAAGCGGTCGCGGCGCTCGGCCGCAAGCCTTTGCCAATACTCCCTTGCTTCATCGAGCAGGTGATAGGTCCCGACAATATTGGTTTGCACGAAGCTCTCAGGACTATCAATCGACCTGTCCACATGGGATTCGGCCGCAAAGTTCACCACGGCATCCGGTTGGTATCCTTTGAGCAGTTTCCGCACCAGTTCCCGGTCGCGTATGTCTCCCTGAACGAAAATGTGGCCGGCGTCGTCGTTAAGCTCTCCCAGGTTCAAAAGGTTTCCGGCGTAAGTGAGCAGGTCGAGATTGACGACCCGATTATCCCTCATCCTTTCACGCAGGACGAAATTACTCCCGATGAACCCGGCGCCGCCGGTAACGAGAATGGTCTTGGTCATATTTTATCCTTTAGAATTTAGGCGCTTAAATCTGAAATTAGTGCTCTTTATGGCAGAAAATCCTCGTGACCGTCTCCGCGCGCTCTCAGCCATCTCTGCGAGCCTTCAAATTCCACCGCAGAGACGCAGAGATCGCTGAGAAAACGGTAACTTATGTTTATCTGCTAGATCTATTTTCTCGGCGTTCTCTGCGTCCGGTGAATCTTTTTGGTTCAGGCTTGTCCGGGTTAGGGATTAAAAATAATTCCTCAATCCCTCAATCCCTCAATTCCTGCTGTCTCTTCTTCTTGAGTGATTATCGCATTGCGCTGAATTGTTTTGCTGATATTGGTCGTGCTGTGACCGGCCAGTACGGAAATCAATTCTACGCGCCCTCCGTAGCCCTCGACCTTCTCCCTGCCGACGACCTGGTCGATTGTGTAGTCACTGCCTTTGACAATTACATCAGGCTTAAGGCTTTCAATGAGGGCAAGCGGCGTATCTTCATCGAAGGACACTACCATATCCACGCATGATAGAGCCCCCAACAAAATAGCTCTGTCGCTTTCAGGCAGGATCGGACGGCCCGGCCCCTTGAGGCGCCGAACAGAGGAATCGCTGTTTAGCCCGATGACCAGACGATCCCCCAGTGAGCGCGCCTGATGCAGAAGATGAATATGTCCCGGATGAAGCAGGTCGAAACACCCGTTGGTGAAAATGATCTTTTCTCCGTTGCTTCGCCATGCGAGCACCTGAATTTGTGCTGCATCCGCAGATCTGAATTTACCGTCATGGACACTTCCATTTCCTGAGGCTTCAAGAATGAGTGCAGTTTCCAACTCCGCCGCCGTGACAGGTTGGGTCCCCAGTTTGCCGATAACTATGCCGGCCGCCGTATTAGCCATGCGGGCAGCCTCCAAAAAAGCAATACCACTGGCCACACACGCAGTGAGTGTTGCTATAACTGTGTCGCCGGCGCCGGAGACGTCGTAAACCTGACGCGCAACAGTGGGAATGCAGTGATGCTCATCCTGAGGGCCAAAGAGGCACATCCCCATTGAGCCCCGAGTTACGAGAAGCCACTCGGTCTCATGCAATTTCCTTATTCTCCCGGCCTCATTCGAGAGTTGCAACTCGCTTGCAATAGTCGATTCGGCAGTCGCCTCCAATTCGGCAGCATTCGGCGTAATGCAGGTTGCCCGGCGGTAGCGCTCCCATTGTTTCCCTTTTGGATCGACAAGGACCGGCACTCCCTTTTCATTAGCCATCGAAATCAGTGTTTGGCAAAGATCCGGGGTCTGCAGGATCCCTTTTCCATAGTCGGATAGAATCACTGCCTGGCAGGAGGACAAACACTCCGCGAACTTGGTCAACAACTCAGTCCTGGTCGAATCCAGCAAAATCCGGGACTCTTCCTCGTCTAACCTTAGCAATTGCTGATGCATGGCAATGATGCGGGTTTTGGTTATCGTGGGCCGCAAACGGTCCTTGACCAGCTGGCCTTCAATACCTTTACGGGCACACAGCTCTGCGAGCCTTTCGCCTTCGCTGTCTTCACCGACAACTCCGATAAGAACGGTTGAACACCCAAGACTTACAAGGTTATTGCACACATTGCCTGCCCCTCCCGGCATTTCGAATCGTTCTTTGACGCGCAGGACAGGAACCGGAGCTTCGGGTGAAATACGATTGACTTCGCCCATGAGGTAGCGGTCAAGCATTATATCCCCCAGCACCATTATCCGGCGGTTTCTGAAATCGGGCAAAACTTTGGCATGCATGCCAGCAACTCCTAATTCGCTAATTGCGCTTCTACGAATCCGCACAGTGAATGTCCCAACAGGATGTGAACCTCTTGTATGCGCGGGGTTTCTTTTGAAGGCACGATCAGGGCATGATCCACCAGGTCTTTTATTCGCCCGCCGTCGCCTCCCCCGAAAGCCGCGGTTATGGCGCCCAGTTCTTTGGCAGCCACCAGACCCCGAATCACATTCTCGCTGTTCCCCGAGGTTGAAATGCCAATCGCAAGATCCTTTGAAGAGCACAACGCCTCTATCTGCCGCTCGAACAGGCGATCGAACCCTAAGTCGTTGCCTATGGCAGTCAGGCAGGATGTGTCGGTAGTGAGCGCTATTGCGGCAAACGGTTTTCGGTTCAGATTGAAACGAACCATAAACTCGGTGGCCAGGTGTTGGGCGTCGGCCGCGCTCCCTCCGTTTCCAAAAAAGATTACTTTGCCCGACCGCCGAAAGACCTCAAGCAATGTTTGAGCCAATTGTTGATATGCCATTTCTAGGCCCAGCATCGCATCTTCAACCACCCTGAGGTGCTGGCGAAAATCCGCCCGGAAAAAATCAGCCGCGTTCATTGTATCTCCCCCGGAACTATGTTGCAGAATTCTGACAATGCCGGATAACAGCTTACCGGTTTCATCAGCACGCGGCAAGATGGAAACTGAGTCCGGGATCACTCCAGCGCCTTGACGGGGAGGAAAAAAAACTCAGTATAAGCGTAGGCAATGGTTTCATAAATAACCGACCTGAAACCTTCGCTGGATTTCCACCACCTCTTGGGATCATAACCGGGGCTTTGGAATGAAATGACTCCGAGCGGATAATCAGTCCCTAATGCTTCACGGAACAGCATCCAGCTTCTGCGCCCATGGGTCCCCGAGCTATAGATGTTAACGGCCTTACCGTACATTCCCGAAGATTTAAGCCAGTTATCAAGAGCGACAGCCGAGGCGAAAGTACGGTCTTTTTGCGGCGTCGGGGCGGGAATTTGAACTATCTGTTTTTTGTCGACGCCGGACTTCTCAAGTATGGGAATAACCCAGGGTTTTTCGTCACCAATCACTACCAGGATAATATAGTCGTGACTTGTATACTCGGAAGCCGCCCCTTCAAGCGCACGAGGAGATATCCATTCTTCGACGGCAAGTATTTGAGTCCGGACAGGGTTTGAGACGCTGAGGAATGAATGGATGTTTCTCATATAGATTGTTATGAGCGCAAAAACAGTTAAGACTATAAGCACCCATCCCAGCAGGGTGGGAACCCAGAGTTCCTTTCTCTTGGCCAATCTCAGGGCAGTCATTATAAATGCTTTTTAAGTCTCCGCTTCCAAGAGATTGCAAAGGGCAGCCAACGGTAGGCGCCCAATATTTTAAGACGAAACTCCCAAGCCCAGTCCGTGAGGCGGACGTTTACCCGGCCGCAAACGAAGTCGTCCATGTTCCGAAAAGCATTGCCCGGCAGGCTTGTAAAAACGCGCTCGTACCCTGCGTCACGGCACCAACGGACCAGTTCGGCACTGAATTCACCATATGGAAAGCTGAAGACCGTGACTCTGCGCTTAAATAAATCCTCCAATACCAAACGGGATTCGCACAATTCCCGTTTAGCTTCGGTTTCGCTCACAGCGGTGAGAAAAGGATGTGAGAGTGAGTGCGAACCAATGCTTATCAGTTCACCCGGAAGCTGCCGCCACCTCTTTGGGTCAGCAATGCTCTCGAGCCGTTCGGGCGCCGATGCCGGCCACCATCCGGCGGTTTGCCCAAGATAATTTACCGTTAAAAAGACAGTGGCGGGAATGCCTTTTTTCTCGAGTTGTGGCACCGCATTGTTGATTACATTTTCAAATCCGTCATCAAAGGTTATTGCCGAGTAACGTCTTCCGGGCAGCAATGGGGGTACCCTATCGAGCGGGATCGGTTCGGTCAAAGCCAGAAGTGTATTCATTTGGGCGGCAAATGCCTCTTTTTGCCCGTCGGGCACCGAATGGTAAGTGAGCACGACGCAGGAGGAGCCGGGTTTCGAGCCCAAAATACGCTGGCCCAGCCTCCAAAGGGAGTCTCCAATAAAAAAACCCACGCTGATAAGGAAGTGAACGATTCTCAATTCATTTTTCCCCATTAGATTAGGGCGCTGCAATCCGTCAATGCCTCGCCCGGAGTTTCAAGATGGAGACCAGCCTGTGGTTTTGCTCACTGCGCAAATAGGCCATAAACTGGTCGGAAACTGCTCTTTTATCGCCAGTGAAGTGTGGGTAGATAAATCCTGCCAATCTTGCCAAAGCGGCGATTACGTACGGTGGGTCTGTCAACCTGTTTAGAATCTTGACAGCTTCGAAGAGCGGCGACACACCAAGTGAGAAGTCCATCCTTCCTTGCCGGAAACGGCCCTGGAGCCGGCCTCCCGCAGAATTGGTAGGCCGATGATGAAATACCGTAAGCTCAGGAAAGGATACCACCTGCCAACCCTTCATTCGCGCCAAAATCTCCGCATATGTGTCGGGCCCTCCATAGGGAAGCGCCTTATATCCACCGCCAACAGCCTCAAAGCACTCACGCCGGAATAGCTGGACTGCGTGAGCAACGGAATCTACGCTATTAGTTTTCCGGGCCCTGAATTCGCCATCCTTGCATTTGTCGTGAATAGCTCCTCCAGCCAGCCCCAACCCAGGATTGCGGTCAAACTTGTCCAGCAGCGCCCTGAAATATGACGGGTGCAAAGTAATATCGGCATCAAGATTGCCGATAAATGCATATGGCTCGTTTTGAAGCTGCGCGATACCGGTGTTGATCGCATTGGCCTGGGCCGCAAAGTTCCTTGGGTGGTCCTCACTGAGCCGGTATAGATGGATAAAGCTGTGTTCAGCAGCGTAGCGCATAACTATGGCGTCTGTATCATCGGTAGAGCCGTCGCTCACGATGACCCATTTCGCGGGCCGCAACTCCTGCGAAATAATGGAAACGACTGTGCCTTCGATATATTTTCCTTCGTTGTAAGCCGCAGTGGCAAGTACATATGAATCGGAATCACTCACGTTGGAACCTCCCCGTTTTGACTTATTTCCGGCGGATTAGTAAGAAGGGAGATATCGCCCAGCAGCCAGCGCATACATGCAATGCTTCTTCGGACCTTAAAGGCAGCCTCCCGACGGCGAGGCCGTTTCCAGGCGTAGAGGGCAGAATATCCAAGTATCCTTAACAGTTCATGTATCCAGACTGCCGTGCGGTAGCCCAAAACCCCGTGCGTCCCATAATATTTGCGGAAATACTGGAGATTGGCGCGCCGCATTTCTACATAAAAGCGGGCAGGCGCAAGCTCGGAACTCGCCCCCCCATAGTGCAGCGCGGCGGCATCAGGGTAAAAGACCACCCGCCATCCGGCTGCGCCGAACCGATGGCACCAGTCGATATCTTCGCCGTACATGAAGAATTGTTCATCCAGGCCGCCGACCATTTGAAGCGCCTTGCGGCGAACCATCCAGAACCAACCGGTAAGCACTTCGACAATATCAACGGAGTCATAAGGATAAGCTTTCATATCGAAGCCGCGAAAAAATGCGGAGCCCGGGAAGATCGTGTCCAAACTCAACGCGCAACAAAGAGTGTTCCAAACGGTGGGCAGCATCATAACCGACTCCCCCGTTCGCCCATTCGGACTCAGCATCCTAGGGCCCAAAACCCCGATCTCCGGGCGGGCTTCAATAAATTCCACCATCCGTTCCAGACACCCCGGGGGTACTACGACATCAGAGTTGATCAGGCACACGTACTTGCCTCGGCTCTCTGCCATACCGATATTATTAGCCTTTGCAAACCCGAGATTGGCATGGTTTTCGATCAACGTAACATCGGGGAATTGCAGCCGGATCGCCTCCGGTGTTCCATCGGTAGAGCAGTTGTCGACCACGATGATTTCAACGGGCAGTGTTGCAGATTCGATCTCCAAAGATTCAAGACACTCGATCGCGTACCTTTTGCCGTTCCATGTAACTATGACTATCGACACGAGAGGATCGGTCTCCCCGGCAGGATAGTTCATCATTTCCGCACTTTCTTTCTATGAGGTCCGCCTAGAATTGGAAAACCAAACAGGCCTGTACGCCGCTAATCGGGACATGAAAACCTTACCTTCGACGTAGGCAAATTTCGGTTCAGCTACAAAAGAGCCCGTTACGGATATCATTGCCAGCAAAGCATTCCACGCCATCCTGCTTTGGTCGAAATACACAATGCCGAAAAAAGCAACAGTGTTCGCAAAGAAGGCTGCACCGATCGCCCATATAAAGAGTTCATCCCTGCGGGATTGCCCTGCCGCCCTGATCCCCGCACCAATCATTTTGTAGCAGTAAACGAACACGGCGAGGAATAAAATAAACCCGAGCAGACCGCCGGTCAACCCAGCGCCAACATAAGCATTGTCCACATCCCACATGTCCCAGCCCCAGTTGACGTTGTCCTTCGTCCCGATCAGCCACCATCCAAAGAAATGCGATACGAAATTGTCGATCAACTCCGCCCGATGATACCCGCTGCCACCGAGCACCCCGCTGACACGGGCAATCAAAAACCAGACCGGTCTCTTCATCACCAACTGCAGTCCGATCAACCCCAAAACAATCCCCCATCTGAGTCTCCGCATTTTCTTGCGCATCGGCCACATCGACAGGGCAAGAATACCCGCAGGAAATGCCATCACAGGGGTACTCGATGCTGAGGCGAACATCATCGCTGTGGAGGATGCAACTCCAGCGGCCGCGATAAGCTTGTTGGAAGGGCTATACCACCAGAGGCCGACGAAAAGCGGGATTATCACAACAGCAAAGGTGCCTGCGATGATTGGATGGGCGAAGGGTCCTTGTGCGCGTATCCGGTCATTGCGGATTTCGCTGAGATCCGGCGCCCCTACCGAGGCAAAGACGTTGTGTTGACTAAAGTGCTCGGACCACATCAGAGGCGCACACACTATAACCACAATCGCCAGGACCTTGATCACCCGAATTACATCTTCCTTATCTCGAATTAAGGAGCGCATCAGAAAATATGTGCCCAAGCCCGAGAGTAGAAATCCCGCACGGTTCGACATGGCGCCCAGTTGCGGCCACACAATACAATAAGCAATAGAATTGACCAAGGCGCCTAACAGGACTACCTTGTCAAGAGGACTCAGGGGCCCTGAAGCAGGTTCTCGACGAACCAGGATGCGGGCCCAGGTCACTATCAGAAGAATTCGGTCGAAATGGAAGTTAAGCCCGGCAACCAGGAAGTTTTCGTAAATTGGCACAAGCAAACCCGCCAGCAGGAAAGGCACTATTACGTACTTTCGCGGCAGGCACACAATGAGAATAATCGCTGCAAGCAGAACAGCTACGGACAATGGTGTGACAAATGTGCCGACGCCGCCGCTAAAGTAGTAGTTTTCAGGTAGCTCCCCAGCAAAGTTGGGCATGCTCTCCAAGACCTCCTCAAACGTGCGATGTTATGCAGGTACGCCGACCTGACGCATTTTCATGCTTGATCACCCCCTGCGAACAGCAGGAGAGTTGTTTGTTATTGCTAAGACTGAAAGGGGATTCCGGCAAGTGCGACGTTACTCTAGAGAAGCCACGACGCGGGACGGCTCGCCGGGATCAAAATTCTCGACGAGCACGGTTGTTGGGCGTTGCCGGCCGACAACCGGCAGCGCCCGCTAAATTTAGACCCGCTCTAATTCGACGGTACGAGGTGAACGCCCGCCGGAGCAGGGATCGCAGAAGTAGAGAATTCGTAAGCCCCGATGTCCCAGGCGCCGGTCGCCGGTCGGGCAATGCCAGCCTTGTCGGCGTTCAGCGTGGTGGACCCGAGGCTGGTCAGGTTCACGCCTGCTTGATAGGCTGAACCACTGGCCGATGCGATCACATAGGAGCTATTTACATTTGGACTGGCTGTTGAGCTATGGGTGTCAAATCCCAAACCCTGCCAGGATGAAAATGACTCGTCCACTCCACTACCACCCATGTTATAACTAACAGCCCGTGCTGTATTAATTCCATAATAGACATTGTAATCACATGACGTCATCATCCCTGTCAAGGAGGTATCATAAGAACCCATCGGGCTACTGACATTGACAAAGATGTTATTTCCCATTTTTTGTCCGGTTCCACTTGTGTTCACTCCAATATCTTGAGTGCCAGTGTAACCAACAATTGTGTTATTATAAACCTGATGTCCGGTAGTATTTGTTTGTAGCCAGATCAACCCATAATCCCCATTTGGCCCTGTATGCACTATTACATTGTTATAAATAATACAGCCCCCAGAAGTTGTTCCAGAAGATCCATTTCCATAAGTGCAGAATATGAACGCCGTTGGTGAGTAAGACCCCAGATCACCATAGATATAATTGTTGTAAATGCGTGGAGAATACGAGTATCCAAGAGCTTGCGACATCATTATTCCATCGGTATGATAGCTACCGGCTCCATTACCCCAATTTGACCATCCAGTAATCGTATTTCCATAGATGTTAAAATTGCTCATAGTGTAACCAGAGCTATCATTGTCGCCAAGATGCATACTCCAGCCATGGTCTGTTATGGTGTTGTTGTAAATATTAACTCCGCTAATCGTACCTGACATTTCCCAGTCAATTCCAGTGCGTGAATTATTAAGTATGTTGTTAAATATAGTTATGTTGCTGCCTGAATCAGTAATGGAAATGTCATTCGTGTTCGCTCCCGATGTATCACTACCTGAAGCGCTGGCATACTCATTGTAAATTTTTTGAATCGTAAGATTCTCGACAGTGATATTGTTTGCACTGTTAATAGTAATACCAGATGATGAAGAATCATAAGAACAATTTGAACCACCGCAAGTGCTTCCAGATAACGATCCATTGGAACTGTTTGTAATGATGCCATTCGTACCGCCATTAACTGTGATATAGCTTTTACCGTTGATATAAATGGCTCCATTTGCATTCCAATACGCTGCGGTCAGTACGGCCCCACTTTCGAACACAATGGTAATCGGGCTGCCGGAAGAGCCGTTTCCCGGCGGCGTGATGAGCGTGGAATTGGCCGCCCCTGTAATCGTGCCGCAAAGATGGATGTTGTTGCCGGCCACCCAATAAGATGCTGTATTTATGCCTGAAACGGCATAGGCATCGGCGCAAGCACTTCCGTTAGCCGAACCAGCCGCCGATGAAGCAAAGTAAATGTCGCTTCCGTATGCAAGTGATGTCATGGTCAATAGCAAGCCGGCGACACACACTATGAATCTCGTCATTTTCATCTTTAATTCCTTTCGCGTAACTGAAAATCGTGACATAGAGCACCTCTTAAGTCTTTTAATTGGCTGGGTCCGGTTGCAGCTTTGAGCCGATTCTCAAATATCCGATCTCAAGCCACCTGCACAGATAACCGGTCAGCCTGTTTTGCCCGGCATTTGGCGTAGTCCGCTTTCCGGCGTGTCTGCCTTCTTCACGTTACGCCCCTTTAGCTGAGTCTTCAATTCTGACTCTTGGGTACGACCTATCTGCGCATTTTCCTTAGGGACATTGCATTAGTGCCAATGCAATGTTGATGCCCAGCCTAAGCAAATCGATACAGAAAAGAATTCCCTGGTTCAGGCGCACGCAAATAAATCAAATAACCGGGCGGCCTCTGACAGGGTCCCATCCAGGCAATTCACCGAAGGCCCGCGTAGCCAGACAGGGATTACACCCCCGAATGGCCAATAACAATTGTGTAATACCCGCATCAGCACGGCTGATTATAACAAATCTAAGTTCATCGATCATTCGTTGCATTTCAACACCCGATTGCGCCCTCCACCATACCCACTATGCCTGGAAAGGCTCAGGGCGCTGGATATCGGGCGCTGCACCAGCAAATCGCTCTGAGGAGCCTCGAATAATACCGAGCATTTCCGTCATCATTTTCCTCGTTACAGGCAAGACAAAGAGACTGAATGAAAATATCAATATAAAGGCAGTCCCAAAGACCAATGTCATAAGGATGCTGCTCTGAGTGAAAAGCTGCGGGAAGACTAGGCCGCCCAAGCCTAAAATCAAAAGGGTCGAGATGAAAGGGAGATATAATTTCATAACTTCCGCCAACTGTTCGTAAAGCGTAAACCCCATCCCTTTGAACACTGCCCGCCACATGAGCAGGGCCAGGCATAGGCCGGAAATACCTGTGCTCAGAGCAATTCCTTCGATGCCAAACCCGAATATAACAGCGAAATATGCGGCAGAAACACCAACACACAAACTGGCCAAAACATATAGACAGAGGAGAATTTGCCTGTTTGTGACGATCATAAAATTTACTCCGTTGGAAATGCCGAGATGGAAAAATGCAAGCAGCACCAGTATTTGCGCGGACGCGAGCCCCGGAAGGTATTTTGGGAGGATCCGGTAGATTAGAGGCAACGCGATTACCATTGGACCAATCGCCAGAGGCAAGATCAAACCGAGTAATCGGGATGGCACTATGACAAGCCCAAACAATTCCTTTTCAGACGCAGATTCACCAAGTTTTTCGCTAATTCGGGGATAAAGCACTTTGGAAATCGATGCGGTAAGAAGAGACATAACGGAGACAATAGATCCTCCTAACGCGTAAAATCCGGTGGCTTCCTTACCCAGGAAGGAAATGGAAACCAGACGATCAACCGAACTCTGAATCATGAAAACCCACCAGAAGATTGTAATGGGGAAGCCGACGGAAATTAAAACCCACAATTGCCGCAGGTCGATAGACAGATGTACACTGCCGTTCTTGCGACTGCTAATGTGCGCTGAAATCGCAAGAATTATCAATTCAGTAATACAAAATCCCAGCGCCGCTCCCCTAAGACCCCACAGATATGAAAAAGGACCCAGGATCATGATGCAGGCGATAGATCTACCACTCTCAAGCATCGCAACTATCTTAAAATCCTGATGAGCCATGAAACTGAAATAGAAATACTGCGAAATCAAACCCAAGGCAGCGGCAATCGACATGATTTTTATTTCTGCCGATAGCAGTCCCATTTCAACCGAGGTAAAAAGCATGGGAGCGGCACACCCGATCATGAGCACAAAAGCGGAGGCGATAAGTATTGCCGAAAAAGCCACCTCTTCGATCTTGCGCGCCTCACTCAGTTCACCCTTGCCCTTATGAAACGGCAATAACTTGAGGAGGGCTTCCAGCGTCCCCAGCGTTGTTATTCCGCCGTACGAGACAAACAAGGTCATTGTCACCCAGATCCCGAGACCAGCCGGCTGGAGGTACCGCGCAAGCAGGAAGGACAACAGGGCCCCTGCCGCTTTTGCTACTACCGAGGCTATGAGAAACAGCCCGATATTCCTGATGTATATATTCAACTCGATCTGTCCTTTTAACGCACTTCCATGCCATTCCGGACTCAGATTCGCGGGGATGCAGGCAGAAAACCATCATCCCGTTTACCCGAAAAGGCGACACGGCTCAGCCTGTTTGTTTTTGAAGACAGTTTGTCGGCAAATCCCTACATTCCCCGTAATCATATGAAAAAACTGTGAGGCGGGAAGGTTAAGCGCCACTGTCCCTAACGATAGAATCTATCAAATCCAGATAATAGTGCTTCTTAATATGCCAGCTATTTTCTGCCGCAACGTTAAGGGCATTCCCAACCAGACGCCTTCTGGCGTCTTCATTTGTTATAAGGTACAGCATCGAATCGGCAAGTTCCTGCTCGCTTTCGGGTTGGAAAAATCTTACGCAATCATCGTTAAAATAATATTTATCGATGCGAGTCCGGGAAACAATGATCGGAACACCAAGGCTCATGAATTCCAGTGTCTTTGTACTGAATGCTTCCCCGCCAAATGAATCGTCCCGCTTGGGGACAATTCCCAAGTCCGCATCGGCCATTATCCGCGCAATTTCGTCAATGGGCCTAAGTCCTTTCATTAAAACCCGATCCTCGAGCCCCAGTTTGAGTATCAGCTCCTCAAGCTCTGCTCTTTGCGGACCATCGCCATACAAGTAAAAATTGGCTTGAGGAACCTGCTCCGATATTCTTGCGAAGGCCTTTATGGCGACGTCCAATCCCTGATGCCAACTCAAGGTTCCCGGATATAGCATCTTGAATTCACTGGATACCTTCGGGGGCTTATTGTTCGGGCCAAATATGGTGTTGTCGGGATAGTTCATAATCACGGTGCATTTGCTTCGGTTCACCGATCTTGAGATGAGCCGGTCATACCAGATGTGATTGGAAATGATAACGTGATCCGAAAAACGAATGGAGAGTTTTTCAGCCAGGACCAAGCTCTTGAAGATCATGGAGTTGCCATTTGTCCCGAATTTAGCCCCGTAGAATTCAGGAACCAGGTCATGGATGTCCAGTATTACTTTTGCCCCCATCAGTTTGACCAAAAAGGCCGCAAAGACTTCAAAATCCGGGACCGAGTGAACGTGGACAACATCGTAGGGCTGCGTCAAATGTTTTTTGGTCAACAAGATCCCGGATCTTAACAGGAATTTGAGAAGCCTGTAAAGATATGCGAATTTACCCCGTTCGTTGATGATCCGCTCCTGAATGCGGTAAACATTAACTCCGTTGATAATTTGGAAGGTTCCTTGAGCTTTCTGACTCAGGGCAAAGACATCGACGATGTCCCCCCTCCTGACCAGAGTCTCCGCGTACCTCCTCACACGATTGTCCGTTTCATAATATGTGTATGCGAGCATGCAAATGTGCATTATAAAACTCCATCAATGTCCGAGATGCTATTTAGTCCCTTTGATACCAAGTTCAAGAGCGGGCGGGGATAAACCTCACCCACCGGGCCTGGGTCCGAATAAGTACAGCGAGGTCATCGAATAACCCCTGGAGTTCAATGCCGATAACGATTATCAGAGGTTAAGAAACTTTTGCTTAAATGCCAAGGTAACCTGGTCATATATATCTAGTTTGAATTGACGCTTGCGCTTTGTTCTGCATCTGTGATTTGCTTTTACCATAGCCATCGGCTTATTATCGGGTTTTGTTGGCACACAGAACACTTGTTCATTAATCTTATCACCACCCATACTCATCCAGAATTCGTCATAGTCAAAACGAATGTAATCTGAATCAACATGTTCTTTACATGTAATTCCAGCTATACTTTCTATATTCAGAGCGCTGGCAATAGCCTGAATGGCGATTACCAGTATCACATGTGGGGCTACTTCGTTCAATTCTTTAGTGGCTTGTCTAATTAAGTCAAACTTACCATCTGAACCTTGAACGCGCGCAATCATTATCACATTATCATTATCTATTCCAACCATATGGCCTTTTATAATAGTAAAAGAAGCTTTTGATATTTCACATCCATCTATATTAAATGTTAATCCTATATCTCCTTCCGTATCATGATAAGGAAATGTTATAGTGACGGTATATAACTTATCTCCTTGTCGCATTTTCCATAGCACAAGTTTTGATGTAATTATCTTTTCTACAAAGTCTTTCGGTAGATGGTTATATAAGAAGCCATAATGATTAATCATTATGGCGCCACGGCACTTAGAGTCAAAAGAACGCCCAAGATAATAATGCCCTGCGTATTTGAAGACAATCCAGGGTCGATGCTTTTTTAGAATTATAAAGTTAGGAAGTCTAAATAGTTTAATAATTGCAAGGCAAGTATTCAACGTCAACAACAATCGGATTGCTTTTGCGCATTTGACAAAAAGTGGAACCCTAATGACTTCCTTTCCGGTGATCTTCGGTAATCTGGAATAGTTCTCTAAAATCTCAAGCACTTGATAGTCTGCCATGGCTTTAGTCCTTTGAAATATAAATATATATCGTATTCTATGTCATCACTTCCCTTCCCGTAAATGGGTATAATGTAGTATTCCACTTTCGCGATGACTGTATAGCTGTAGTGGGTTTTTACGTATAGGACTTGCCTTCCCCGCGACACAGATTATAGAATGCCTGGTTGAAGGAAACTTCGATCCTATAGTAGGCGTATTAAGTAAGGTGACATAGCCGCTTCATTATGAAAATATCAACATAAAGACAACCACATACGCACAGAGACGAATTTGCTTGTTTGTGACGATCAGAAAATTTATTCCGTTGGCAAAACGTTCATGAAGAAACTCCATCACTGTTCGAGATGCTGTTTAGAGAGCGACAACGGCACGCGCCTCTGATATCCCTGCTCTTTCCAGTATCTTTCTTTGTTCCCGGTCGAGAAGATATGCCCGGTAGGAGACATCCAACGCCTTGGCCTGCGCCAGGACATTGAGCAACTCGTATCCGATCTCCCATTCCGCCCTGGCCAGACGATCGTTCGAGGCCAGAACGATGAAATCCTTATGCTGTTCAAAGGCCTCCCACAATTCGCCGAGGGCCGGAGCCTCCACCTTGTCCAGGCTCACCAGCGTGTGCGTGGGCCGATTATTTTCCCAATTGATGTACCTCGAAAGACGATCTTCACGCAAAGCATAGACTGTGGTGATTTCGATCCTGTCAGTCCAGGTCGGAATAGTCATTCCCCAGGGCCTGGACTTATACAGGTGGGGCGTTCTCCCTTTTGCGGCCCATAGGGTTTGATAGAAATGCAGATCGGAAAGCGACGCGGAACCCCTGTTTTTCGTCTGGACATCTGCCAGAATCGAAACGAGCGCAGACCTTCCATCTCTTGCCGGTTCCGGAAGGTTGCCGGATTTCCAGGGCTTGATCCCATCGGGCACCGAGTTCGTCCAATAGGAATCTCCGTAACCCGGTTTCATAGCGTCTATCCTAATCCGGACCGTACCGAATCGTGAAGCGGAGATTTGCATACCCCCTTTCCCAAGGTTGTTGAAGACCATTCCGACACCCAGCGCGGCGCACACCAGCCCCACGGCTTGCTGCGCCATCCCGCTTTCGATCATCGCACAGTCGCGCTCTATCCCCGACAGGCCAGGTTCGACAAAGAAGGTGAGCAATCTTTCGTTGATCTCGATTCCAACTGATTTTTCGGTAAAGCGAGGAGTTTTCGCCAGATTGACGACCTCCGCGACCTGCCGGTCGGTAAGCCTGGCGTGGCGATCAAACATACCCCAGTGGAAATATCTGGGGTTATCATCATAGTCGCTGTTGCATCGCGAGTTTAAAGCGGCCTCGACCGAGGTCTTTCTTCCTCCCTCTGGAAAAATCGCAGCCAGGCGCCGTTCGTCCCGTGGCATTTTTTCAGGCTTTATCTTTGCTTCCACCACGGACATCAGCCTGTCAATGATCCATGATTCTGAAGAGAAGAGCCAGGAGGCCGCCGCCGCCAGAGGGCCGAGCATAGCCAGGAGACTTCGCCTGCGCACGGTTAGGGTCCTTTTCAGGGGAAACGCTCGACGATATTAGGGCCTATCGCCCTTGCCATGACCGCGGGCATTTTTTTCCAGAAGTTTTCGAGCAGCTTTCGTTTCGATCCCCGCTTGCTGGAATATTCAGTCCTGGTTTCCGTTGGGGGCCAATACTGATAGAAGTACTTATACTTAATGCCGCCCCAGCCGAGCCGAAATGCCGGAACGCCGCCCGTTTCCGGGATTCTCCCCGAATGGAAGATTTCTTTGCCTTCTTCTGAAAACCTCTCTATCAGCTTCCAGTAAAGCCCATAGGCAGCGGCTGTGCTCTGCGGGCTCAAATCGGGAATAGAGGTAAACGGAAATGAAACAGTGTCCTTGAATTCCTTCACTAGGGTCCCGGCGAAAATTGTGGTACCGATTTTAGCCAGGGCGAGCGAATACATTCCAAAGTCGATAAGGTCCCTGATCCAGCGAGAGCTAACGCACGGAATGCCCATCATGTGGTTGTACCGAAAGAGCAGGCGGCAGAAGCCGCTTATGTCGTCGGAAGGGAACTCCAGCTTCAGGCCATAGTTTTCGGCTTCCTCGATTCGAGTCCTGTTTTCCTGATCCAGTGCCCCCAGTATGGTTTGGGATCCGGACGAGAGTCGAAGCTCGCGATTGTAATAATTGTCGTCGGTCCTAAGTCCGGCGTTGAAGCTATGCTTGTAATGCTTAAGAGTTATCCCGGGGCCGGTCGTGTTTCCTGAAAAAGAAACCGCCTTTTCAAACAGCAATCTCGCTGCATCTTCGCTCTCGCATGCGATCCCTCCAGCCACAGCAAACGGCACCGATATGAGTTTTTCTTTGCTCAGGAGTCCGCCTTTCATTCTATAGAGCGGAAGAACCCCGTGTATCCGCCCGCCTTCAACGGCTGCAATGGGGTAGAAGTCAAGGTCGTAGTTCTTCCTTAGAACCTTGCTCCAGTCGTAGCTTTGCCAAGCGATCGAGCGCGGACATTCCAGGACAAACTCCTCCCACGCGTTCCTTTGCTCCTCACCAACGACTATAGCCTCCATAATCCCTCACTTGTTAGAGTGCCTGATTAACGACCATCTGGTATTTCCCCGAAACCTGCGGTTCGATTTTGGGAACGTAGACGATCTCAAGGCCCGTATCCGTTGAAAAATTCTTTGTCACCATTTCCCGTATATATTGCTCGGTTTCATCCGAGTATCCGGACGCGCGCTCGATTTTAATCCGGAGGTCCTTATCCTTCGTGTATACGACCTGGAACCGGTTGACCGCTCCCGAAATTTTGGAGGACATGAATGTTCTGCACCAGAAATTGGGGGAAATCATGCGGTTGTCTTTGGCAATGAAGATTTCCCCGGTGCGTCCGAGGAGATTGGAAATAACTTGAAGGTTGCGGCCACATTCACACCGGGCAGCTCCGATCTCACCCACGTCTCCCATCCGGTACCTGATAAAAGGCATGGGCGAAAGATCAAGGGTAGTCACCAGGATTTCACCAAGATTTCCCCACTCGGGGTTACCGTTTCCATTATTGTGTTCAACCAGCAGATTTTCCTGGTTGAGATGGAATGAGCCGTGCGCACACCTGCCCGCGATGTGTCCGACTTCCCGCGCGCCGTAGATACTGGACACGTGACACCCGAAGACCTCGCGCATCAACTTTTCTTCATGTTCGTAAAGCGGGGCCGCCCAACCCACCACCAACTCGGGCCTGAACGGCGAGATATCGGCAGCAGTGCGTTTAACAAACTCGGCAAACCCTGCCACAGCCGAAGTAAAGCCCCACAGGACCCTGGGCCTGAATTTTTTCACGGCTTCGAGGCAAACTGCATAATCTTTGTCAGCCAGGTTCACCCCGGGGAGAAGGAGTTGATTCCAGAGGCTTTTCCGGAACCTCACCACACCGCTTTTTGGCATGTAGTCGGTGGAAATCCGCACCATCCTGGCTTCTCTTGCCCCTGGCGGAATGCCGTACCAGTTTTTAAGCCTCAGTTCATGGACCCAATTGAGCGCCGTTCTCGAACCGTCCTCGTAGAAGACCGTCGGTGCTCCGGTCGAACCGCTCGAGGTGTTCCGGACAAGCTTGTGTTTCCGGAACAGGGCGAAGGGAATCGGCGTGCCCGGATATCTCGCAGACTCGTTGGCCGGCGCAATAGAGGCCTTGCGGCGGTGGTCAACCATTTCCCCGTGGAAATCAATGACCTCTTGCCGTGAAAGCGGCGGAATGTGCTTTAGATCTTCTATCTCTCTTAAATCCCGCAAATCAAACCCGATCTGCTTGAATCTTTCCCGGTAGAAGGGAATGTAGTCTCGCGAGAACTCCAGCAAAGCCTTCAGCCTCGTAAACTGTATCTCCCGCAACACCTCCTCGGGGTAGAACTCGGACCTGGTCAGTTCCTGGTAGTTCCTGAGGATTGCCCTTCTGTTGTAGAGCAAGCTGGAAAACGGGAAAAGAATCCTGCCGTGAACGAATTCGTCAATTGTCCTAGAAATCGCAGCCATTCCGAATCCTTTTGTAAAACCACTTTTGGTATGAAAATATCTTCAGGTAATATAGCCTGCAAAAGATGGTGAACC
>OMOE01000169.1 GCA_900290365.1 Syntrophobacter sp. SbD1 | reverse complement strand
CAACTGCTGTGTTCTAAATACTCATTGATTTCAATAACATGCTTAAGTTAGCGGCATTGGGTCTGACCTATATCGTCTACGACAGGGTGACGCCGAACCCCCGTTCGGAAGAAGTCATGGCCGGGGCCGCAGTTTATCATGCAGAGGGCTGTGACGTCATCATTGCCGTAGGAGGTGGCAGTCCGATCGATTGCGCCAAAGGCATCGGCATAGTGAGTTCGAACGGCAGGCATATACTGGAGTTCGAAGGGATCGACCAAATTGCCGTTCCGATGCCTCCATTGATCTGCATTCCAACGACTGGAGGGACCTCGGCGGATGTTTCCCAATTTGCGATCATCACAAATGTGGAGCAAAGAAATAAAATAGCGATAGTTAGCAAGGCTGTGATTCCCGACCTCTCACTGATCGATCCCGTTACGCTCCTATCAATGCCTCCTTACCTGACTGCATGCACCGCCCTCGACGCCATGACCCACGGTATCGAAGCGTTTGTCTCCTCTGCCAATTCGCCGATAACAGACCTGCACGCACTGGAGGGAATCCGCCTGATTGCATCGAACCTTCTTGAGACATTGCAGAATCCCAATGATGTAGAACTCCGGACGAAGATTATGCAGGGCAGCCTTCATACGGGGATTGCCTTCTCCAATGCGAGTCTTGGAGCAGCTCACGCCATGGCGCACAGTCTGGGGGGCTATTTGGATATTGCCCACGGGGAATGCAATGCCGTTCTTCTGGATCATGTAGTTGACTTCAACTTTGCGGCTGCCAGTGCTCGCTATCGGCAGATAGGAGAAGCCATGGGACTGAAACTGGGCAAGATGCCCCTCAAGGACCAAAAGGCGGACATCATGAGCAGGATTCAGGAACTGCGCAAGGCGGCTCAAGTTAACACGGGCCTTGAAGAGCTCGGCGTGTCGGGTGCTGACGTACCAGTTCTTGCGGGAAAAGCCATAAAAGACATATGCATGGTAACCAACCCACGACATCCGAACCAGCGCGATGTTGAGGCGGTCTATGAAGAAGCGCTCTGAGAACAGTTGGGATGCTTTGCGGGCCAAGGTGGTGGGCCTCGGGGAACGTTCCTTTCGGAAGACTTATTACCCCAAGCTTCAAGAAAACCTCTCTGAACTGGAAAGATTCAAGGCCTTGCTCGACAAGGCCAATGACATGATTTTCCTGATCCAGGGTACAACCGGGAACCTGGTCGATGTCAGTCGATCGATGTGCGTCCAATTGGGATATTCCCGCGAGGAACTCCTCGATATGGGGTTCTGCGATGTGCTTTCCCCCAAAGCGGTGTCGGTTTTGGACGATTTGCGCGGCAGGGCCCTGCCCGATCGAGAGAGACCTGAGACCCTCACTACCGGGCTCATTGCTCGAAACGGCCTGGAATTGCCGGTCGAGATCACGTTGAGTCTTGCCACTTTCAATCAAGTGCTCTACTTCGTAGCGGTTGCCCGTGATATCACCGAGCGCAAGCAGGCGGAGGAGGCGCTAAGGGAAAGCGAAGCAAAGTACCGCCGCATTGTGGACACGGCCACGGAGGGGATCTGGGTGCTCGGGCCGGACGCCATGACCAGCTTCGTCAACGCCACGACGGCCGAAATACTCGGCTATTCCGCCGAAGAGATGATCGGCCGGCCAGTGACCGACTTCATGTTCGAAAAGGATGTGCCCGATCATCTCAGAAAAATGGAGAACCGTCGCCAGAGACTGTCGGAACATTACGAACGCCGCTTCCGTCGTAAAGGCGGGGAGACAGTGTGGACACTCATTTCCAGTACGGCGGTCTTCGACGATGAGCATCGTTCCCAGGGTAGCTTTGGGATGGTGACCGACATCACCGAGCGCAAACGGGCGGAAGAAGAAATCCTCATACTCAATCAAGAACTCGAACAACGTGTCACCGACCGCACCGCCCAACTGGAAGCGGCCAACAAAGAACTTGAGGCGTTTGCCTACTCGGTCTCGCACGACCTGCGAGCTCCGTTGCGACATATCGACGGGTTTCTCGAGTTGCTCCAAAAAAAAACGGCAGCCTCACTCGACGAACGTAGCCAACACTATATGACAACCATCTCTGACGCGGCAAGGCGAATGGGAACGTTGATTGACGACCTCCTCTCTTTCTCCCGGATGGGACGCCACGAGATGTGCAAAATGCAAGTTGACCTTGGATCTCTGGCACAGGAGGTCATCCGGGAAATTGAGCCGGAGGCCGCAGGCAGAGCCGTCCGCTGGCAGGTTGCCGATCTTCCCGTGGTCACGGGTGATCAATCCATGTTGCGGATTGTGCTGGTCAATCTGATCTCGAATGCCTTGAAGTTTACCCAGCCGCGTGAGCAAGCGGAAATCGAAATCGGCTGCACGCCGGACCGGGGAACGGAGACCATCCTGTTCATCCGCGATAACGGCGTAGGATTTGATATGAATTATGCGGACAAACTCTTTGGAGTCTTTCAGCGTCTACATCGGGCTGATGAGTTTGAAGGCGTAGGGATTGGACTTGCAAACGTTCGCCGTATCATAAACAGGCATGGCGGGCGCACTTGGGCGGAAGGAAAAATCGACCATGGCGCCACATTCTACTTTTCCCTTCCCTAACTGATTCAGGGAGCGAGACCATGGAAACTCTCAAGCGCATTCTTCTGGTGGAGGATGATCCGAAAGACATCGAGTTGACCCTAACCGCACTGGGCGAATACAACTTTGCCAACGAAATCATGGTGGTGCGCGACGGGGTGGAGGCGCTGGATTATCTGTACCGCAGGGGGGAATTTGCTCTGCGCCTCGAGGGGAACCCTGTTGTGATCCTGCTCGATCTCAAGATGCCCAGGCTTGACGGCGTCCAGGTCTTGAGGCAGCTCAAATCGGATGAGCACATGCGTTTTGTTCCCGTGGTCATCCTGACTTCTTCTCGCGAATCCAGTGACCTGGAAGAGTGTTACAGGCTTGGCATAAACGCTTACGTGGTGAAACCGATTCGATTCGCAGAATTCGTCGAAGCCGTCAAGGCAATCGGCCTCTTCTGGGCCCTCATCAACGAACCGCCGCCGGGGTGCGTGATGAGTCAATGACCTGGCCGCTCTGTTTTCCACAGATGAAAGGAAAGGCATGAGATGAATCAGTCAATCAGCATTCTACACCTGGAAGATGACGCTGCTGACGCTGAACTCGTTGAAGCAATACTGGAGTCAGCGGGCTTGGCTTGTCGGATCACGCGCGTTCAGACCTGTGATGAATTCCGTGAGGCGTTGCGTCAGAGTGAATATGACACCATCCTGGGGGATTATTCTCTTCCTGCGTACGATGGGATGTCCGCGCTACGCCTGGTGCAAGAACTGGATCTTGACGTTCCGTTCATCTTCGTTTCCGGGACCATGGGCGAGAACGCGGCAATTGAAGGTCTGACGAAAGGTGCGACCGATTATGTGTTGAAGAAAAATCTTTCGCGTCTGGCGCCGGCCGTCAATCGAGCGTTGCGCGATGCGGAGAACCGGCGAGAGCGCAAGCGGGCAGAAGAAGAGTTGCTGCGAGCGAAGGAGGACTGGGAAAGGACATTTGATGCGGTGTCCGACCTGATTTCCATACTCGACAAGGATTACCGGATTGTCCGCATGAACAAGGCGATGGCTCAACGGCTGGGGGTGACGCCGGGAAAATGTGTTGGTCTGCGCTGTTACGAATCGGTGCATGGTTCGCTTGTGCCGCCTGAGTTTTGCCCACAAACCCTGACCCTGAAAGACGGACAGGAGCATGTTGCCGAGGTGCATGAGGAACGACTCGGCGGTGATTTTCTGATCAGCACGACACCGCTTCGAGATGAGCAAGGAGTCTTTATTGGTACGGTACAAGTCGCCCGTGATATCACCGAGCGCAAGCGAATGGAGGAAGAGCTTCGCAAATCACGTGATGAGATGGAATTGCGCGTTCAAGAGCGAACCGCCGAGCTAAACAGCTATATGGCAAAACTCGAACAAAGCAACCAGGCGCTTCAGGATTTTGCTTCCATTGCCGCCCACGACCTGAGAGAACCCCTTCGCAAAGTCATCTCTTTTGGCGATATGCTCAGGCAGGAGAGTGGCGAGTCGCTTGGGCAATCAGGAAACGATTATCTGAACAGAATGCTCCACGCAACAGAGCGGATGAAATCCCTTCTGACCGGACTTCTCGATTACTCACGAGTTGCGACTGCGGCAGAGCCATTCAAGGAGGTTGATCTGTCCGATCTGATTGGCGAAGTTCTTTCAGACCTGGAAGTAAGAGTCGTAAAGACAGGCGGCGAAGTACATGTTGGGAGCCTTCCGGTAATTTCAGCAGACCCCACGCAAATGCGTCAGCTTTTTCAAAACCTCATCGGAAATGCCCTCAAGTTCCACAAAGAAGGAGAGAAGCCTCTCGTTACAATACTGGGTTCGACCGATGAACAGTGGCTCCGGATCGTTGTCGAGGACAACGGGATTGGTTTCGAGGAGCAATACCTCGAAAAGATTTTCGCCCCCTTCCAGAGACTCCATGGAAAAAGCAGCCAATACGAAGGGACAGGAATAGGCCTCGCCATATGCAAAAAGATAGTTGAGCGGCACGGAGGAAGTATCAGAGCTGAAAGTCAACCGGGACAAGGTTCGACATTCATCATCAGACTTCCTGTAAACCAAGATAGGTATGAGGGCGTATAGTGGCAGGAGAGTATCAAAAGGCAGTTTTGATGTCTGACGACGATGCAGACGACTGCATACTTGCAAGCCTTTGCCGTAAGTGGCGCCGATGCCGATTTTTCATGCGTCGAGGATGGGGTGGAACTCATGGACTACCTTGCAGAGCACTCCCAGTCTGAGGCAAAACGATTGCCTGATCTTATTCTGCTTGATCTAAACATGCCGCGAAAGGATGGTCGGCAAGCGCTCATCGAAATCAAAGCCGAACCCACTCTTCAGCACATCCCAATCGTAATTCTAACCACATCCGAAGCGCAAAAGGTGCGAGTCGTGCCGATCCACGACGAAACGGGCCGGATCGTCAAGTGGTACGGTTCGAACACCCATCTCCACAACCTGCGCGAGGTGGAAGAAGAGGTCCGAGGAAGGCAAAGGAACCATTTTCACCCTTTATTTTCCGGTAACTCGAGAATATTTGTCCCCGGAGGAAGAGCCAAAGGATAAAAATTAACATCGCAAAATCAGTTCCCTGATTAGTCTTGCACCAGAAGTGGAGAGATTAACAGGACGGAGTAAGTGAATGGAGGATATTCCCAAAACGTTTATACCGAAGCGAAGAGAGTGGTTTTCGTTCAAAGTTGCCCTGATCTACGTCCTCATGGGATCAAGTTGGATTTACTTCTCAGATGAATTAATGGGCACGCTTGCTGCCGATCCTCAATCCGCTGTGCGCATTTCCTTGATAAAAGGACTTCTGTATATCCTGGTAACAGCTGCTCTGCTCTGCTTTATTATTCACAGGGGAGTGCTCCGAATCCAGCGGGCCGAGGAGGTGCTACGGGAGAGCGACGCCATGTACCGGACACTCGTCGAAAACATCCCTCAAAAGGTCTTCATGAAGGATATAGACTCCTGCTATGTATCCATCAACGAGCACCTCGCCTGGGATCTCGGCATTCGATCCGCAGACGTTTTTGGCAAAACGGACTACGATTTCTTCCCCGGGGAGCTTGCCGACAAATACCGGGCGGACGATAAGCGCATCATGAAGACGGGTGTGACTGAGGAACTGGAGGAGCACTACGTATCGCAAGGCAAAGAAGTGTGGATCCAGACGATCAAAACTCCGGTCAGAGACGTAAATGGCAAGATCTGCGGTGTTTTCGGAATCTTCTGGGACATCACCGAGCGCAAGCGAGCGGAGGAGACGTTATCTAAGAATCACTGGGAGTTACAGGAGACCGCCCAGCGACTCGAGCAATCCAGGAGTATGCTGCAACTGATTATGGAATCGATACCCGTCAGGGTTTTCTGGAAGGACAGGGACCTCCGGTTTTTGGGCTGCAATACCCTTTTCGCTCGTGATGCAGGCTTAAGCCGGCCAGAGCAGCTTCTGGGCCTGGGCGACTTTGCCATGGGTTGGAGCGAGCAAGCGGATCTCTACCGGATGGATGACCGCAAGGTCATTGAGTCCGGCCTCCCCAGGATGAACATCGTCGAGCCGCAAACCACCCCGGCGGGTGCCAAGATCTGGCTGAATACCAGCAAAGTCCCGCTGCAAATGCCCAACGGTGAGGTCTTTGGGGTTCTGGGCGTATATGAGGATATTACCGAGCGCAAGCTGGCGGAGGCAGAAATCCACAAGCTCAATCAGGAACTCGAACAACGGGTCGCCGACCGCACCGCACTGCTGGAGGCAGCGAACAAGGAACTTGAAGCCTTTGCCTATTCGGTCTCACATTTCCTTCGATCGCCGCTGAGACATATCGATGGGTTTATTGAGTTGCTCCAAAAGATAATGGCAACCGCACTCGATGAACGCAGCCAACACTATATGACGACCATCTCTGACGCGGCAAGGCGAATGGGAACGTTGATTGACGACCTCCTCTCTTTCTCCCGCATGGGACGTTACGAGATGTCCAAAATGCAAGTCGACCTTGGATCTCTGGCACGGGAGGTCATCCGGGAAATTGAGCCGGAGGCCGCAGGCAGAGCCGTCCACTGGCACGTTGCCGATCTTCCCGTGGTCACGGGTGATCGATCCATGTTGCGTATTGTGCTGGTCAATCTTATCTCCAATGCCTTGAAGTTTACCAGACCGCGCGAGCAGGCGGAAATCGAAATCGGCTGCACCCCGGACCGGGGAATGGAGACAATCGTATTCATCCGCGATAACGGCACAGGATTTGATATGAATTATGCCGGCAAACTCTTTGGGGTCTTTCAGCGTCTACATCGGGCTGAGGAGTTTGAAGGCGTAGGGATTGGACTCGCAAACGTTCGCCGTATCATAAACAGGCATGGCGGGCGCACTTGGGCGGAAGGCAAAGTCGGCCATGGCGCCACATTCTACTTTTCCCTTCCCTAACTGATTCAGGGAGCGTGACTATGGAAAGTTTCAAGCGCATTTCTTCTGGTGGAGGATGATCTGAAAGACATCGAGTTGACCCTCAACGCGCTGGGCGAATACAACCTCGCCAACGAAATCATGGTTGTGCGCGACGGGGTGGAGGCGCTGGATTACCTGTACCGCAGGGAGGAATTTGCTCTGCGTCCCGAGGGGAACCCTGTCGTGATCCTGCTCGATCTCAAGATGCCCAGACTTGACGGCATCCAGGTCTTGAGGCAGCTCAAATCGGATGAGCAAATGCGTTTTGTTCCCGTGGTCATACTGACTTCTTCTCGCGAGTCCAGTGACCTGGAGGAAGCCTACAGGCTTGGAGTTAACGCTTACGTTGTGAAACCGGTTCGATTCACAGAATTCTTCGAAGCAGTCAAGGCCCTCGGCGTCTTCTGGGCCCTCATCAACGAACCGCCGCCGGGGTGCGTGAAAAGTCAATGACTTGGCCGCTCTGTTTTCGAGGCGCGAAAGGAAAGGCATGAGATGAATCAGTCAATCCGCATTCTACACCTGGAGGATGACGCTGCTGACGCTGAACTCGTTGAAGCAATACTGGAGTCAGCGGGCTTGGCTTGTCGGATCACGCGCGTTCAGACCTGTGATGAATTCCGTGAGGCGTTGCGTCAGAGTGAATATGACATCATCCTGGCGGATTATTCTCTTCCTGCGTACGATGGGATGTCCGCGCTACGCCTGGTGCAAGAACTGGATCTTGACGTTCCGTTCATCTTCGTTTCCGGGACCATGGGCGAGGACGCGGCAATTGAAGGTCTGACGGAAGGAGCGACCGATTATGTGTTGAAGAAAAATCTTTCGCGTCTGGCGTCGGCCGTCAAACGAGCGTTGCGCGATGTGGAGAACCGGCGAGAGCACAAGCGGGCAGAGGAAGAGTTGCTGCGAGCGAAGGATGACTGGGAAAGGACATTTGATGCGGTGCCCGACCTGATTTCCATACTCGACAAGGCTTACCGGATTGTCCGCGTGAACAAGGCCATGGCAGCCAAATTAGGCGTGGTTCCTGCCGAGTGTATTGGGCTTACGTGTTATCACGCTGTCCATGGGACGAGCGAGCCGCCGTTGTTTTGCCCAAACAGGCAATTGCTCGGGGATGGAATCGAACACACTGCGGAGATTTACGAGAAATGTCTTGGCGGCGATTTCCTCGTAAGCGTATCGCCGTTTTTTGACCTTGCGGGTGAACTTATTGGGAGTGTCCACATCTGTCGTGACATCACAGAGCAGAAGCGGGCTGATGAAGCACTGCGGGAGAGCGAGGAGTTGTATCGCACGCTTGTCAGCTTATCCCCCGACGCGATCTCGGTGGCGGACCTGAATGGCTTGCTCATCTTCAGCTCACCTAAGGCCATGCAAATGTTTGGAGATTCGCCTGATGACGAGATCCTTGGACGCAATCTAACATCTTGGGTTGCCCCGGAAGAGCAGGAAAAGGCATCTGTGAATATACAGCATCTTCTGGCAGAAGGAACTCTCATAGATACTGAATTCACACTGATCAAGAAGGATGGAACCAGTTTTATCGGAGAGGTAAACGCCGCGGTCATTGATTCTTCTGACGGCAGCCCAATGAGAATGATCGTCATTACCCGTGACATCACCCAACGCAAGCGGGGAGAGGAGGAAAGAAAGAAACTGGAAGAACAGTTCTTCCAGGCCCAGAAGATGGAATCAGTGGGACGGCTGGCCGGCGGCGTAGCCCACGATTTCAATAACATGCTGGGCGTGATCATCGGCCGGGCGGAAATGGCCATGCAACAGGACATCTCCAATGACAAACTCCAGAACAACCTCAGGGAGATCCTCAAAGCGGGCAAGCGTTCAGCGGACCTTACCCGGCAACTGCTGGCCTTTGCCCGCAAACAGACCACTATACCGAAGATACTGGATTTGAACGACACGATCTCGGGCATGCTCAATATGTTGCGGCGGCTTATCGGCGAGGATATCGACCTGTCCTGGCAACCGGGACTCGATCTCTGGAAAGTCAAAATTGATCCCTCCCAGGTGGACCAGATTTTGGCTAATCTTGCGGTCAATGCCCGCGATGCCATTTCCGGAGTAGGCGCCATCACTCTGAGGACCGAGAACGTTGTGATCGACGATTCCAATAGGGCCGAGACCCCCGAATTCATTTCCGGACAATACGTCTTGCTGACCGTGAGCGACACCGGAACGGGTATGAGTAAGGAAGTCCGCGAGAATATCTTCGAGCCTTTTTTTACTACCAAGGAACTGGGCAAGGGAACCGGGCTGGGATTATCCACCGTTTACGGCATCGTTAAACAAAACGACGGTTTTATTTATGTTGCCAGCGAACTGGCGAAAGGAACTACGTTTCAGATCTACCTGCCGCGGTTCGAGGCTGAAAACGCACAGGTCCCCTCTGGGGAGGCGACCGGAAAGCCCCCGACAGGCACGGAAACCATCCTGCTGGTCGAGGACGATGAATCGATTCTGGACCTCACCAAGGTGATCCTAGAAGAGCTGGGCTACACGGTCCTTGCGGCATCAACTCCCAAACAGGCCATACATCTTGTCGAGGAGCATCCGGGAGATATCCACCTGCTGATCACCGACGTGGTGATGCCGGAGATGAATGGCCGAGAACTGGCAAAACAGCTTGGCGCCATCCGCCCGAACCTCAAGTGCCTGTATATGTCGGGCTATACCACCGATGTTATGGCACATCGCGGCATTCTGGACGAAGGGGTAGGTTTCATTCAGAAACCTTTCCTCAGCTATGATCTTGCGGCAAAAGTCAGACAAGTGTTGGTCCACCGGGAATAGGCCCGTGAGTAGCAACGGGGTAAAATTACGTCATAAGGTATAACTCTGTAATTTCAAGGCGATGCATATGCATTCGCTGGCTGGTCCTTTTTATGCTGTTCCACATATCGGTAGAACGTTCGTCTGGCGATCCCTAGCCTTTTGCAAATGTCACCAACCGCCATCGTCCTCTCCCGGATCAAATTTCTTTCCAGTTCGGCAAAAGCCCCGGTCACATGAAAGGAGAATTGCCCGGTGGCAGTCGATGTATCGATCGAGTCTGCTAGGCTCTTAAATCCGACTTTGCGCTCATGCAGCTTGTTCATTAAATCTATGAGGTTTCGAAGAGATCTCCCCAGACGGTCGAGGCGCCATACTACGAGAATATCTCCTTCACGCAAGTACTCCAAGGCATCATTTAATCCCTGGCGTTGAGCTATGGAGCCGCTCGCAGCATCTTGAAAAATCTTTTCTGATTCGGGGAAAACTCCTATTATGAATTCATTATCCGGCAGTACCCCGCTTTTTGGATTCATCCGGTTTGGCGCCATGTGTGGGGGTAATAGTCAGTTTCTTAAAGGGGGATTTTCCTTGCCGCCGCCCAAGGCAGGGGCGAACCTGGCTGGCGGTCCCACCGCCCATTGCGGCAAAAAGCCCCTTTTGACCCCAAGAACTTCAAGGCCCTATTTTTGTTATGATTTTCAATAGATTGGGTCAGGAGCATCCCCCTCAAAGAGGGAGCATCTAACACAACTGCCCTTCACGCTTTACTGCACGTGGCAAAGATTTTTCTGCAGGCGTCCCCTCATGCAAACCTCATGATTTTATATCTATCTGATATTCCAACGAATAAAAGCTAAGTACCGGAGTTTGCTACATCATTTCTAAAAGCGGGCACAAACCTTGCTCTACTTGGCTAAATCTTCGGGGACCTTTCACCCGTAAGAAGGGTGATGATTGGGGGTAGGTTGCAGCCGCTCAATCTTTAGAATTCATGCTGATCAACTTATTCGAATGCTTCTGCCACAGGCAACCCTCCACTCAAAGCTAACGAAGAAAGGGGGATGATCCGGACGGGTAGTGTTCCGTGTATAGCCGAAAGAAATTGTGAAATAGGCTGCAGGAAAAAATGCTGTGGCCGCGCAGCCCTTTGCAGGTCACATTGCGCAAATTTTCTGATTTACTACCTTTCAAGGAGAGATTCATGGCTAAGACTTCGAAGGTCTGGTTTGCCGGCGCCAACGCCACGAACTGGACAGAGAGCACAATCTGTAAGGCCAAAGACCTTTTTTATTTGGCCGGCCTGGACAAATGCATAGAAAAAGACGACAGCGTTGCCATCAAGATCCACCAGGGTGAGTGGAACCGTACCCACTGCCTGAGGCCCGAGTTTGTGGCGGCCATCGTAGAAGAAGTCAAGGCGTGCGGTGGCAGGCCGTTTGTGACGGACACCACCACCCTGACCTATCACCTATACAATAACCGCTGCACCGGCCAGTTGGCTATGGAAGGCGCAAATCGCCACGGCCACAACCCCGCAAGCCTCCAGGCACCCTTCGTAATTGCGGACGGTTTCTCAGGCGAAGACGATCTGAGAGTCGAGCTTCCCGATGGCAACATCCTGAAAGAGACCTACATCGGGCGCGCCATGTACGAAGCCGATGCTTGTATAAACCTTGCTCATGCCAAGGGACACCCGATCACCGCTTTCGGCGGATGCATCAAGAACTTCGGCATCGGGGCACAGTCCAAGCGCGGTAAGTATCAGACCCACCTCGCCTTCTGGGGTGATCCGGAAGATGCAATTGGTTATCCGAAGGTTAACAAGGAGTCTTGCAGAGGCACCGAGTGTCCTTATTCGAAAATGTGTGAGGATAGCTGCCCCGATGAAGCTATCACCGTTACGCCTCAAGGCGTGGTCATCGATTACACCAAGTGCGCATTGTGCTATTCGTGCCAGGTAACCTGCATGTTCACCGGTATGGAAGGCATCGGCTTCCGCAATGAGTACTTCCCCTTGGCGCAGATCGCCATGTCCGATGCAGCCTTCGGTTGCGTGAAGACATTCAAGCCCGGAAAGATTGGCTATATGGCATATGCCGTCGATATCTGTCCGGAATGCGACTGCTTCCCCTGGGGCGGTATGCCGGTTGTTCCCGATGTAGGTGTGTTTGCCTCCATGGACCCGGTGGCCCTCGACACCGCCGTTTGCGACTTGATCGATAAAGCCCCTGCGATGCCTACTTCCCGCGCCGAAGAACTCGGGCTCAAACCCGGTGAAGACAAGTTCAAGGCGGTCAATGCTTTTACGCCGAGAATTCAGCTTAAAGCGGCCGAGAAGATCGGAATGGGCTCCATGAACTATGACCTGGTTGTCTATGAACCAGAACTTAATCCGGAGAATATCTCCAAGTGGCAGATCCGCAAGACTCCTATGACCGTCAAACCTATGCGCCAGATCTTCAAGAACCATCACCTGGCTCATGAGTTCCTGCCGTTCAGAAGAGAGTCATTGCCGAGTTGGTTGGAGGATTGGAAGAAATTCGATCCGACGGCATAAGAGCGTTTTTATCCAAAAATCTGCCGGTTTAACTCCGTAAGCAAACCGAAAGGGCGGGTCCTCGGACCCGCCCTTAAAAATCAAATGGTCTTTGGGCAGTGTGATGCCCGATTTAATGGGAATTTCTTATGAGCCGAGTTTACTGGATCAAAGGACGAAGCACAAACATCCAAAAGAGCATTACCTCTAAAGTTGCAACCATTTTAAGTTTTGAAGAATTGGCCAAAGTGGTGGTCCCTAACCAAAGTCTTGCCCTAAAGGTCAATGTCAGTGAATTGGGCTACGGCCACAGCCTTCCGCCCATTGCGGTCAACACCTTCTTCGAGCAGGCCAGGGAAATGGGCGCCTCGGCACTGGTAACCGACACTGGAAGCCTCTGTAAAGGCCCTCGCTTCGACGGACATGGTTGGCAGGACACCGCCATCATGCAGGGCTTTGGCATTGGCGATGCGCTCGATAACCAGATGATGCTGACCGGAGGTTTCACCAATGAGGAGGGCAGGTTTTGTCCTTCGGACGGTGAACACTTGGGGGGCGTTGAACTCGGAAGCTTGATCCTGGATGTCTCAAACCTCGTCGTCTTCTCCCATGTGACCGCTCATCCTCTGATTGGTATGGTCGGGGCTGTTTATAACCTGGGGATGGGACTGCTGACCCGTGCCGGAAAATCAAGGGTCCACTCCTGCCTCGAAGTCCAATTCGATGAGAACAAATGCACCGGCTCCAAAGTTTGCCTCGCCTACTGCCCGACCGGCGCAGTATGCGATGCTGGGGCCAAAGTCTCCTTCGACAAGCGCATATGCAACGGTTGCCTTGGTTGCTTCATGAGCTGTCCCAGTGGAGCAATGAGCATAAAACCCGAGGGAATCGTAGAGTTCCAGGAAAGCGTTGTCGAAGCTGCAGCCGTTGTTGCAAAGAACCTCAGAGGCAACGCATTTTACGTGAATTTCCTGACTTCGGTCACGCCTCAGAGCGATGAATATCCGTTCTCGGATATTCCGTTTATTCCCGACCTGGGCATTCTGGCTTCAGAGGACCCTGTGGCCCTTGACTGGGTCTCTTATCAGATGACCGTTAGAAGCCCTGGCATTCCGGGCTCCATCGCCGAGGACCTCAAAGTTCTCGATAAAGGGTCCGATAAGATCCTGGCAATCACGGGAAACTCTCCCGCACATTTGTTAGAATATGCCGAAAGCATGATGCTTGGCAAAAGAGATTGTGAATTCCTCATAAGCGGATGAGCGGGGTGCGTGTTGCCTGCTCGTGTTTCGTGTTGCATTGCGCAACGCCGGTACGTAACAGCGATATGTAACACGTAAGAGCCAACACTCTACCTCCACGCTTCGCAAGGTGAGCCGATAAGCAGGGGAGTCGAAATGCAACATGGTGAAATGAACAAGGAAAAAATGCACGGAATGCACGGCGGGATGCATGGTCCGATCAGTGACGCCATGACTCACGTTAACTACAAAATCGCCATTATCAGCGGCAAGGGCGGGGTCGGCAAGACCAGTGTCGTGGTAAACCTGGCGGCGGCGCTCAAGAAAAAGGGAATGGAGGTTGGCATCTTCGATGCCGACGTACATGGCCCCAGTGTTCCCAAGATGGTTGGCATCAAGACTGAAATGCGGGACATCCTGCATGGAAGCCATGGAATCGACCCGGTCGTCACGCCCCATGGTTTGAAAGTCATGTCCGTGGCCCTCATCTGGCCTACCGAAATGACGCCCATAATGTGGCGGGGGCAGTACAAGGCGCGAGTGATAAGACAGTTCCTCAGCAGCATAAGGTGGCATGAGCTCGACTTTCTCTTCGTGGACCTGCCCCCCGGGACCGGCGATGAGCCCACCACCATTATGAAGTCAATTCAAGGTCTTGACGGCATGGTCGTCGTAACGACCCCGCAGGAAATATCGGCGATGGTTTGCAGCAGGGCAATCAATGCTGCTAAAGAGCTCAACGCGCCGATCCTTGGCCTTATTGAAAATATGAGTTCCTATCGCTGTCCTGAGTGCGGCAAGGAAGAATTTCTCTTCGGCAAGGGCAAGGGGGAAAAGTTAGCGAAAACCTTCAAAATTCCTTTTCTTGGAGGAATTCCTGTCGATGGGCAGTGTTCGGCGGCGGCCGATGAGGGAGTTCCCATCGTGTACAAGTATCCTGACTCTCTTAGCGCTCAGGCTCTACTGAAGATAGCCGACGAAATCCTTACGCGGCTTCCGCCAAGAGAGAAAGTAGTAGTCAAAGATCGTCCATGGCATGAGGGCAGAGATCCTCATAAAACGTTAAACGAAGAACTTCGTAGAGAGGTTGATCGAAAGGAGAAGTAAATGGCTGATCCGGCAATGCCCGCTGTTGCGGGAAAAGGTCCAGCTTTCATCAGGGAAATGCTGGTGACTTTCAAGGACATAGACGTAAGCTTGAATGGACTTTCAGGCGATGCGGCGGCAAAGATCAAGACAGTGTGTTCGGATATGGGTCAGGATGTAGAGCCGCTGACTTCGCGAGCCTATATGAAGACGGTCAAGGCCGGTGAAACCGCTTGGCAGTGCAGCCAGATTGCTCTGAAACTGAAAGATTCAGTTGCTTCGGGCAACGAGGCTGAGGCTTTGGAGGCTATTGACAAGCTCAGCGCCGAGTTGGGTGGTCTCATTAATAAAACGAAGAACTTCGTAGTGAGAATGACCTAACAAGGATGCCTGATGAGTCCCGGGGAACTTAGCGAAGATCTCCTGGCGATTTTAAGGATAGTTAAAGAGAGGGGAGGCACGGACTGCTCGGGTTCATGCCATCACCGCAAACCGGGTGAGTTCCATTGCCACACCCTCTCTCAACTTCTAAAGATATCATCGTCGGGAGTTAAGGAGAGGATTCGCAATCTGGTGAACATGGGATTGATGGAGCGGCACAGGATCGAAGGAGACAATCCCCTGGTCAGATTTACAGTTTCCCCGGATGGCGAGAAGGTATTGGCCTCGAGCGATAATCGAAGGTGAGGACGTCCTGATGCAACACCCGATGCATGACAATGTTGTTGAATTGGTAGAAAAAGCCATGGCACTCATGGATGACTATTTGCGCGACCGTTTGGATATTTCGCAGTACGCGGAAAAGTTGAAGGAGTTGGACGCAGATTCGGTCCTCGAGAAATATCAAGACGACTTTAAAAACGATGTCGCGCTGGTCTATTACCTGGACGCTCTTATGATCCTGTCGTCTCTGCAGCACGAACTTGATTTCCAGGTAGCAGAATACGGAGGCAACGTGGCAACCGAAGATATCAAGATGTTGCGGGAATTATTGCATAAGTTCGGCCATATCCCAGCGGAACGCTGTGACATGGAGTAGTTTTGACATGGATTAAGTGTACGAGAGGAGGAGAAGGATGATGAAGCTGGAAGGCAAAGTGGCAATTGTTACTGGAGGCGCCCGAGGCAACGGCTTCGCCGCAGCCAAATGTCTGGCTCTGCAAGGCGCCGACATTGCGATTGCCGATATATGCCGTGATATTGAAACCGCCCCCTACCCGCTTTCCACCAAAGCCACCATGGATGGCGCAGTGCAGGAAATAGAAAAACTGGGCCGCAAAGCAATTGGCGTCCAGTGTGATATTCGGAAGGCCTCGGATGTTGAATCAATGGTTAAGCAGGTCCTCGAAACCTTCGGTAAGGTGGACATCCTGGTCAATAACGCCGGCATTGCCGGCCTTGAGGCCCTGGTGGATATGTCCGAAGAGGCGTGGGACGACATGCTCGACACGCATCTAAAGGGCGCCTTCCTTTGTTGCAAGTACGTAGTGCCGCACATGATCGAACAACACAGCGGCAAGGTGGTCAATATCTCTTCGGTTGGGGGCATGCGCGGTTTCGGTATGGGATCGCACTACTGCGCAGCCAAGCACGGCATTATCGGCTTGACCAAGTCCCTCGCCATGGAAACCGCTGATCACAATGTCAATGTGAATGCGGTCTGCCCAGGCACCGTATGGACTGACATGATGGCGGGATTGGCCAGCCATTTCGGTATGGAAACCGCCGACGCCAAGGAAAACTTTCTGGCGGGACATCTTTTCAAAGACCGGGAGATATGCCCTGAGGACATCGGCCAGGCGGTACTGTGGCTGTGCACCGAAGACTCAAAGTGCATAACCGGTGGACAAATTGCCGTAGATTGCGGATGGACGGCCCGCGCTCCCTAGAATGGGTGCTGAAAAAGGGCCTGCTGGTGGGAAAAGAACATTGGTCTATGGGGTTTCAACAGGTTTTCGGTGGGCATGTTAGACTATGCCCGCCCTTGTTCATCTCAAAGGAGAAAGACAAAATGGGAAAAGAAACGAGAAATGAAGCGACGGTTGAAAAAGGGCGTGATTCCGCAGAACCTTGCGTTCTGGAAGAAGTGATCATTGAAGAACTGGCCGTGGATGGTATCTGCGGAATTTATTAGAAGTCTTAATCCCGGTCCCCGATTCTACTGTGAATGGGGGCCGGGATGCCGATGGAATAGATGGATTGAGGGATTGGAAAGACCGGTGGATTGGGAGTTTGCTTTTAATCCTTAATTCTTGAATCCCTCAATTCCTAAATTTAGGAGTCCGGCATGAACGATTTTACGGAGTTCAGCTCCTTTAGGCTCGCCGAGGGAATTCAGGTGCGGAGGGAAAAATTTGGACTTCTTTTCTACAATTACAGAGGTCCAAGGATTTATTTCGTTCCATCCAAAAAGCTGATTGATGATGATTTCTTCGACGGCAAACAAACAATAGGTCAATTGATTGATTCCATTCAGAGTGAGCATGCTCTGCCAAGGAAAAAGATAGAGCACAGCCTGAAAACTATTTTCCAGACACTTGAAGATAAAGGGTTAATTAATGGGTAACCGCTTTGTTGAGATGGGCCTCTCGGCCCCGGTGAACGTAACCTGGGAAGTGACATTCTCTTGCAACCTCTCGTGCGTTCATTGCCTGTCCGATTCCGGGCAAAAGAGATCCGGCGAACTCACGACTGAAGAGTGCATCCGGGTTATTGACGATTTATCCGCCGCCAGGATCTTCCAATTGAATATCGGAGGCGGAGAACCGTTTACACGCCTGGATTTCCTGGATCTTATGGATTATGCACACCAAAAAGAGATTGTAACGTGCATCAGCACCAACGGCACACTGATAGATGAAGAAGTAGCAAGAAGGCTCGATCACAGGCTGGTCTATATTCAGGTGAGCCTGGATGGCGCAACGGTCGAATCCAACGACGCCATTCGTGGAAAGGGAAGCTACAAAAAAGTTTTAAGAGCGCTGGAGCATTTGAGGAAAAGAAACATAGCGGTGAGCATCAATACGGTGCTGACCAAGCTGAACTTTCCAGAACTTGACAAACTGGCTCAACTGGCGGCTTCCTTCGGTGCCAGGTCACGAGTTTCCAGATTGCGCCCCTCCGGCCGCGCAAAAGATTCCTGGTCGGGGCTCAATGTTTCGAAAGAACAGATGGTTGAATTCTCGAACTGGTTGAGCCGAAATCTCGATGTCTCCACCGGGGACTCTTTTTTTTCCGTTACAACCGAAGAACGCAGGTCACTGGGGCTGAACATGTGCGGGGCCTGCAAACTCACCTGCTGCGTTTCACCGGTCGGAGGGCTCTATCCCTGTGCTTTCCTTCAGGAACCGGAATTCATGGCAGGCAAAGTTCCCGAGGACTCACTTGCCCTGCTGTGGGATGGTTCCCCTGTATTTCAATCCTTCCGGCAATTGGAGATCAAATCTTGTGAGAGCTGCCATCGCTTCGATTTGTGTCATGGAGGATGCCCGGCTATCGCTTATCACACTCAGAGGAGGCTCGGAATCCCTGACCCAGGCTGCCTGGCCAATTGTGTGAGTGTCAAACAGAATCAGTGGCCATTGGCCAGTAGTCAGTGAAAAGCTTTTTCTTACGAATTATTACAACCCTTATTCCAGTTTTGAGTTAACTGAAAACTTGAAACTCAAAACTCTTTGATGGACGGATGGATGACCGATACAATTCCCACCGGTAATTTCAAGTTGGCCCCTGAAGTCCGTCTGATCGATGATGAAGAGGGAGGCGTTATCCTCCAGTTGTCTCCGCTGAGGGCAATGCGGGTAAATCAAACCGCTTTTGAAATTCTTAACCGATGCCGAACCGGTTATTCTTATGAAGATTTTAAAACATGTGGCTTTGATAACCGTACGAAGCCTACACTATCATTCCTCGATTCCATGTGCGCGGCGCATATTCTGCAGTGGGCGCCCGACCCCGCAATAGCTCCGCCCTTTGTCAGCATCATCGTGCCGGTATATAACCGCGCCGATGAAGTTGCCCAATGTCTCGAATCCCTTCTACGCCTGAACTACCCGGTGTCCCTGCGGGAGATAATCGTCGTAGATGATGCTTCGGATGACTCCACCGCCGATGTGGTGCGGGCATATGGGAATAGGATAAAATTCGTTGCTAATAGACGGAATCTGGGCCAGTCGGCAGCCCGAAATGTCGGCGTTTCGATTGCTGCGGGCGAGGTGCTGGCCTTCATAGACAGTGACTGCACAGCGGATGTGAAGTGGCTTGAACAACTCACGCCATATTTTCAGGACCCTCGCATCGCCCTGGTGGGCGGATATGTCGCCTCACATTTTCGCAAAACCTGGCTCGACCGTTATGAAGATGCCAAGTCTCCTTTAAGTATGGGGAAACACACAATTATCTGCAACGATTCGAACTCCGATTTCTATGTCCCCACCTGCAACATGCTGGTAAGGAAAAAAGCCTACCTGGAGGCGGGGGGGCTCGACGAATCTTTGCGTGTGGGTGAGGATGTCGATCTTTGCTGGAAGCTGAAGAAACAAAATCACCGCCTTATCTATGTCCCCGAAGGAAGGGTCGACCACAAACATCGGAACCGGTTCCCGTCCGCTTTCAAACGACGTTTTGACTATGGGACGTCCGAGCCGGTTTTATATGCCGGACACAGGGAAGTTTCGAAACGGTTCCCTTCCCACCCCGCTGCTCTGCTTTTTTGCCTCTCCTGTTGTCTTGGACTGATAACCAGGCCCTTTCTCTTTTCTTTTTTCTCCTGCTTGATTGTAATCGGATGGGCCTTTGAGAACAGGGCCGCAATCAGGAAGAAGACGAACGTTTCCCTGGCGTTCGGGGATGTCGTCCGGGCCACCTTCAAGAATTGCTATGCCATGGCTTATCATCTTAGCCTGCACTTCGTGAGGTATTATTTCCTGCTCGTCCTGCCGCTGATGCTTATCTTTCCACCTGCCTGCCGGCTATTGGTGGCCGTAGTGCTTTTTCCTTTGACTGTGGAATTTTTCAGCACCCGCCCTCGTCTGCCGTTCCCTGTCTTTATGTTTTTCTTTCTCATGGAACAAAGCTTCTATCAAGCCGGGGTTTTCTCGGGTTGTCTGAAAGTTCGAAGTTTCAGATGCTATCATCTTCGTTTCGGAGCCCGGAGAACAAAGAAGGAAAGAGTTTCCACATTAGGCGCTCAGTCCTCCATTCTCCGCCATTTTTCTTCCGTTTTCTCCGTGTGGAGGCAGCATCCATGACGGCTTGCGATGACAGGTCCATAGCCTGCAAGTACTCCCGACTCAAGGAGATCCTGGTGCGTATGCAGAGCGTGATTGTCGCTTTCTCCGGAGGAGTCGACAGCACTCTGCTTCTACGGATTGCTCAGATGGTGCTTGGAGACAAGGTTTTGGCGGTGACCGCCGAATCGGCAACTTCGCCTCGGCACGAGATGGACGACGCCAGGAAGTTCGCTGGGGAGTTCGGCATCCGGCACCTCATCATTGAATCGGAAGAAATGAAATCGCCCGAGTTTGTAACAAACCCCGTGGACAGATGCTACCTCTGCAAGAGAAGCCGTTTTTCAGCTATTGTCGCCCTTGCAGGCGACCCTGGGTGGCAGACGGTTCCAATGTTGACGACCAATCGGATTACCGGCCGGGCATGAAAGCAGTCCTTGAACTCGGCGTTAGAAGCCCACTTCTCGAGGCAGGGCTCTGCAAAGCGGACATCAGGGTCCTGTCCAGGGACCTTTGGCTTAACACTTGGGATAAGCCCCCGTACGCATGTCTGGCAACGCGCATTCCGTATGGAAGTCCGATCACTGCCGCAAAACTCGGCCAGGTCGATGCAGCCGAAGACCTGATACGCTCGATGTCAATCAGCAGGCAGGTACGTGTGAGGCATTACGGCGATACCGCTCGCATCGAGGTGGCCGAAGAAGACCTGTCAAACCTGCTTGAAAGCGAGACCCGCCGGCACGTTGTCACTTTTCTTAAAAATCTCGGATTCAAGTTCGTGACGATAGACCTGGAAGGATACCGCATGGGCAGCCTCAACAGCGCGCACAACTAGGAACGGGGCCTGCAGATCACAACAACGAACATAAGGCACGAAATGGAAAGGTGTAAAAATGGATCACAAGCATCTCAGGGGCCTGCTGGAGATGGTTCAGAACGGACGAATGAATCTGGACGCGGCCATGCTCCAGTTGAAAAAACTCCCGTATGAAGATTTGGGTTACGCCAAAATCGATAACCACAGGTGTGTGCGCACGGGAGTCTCGGAAGTCATATTCTGCCAAGGCAAGACTATCGCCCAAATTCAGGGCATCGTGCAGCGGATTTCACAAAACCATGCGAATGTCCTGGCCACTCGAGCTGGACGCGAAGTCTATGAAGCCGTTCGTGATGTGGCTGAGTGTGAATACTTCGAGATGGCCAGAATCGTGGTGATTCGTCCTGAACCCGTTGAGAAGATAGGGGATATCGCCGTGGTGAGTGCGGGCACATCAGACATGCCTGTGGCCGAAGAAGCTGCTGTCACAGCCGAGGTGCTCGGCAACCGGGTCAAGCGGATCTACGATGTTGGTGTTGCCGGAATTCACCGTCTTCTAAATGTCTGTGAGGATTTGTTTGAAGCCAATGTGGCGGTGGTCGTTGCGGGTATGGAAGGGGCATTGGCCAGTGTGGTTGGGGGGCTGGTTTCATGTCCTGTTATTGGAGTGCCCACCAGCGTTGGTTATGGCGCAAGCTTCGGAGGCGTGGCGGCACTGCTGAGTATGCTCAACAGTTGCGCATCCGGAGTGTCCGTGGTCAATATCGATAATGGTTTCGGCGCCGGGTATCAGGCCGCGCTCATAAATAAAATGGCTTTAAAGAACGCGAATGCGGAACCAACCCTTGAAGAGACCGGGTGCACACCCAAAGTTTCAATAGCGTGCAGGCGGTGAGAAGGGCTCGTTGGCAACGCTGCCTTTCACGGCGGCGAATGGAGGTTTCATGCATCCGGTAGGAGAAAATAAATGAGAATCGCTTATTTCGACTGTTTCTCGGGGGCCAGCGGAGATATGATCCTGGGTGCCCTCATGGACGCGGGATTGAGTGTTGAACGGCTCAGAGAAGAACTGGCAAAACTCCATCTTTCCCATTACGAGGTGAATGTGGAAAAGGTGATCAAGAAAGGTATCGGTGGAAGTCAGGCGGTTATAACCCTCGATGACCACCACGATGACCACCACGGTCATCATCATCATCATCATCGGAACCTGCATGATATCGAGGAGATCATCGGAACGAGCAGCCTCGATGATGCGGTTAAGCAAAAAAGTCTGAAAATTTTCAGACGGCTGGCTGAAGCAGAAGCCAAGGTCCATCAAACGACCATCGATCTCATCCATTTCCACGAGGTAGGCGCTATGGATGCGATCATCGATGTGGTGGGCGGCGTATCCGGGCTCGCAGCCCTGGATATCGAGAGGGTTTACTGCTCGCCTTTGCATGTTGGGACCGGGACTGTGAAGTGCGCCCATGGGATATTGCCCGTACCGGCCCCCGCCACCGCTGAGTTGATCAAGGGCAAGCCGTTCTATTCAACAGGCGTCGCGGGCGAACTGCTTACACCTACTGGAGCGGCAATACTTACGACGATTTCTTCCGGTTTCGGACCTATGCCGGCGATGACCATGGAACAAATAGGGTATGGGGCCGGAACGTCTGAGCCCGACATCCCCAATTTGCTCCGCATCATGATAGGTGAAGCAGGAGATGAACTGCGGGGTTTCGAAAAGGAGCAAATAGCCGTCCTTGAAACCAATATAGACGACATGAACCCCCAGATGTATGACTATCTCATAGGTAAAATGCTGGAGATGGGGGCTTTGGACGTCTTCCTGAGCGCGGTCCAGATGAAAAAGAACCGCCCTGGAACACTCGTAACCGTAACTTGTCAGCCCCATCTTATAGAACGCTTCGCTGACTTCCTTCTTCGCGAAACCACTACAATTGGACTCAGGTGGAGAGTGGAAAACCGGCTCAAAGCCCGCAGGACAATCCGTGAAGTTCAGACGCAATATGGACCCATAAAATGCAAAGTGGCCGAAATAAACAACGGCATTACCAATATTTCGCCGGAATATGAAGACTGCAAGCGTGTCACCCTGGAAAAAAAGATTTCCCTTAAGGAAGTGATGGATGCAGCTAAAGCTGCCGCCTTGGCAGTCAGTGCCTAGCACTTTCAAGTACCGGCGCAGGCTAAGTTAGTTTTTTCTTGCGTTTATGATGAGATCGTCCCGGAGGGTCGTTTCGAATTACAAGTTGTGGTGCTAATCTGATCCATTTGGGGTTTAAGGCTGGCAGGAGAAACACCTCATGTTCAAAGCTAAAACGGTTGCCGTCAAAGATAAATTCTCCGTTGAGATGGGCCGCCGAATGGGCAGGAGCCTTACAGAGACTCTTGGGGACAGGCCCCGTGCAGCGTGGCTGTTCTCATCTCCGGGAAAGGGACTTCAGGAACTGCTTGCAGGCGTTGCCGAAACGGTCGGCACAGATGTGCTCATCGGGTGCACGACCCACGGGGAGATCTCCAGTACCGGCTTTAGTGGCGGCTCCGCTGTGCTGGGAGGAATAGTTACCGACAGGATCGATTTCCATATTGCCTCGGTAAACGGTCTTGGTCTTGACTCCGAAGCGGCCGGCAGAAATCTCGCACAGCAACTGCCGGACTCGGTGCGATATGTTCAGATTTTCTCCGACGGCTTGACCGGGAACGGTTGCGCCATTCTTCGTGGAATGATGTCATGGATGGGAGAGCAGATCCCCATTTGCGGCGGAGCAGCAGCGGACGGAGACAAGTTTCAGCGCACCTGGCAGTTTTGCGGTCCGGAGCTTCTGTCGGACTCAGTCGTAGCTATAGGATTTTCCGGTGACTTCAAAGTTGGCACAGGCGTTCAAAGCGGATGGTCTCCCATTGGTATCGCCAGGCGGGTGACACGATCATCCGGGCATGTCCTCTACGAGCTTGACGGCCAGCCTGCTCTGGAGGTCTATAAGCGGTTTTTCGGAAAGCACGTGGAAAACCTTCCGATGGTAGGCATCGAGTATCCGCTGGGCCTGATGGATGGTTCGTGTCTTCTCGACGACCCTGATTACAACATGGTTTTGAGGGCCTCCGTTTCAGTGAGCCGCGAAAATGGGTCCATAAGTTTCGCCGGCGAGATTCCCGAAGATTCCATGGTCCGCCTCACCTGTGGTGACGCCAAATGTACGCTGGAAGCTGCCGAAAAGGCCGTCAGGTTGGCCATGCTCGATCTTGGTAATTGCGATCCTGCTATCGTTTTCTTCTTTTCGTGCATGGCGCGCAGAATTGTCCTTGGCAGACGCACAGCCGAAGAGGTGGAAGTGGTTCGCCAGGAGGCAGGCGCCGGCGTGCCGCTCCTCGGGTTCTACTCTTACGGAGAGTTCTGCCGCACCAGACGCGGCGGACCCAGTCTGCTCCATAATGAAACAGCTACCGTATCGATTCTTGGATTTCAATGATATTAAACATGAAAAAGCGCACGCGGAGAAAGGTTGTCGATATCGAAGAAATGCTGGTCTCCTCGGAGCGGAAGATCGACATCCTGACGAATCTTCTCAAAGAGGCCAGCGCCGAGTTCCAACGTTCGCTTGAACAGATCACCGTTTCTGAAACCAACTTTAGGGCAATATTCGAAAACGCCCCTGAAGCCATCATTGTTTTGGACAAGAACACCCGGCGCATTCTGGACTGCAACCCTTTTACCATCGACTGGCTCGGATATTCCAGGGAGGAACTCTTCTCCCTGCATTACGACGATATACTCGAACCGGGTGCTTCCGACATCGACAACAATGTTCAGAAGATCATGCAGAATGGACTGATAAGGGTCCTTGACCGCCGCTTTGTCATGAAAGACGGCACTGTCGCCGATGCTGAGGTAACCGGCACCACAATCCAGTTCCGGGGCAAAAACTGCCTGGTCGTCCTGGCCCGGGATGTCACCGAACGTAAAAGCGCCAGGGATGCGCTTCTTCAGAGCGAACAGCGCTTCCGCGACATTGCCACCCATCTTCCTGACTGGATATGGGAGGTCAACCACGATTGGATATATACCTATAGCAGTGTTGGAGCCAAAAACATCCTGGGCTACAGCGCCGATGAACTGATCGGAAAGCCCATCTGGGAAAGGATGCCCAGAGCAGATAAAGAAGCCCTCCTTAAAGTGCTCGCGGTCGCCAGGCTGCGCCCCTCCGCTTTCAAGCTCTACGAGAGCAGACGCCGGCATCGCGACAACCATATAGTTCATCTTGAATCCAGCGGGGTCCCGCTCTTTGACGATTCAGGCAACCTGACCGGCTACCGGGGGATACACCGTGACGTCACGCAGAGAAAGCAGCTCGAGGAGTTTTCCAGGTACAAGGAACTGTTTGAAAGCGTCAGCGACCCTGTATTCATCCTCGATTTCAATGGTAAATTCCTTGAAGTCAATGATGTTGCTGTAGAGCATTTGGGGTATCCAAGGGAAAGCATTCTGACCATGAGGGTCAAATCCCTGGTCGCGGACGGCCAGCGTGATAAATTGTTCCTTTCGGGGGAGAAAGTAAGAATCGGTGAAACCGTTCAATTTGAGCTGGAAATGCTCCGCCGCTCCGGAGAGCTGATTCCCTTTGAATTTCACGCAAGGCCTATCGTCTACAAAGGACAACCTGCTGTATTGAGTGTTGGACGCGACCTGAGCATGCGCAAGAAACTTGAACAGGCACTTGTCATGACCGAGCGTCTCTCAGCAGTTGGCGAAATGGCCAGCGGCGTTGCCCACAACTTCAACAACCTCCTGCAGATGATCCTTGGAGCTGCGGATGCGGCCGCCGCCAAATTGGCGTCAGGCAAAATGAGGGACGCTGCCGAAGCGGTCGCAAAGATCCAGGAGGCTTCGCAGCGGGCAGCCGAAGTGGTCAGGCGTATAAAGGATTTTACTCATTTTCGAGAAAACGGTTCCGCGAGCAGAGAGACATCTATCGATTTGGGAGAGCTCTTGAAGGAAGCCGTGCAACTGACGCAGCCTCTTTGGAAGGACCTTCCGGACTCGAGAAAATATGACGTGCGCCTGGTCCAGACTGATAAATGCTTTGCCATGGGCAAACCCTCCGAGATCTATGAAGTTATCGTAAACCTTATAAGAAATGCTCTTGAAGCGATGCCGCAGGGAGGGACCTTGAACATCTCGGTTGAGCCTGTGGAAGACACGATCTATCTCAAGATGTCCGACACCGGGCACGGCATCTCCGATGAGAATCTGCAGCGGCTTTTCGAACCCTTCTTTACGACAAAGGGCCTCAAAAGCAGCGGTCTCGGTCTTTCGTCCAGCTATGGGATTATTAAACGGTATCAGGGTGAAATACGTGTTGAAAGTCAAGTCGGTAGCGGAACAACCTTTACCGTGATCCTGCCGCGTGCGGAGGCGGCGCCTGTTGAAGAAGTAACTGAAGCCGCATGCTCGGAGAAAAAAACAATCAGGTTCCTCATGGTCGATGACGAAGTCAATATCCTCAAGGCTATGGAAATGTTCTTCGAAGATAGTGAAGTGGAGCTCATCACATGTCGAACGGCTCAGGAGGGCCTTGTAGCATTCAAACAGGGGCATTTTGATGTGATTTTATGTGATCTGGGCATGGATGATGTGAACGGATGGGAATTCGGAAAACAAATCAAGAACTACACTAAGGAAAAGGGCCTTCCAAAGACCCCGTTTTTACTCTACACAGGGTGGGACAAACGATTCGACCCTGACAGGCTGGATGAGAGCGGAGTGGATCGCGTCGTTATCAAACCTGTTCCCGGCAATAAGCTCATCGGCATCCTTCATGAGGTGATCAGCGCCGCAAGCCTCGCCCAACCAACAGCCGATAATCTTTGAAAAGGGCTATTCAGGGTTCTGCTGATCCTTTGGTCCCTCTCCATCAAGTTTGTGCCACTCATCGCAACCTCCCTGCGCAGTTTTAGGTTTATTACGCTTCCTGCAATTTCCCTTGACGGAGGCGCCGACCCGGATGATGTCTTCCCCCTCCAGGCATTCTCTTTTTCCGCACCATTCCTCGCAAGTCCCACACACCTCTTTATTTTTGTCCAGGTCCATACATCCCCCCGCAACCTATTCGATCTTGTTGAAGAATTCTTTGCCTACGCCGCAGTTTGGGCAAAACCATGATTCCGGAAGCTCTTCAAAATCACCCGTTGCCTCCGGCGCCGAAGGGTCGTAGACATAACCGCAAACAGAGCATTGCCATTTCGCCATAATCACTCCTGTCTTTATTGGGAGCGGGAAGAAAAAGAGAGTTGTAATTCCTGCTTCGCGCTTCCCGCTTCATTTCTTAATTCCTGCTTCCGCTTCTCGCTCCCTATTCGAGCCCGCACGCACGCATTAGCGGACCATTGCCTTCTTTGCTCATGATGACGCCGAGCCTCAAATTCCTGGTCAGATGCCTGCTCGAGGCCGCTCGATAGTATTTGAGGATTCGTTCCATCAGTTCAAGGGTCTGAGCATCATCTAAATTTGAGGCGATAATTTGTGCAAACATCGGTTCCTTGCCTCCTGCCCCTCCGGTCATGACAGTCCAGCCCTTTGGCAGCCCTATTATCCCGATATCCTTGATCGCGGGCTCGACACAAGAGTTGTAGCAGCCGGCAATACCGATCTTGACTTTGGCGCTTATTTTGGGAAAAGGATAGAAGCGTTCCCGGACCTTCGATGCAAAGGAAAGGGTGTCTTGCTGGCCCCTGGAGCAGAATGTGTTTCCAGGACAGGCTTTGATGTACTGAAGGCACAGGGCGGCGCAGTCCTTATAATTAGTTCCCATGGCTTCGTAAGCCCCATCGATGTCCTGCTCCCTGACTCCCATGAGCGCAAGCCGCTGGGCTCCTGTGACTTTGAGCTCTTTGACTCCGAATTTTTCTGCTGCATCCGCAATACGGCGTGCAGTAGGCACATCCATAACACCACCAGTGAGACCGGCCATGATTGCATAGGTTTCCAGATCTCTTTGGAGAATGGCCGCCCTACTCAAAATATCGTCTTTTCCCATCCGAATTCCTTCCAAAAGGCTAAAAACGATTCACCGCAGCATTTCATGTCCCATTGGGACCCCCAATACCACGAAAAGCCCGTAGGGTGGGCTAAGCAGCGCGCAGCCCACCAAATCTTTTTCGAGACAGCTCTTCATGTCTCAGGGGAACACCCTGAAACCATGAAAAGGATGGGTGGAGCGAAGCGCAACCCATCAGAAACTTTTCGTAAGAGAGACGCGGAGCACGCTGAGAAACAATCGGCGTAGACAAAAAAATTATCCCCAGATGACGCAGATGTCTTCCATTCACCTATTCACCAATTTTCACCTGCTCTTTGAATTCATCGAGTCCGATTTTATCTATCACCCGTCCCAGGCGTATTTTGTTAGCCCAGGTGCAACCCTCGAAGAAGCGTACAATACGCCCTGCCATCTCCAGGGCCTGCCCGTCGTCGAGTCCTTCCGCCACGATGTCGCCCAGTCTGGGTTTGGCGCCTCCATTGCCTCCAGCCGTCACGGTCCATCCCTCAGGTGTGCCTCGAAGGCCTATTTCTTTAGTAAGCGGAGCGGCACATGAGTACTCGCATCCAGCTACTCCGATTTTGAATTTTGCGGGCAGTTGATAGCCGTGATAGAGCTTATCGAGTTTGAGGCCAACTCCCATGGCATCCTGCTTTCCGTTCCTGCACCAGGTCGTTCCGGGACAAAACTTGACCATTCGCACGCAAAGCCCGATGGCATAGCCGATGCTCATCTCCAGATCATTCCATACTGCCGGCAGGTCTTCTTCTCTAATGCCTACGATGGCGATCCGCTGCCCAGAGGTCAGCTTCATTGCCGAAGCGTTGTATTTTTCCGCAACATCGACGAGCCTGCTAAACCGGGCCAGGTCAATGAAGCCCCCGGGAATGTGAGGGGCAATCGCGTATGTTTCTCCATCCCTCTGAACAATGGCGCCCTTCTCCAGTATGTCGGCTTTCATGTCCAATCCCCCCACAACCGGAATTATTGTTTTTGATTCCTGATTCCCAATTCCTAATCACTAATTGCTTCCCAACACCTCGTCGGCCACATCCCGTAGACCCAACTCTTCGAGCTTTGCCCTGGTTGGCACACCACTCTCCTTGTTCCAGCCCCGAAGTTCGTAATACTCATCCTTCATCTGCTCGAACTTCTCCCTGTCCATTACCTCGCCTTTGTATTTTCCCTTGGACAACGGGACCTCGAAGAACTTCTTCGGTAGACTGTCATCTACCCTCCTCAAACCCTGGCGCACGTCGAACATTCGCTCAAGGTTTCGCACCCGCTCGCCGGCCTCCATCATCTGCTCGATTTCCCAGTCTTTTCCAGTCACCATACCAAAAAGCCTGGTGGCCATCTTAACGTCGTTATAGATGAAAAGGTTATAGAGCCACTTGCAGATACCGAGGCTGTCAGGCACTCGTTCCATATGTTCCGAGATTATCGTCGATTTGGCCTTGCCGATGTAGGAGGTGGGAATTGCGGCCTCTTCGCTGCCGAATTGCTCCTTGCCTACCGACTGGAACCACTCAGGAGCATGGTGCCAGTCGACTTCAAGGAGGCTTCCCCGGAGCGGAAGAGGATCGCCCCTGTGTCCCACAGCCTGCATAAGCCCTGTGCCTTTGAAGGCTCGAAACTCATAGCCGTGAGGCGCAAGTCCCTTGACCTGGTCAACCTTTTCCACGGCATCCGGTCCGAATTGTTTTGCCGCTGCCATCTGCCCTTCGGCCAAAACATCTCCAATCCCTTCACGGCCGGCTATTTTGCGAATGGTGGACAAAATGGCTTCCTTGCTGCCGCGCTCCATGGCCACCCCATCGGTCTCTTTGGCCGTGATGATGCCATCATGATATAGCTCCATAAGCAGGCCGATAGTGGCGGAGGTTTCGGTGCAATCGATTCCCATCTTGTTGACCAGCAGAGTCGCTTCCCAGAAAACGTCCATATCCAGGTTCCAGACGGCGCCGGTAAACCCGCTGAAAGGCTCGCACGAAGTCAGTCCCTTCCCGATTCCGGGCACCGAGAAGAAGTTCATGCACCGGTTAGGGCAGCAGAAACATCCCATATTCTTCATACTGTACTTCTCGACATATGCCGGGCCCTGGTACTTCTCCAGGAGTTCTTCCCAACACACATCCTCGAAATACCCAACGGGAAAGAAACTCATCGCGTACATCATGTGCACCCCGCGAGCGACCCCCCATTGTGAAAGCTCTGCGTATGCAGGATGTTCACGGATCTCACGGTTCACCTGGATGGATTGTTCCAAAAATTCCGCCGGCCTTGCCACCTGCACGGAACCCGAGCCCCGCACGGCGATGGCCTTGAGGTTCTTGGAGCCCATCACTGCCCCCATGCCTGTTCTGCCCGCTGCGTCCCCGGTTTCGGTAATCAGACAGGCGAACCGAACCAACCTCTCTCCTGCCGGGCCGATACACACCACCTTGGTTTCAGAGTCACCCAGTTCCTGCTGAATGAGCTTCTGTGTCTCAAAGGTGTCCTTTCCCCACAACTGTGCCGCGTCGCGGATTTCTACCTGCCCATCCCGAATCGAAAGGTAACAGGGCTTTTCCGATTTCCCCATTATTACGATATGGTCGTAGCCCGCATACTTCAGCTCCGGGCCCCAGTAGGCACCGAAGTTCGATTTGGCCCTGAGCCTGCTCATGGGCGAAACGGCGGTCACGTCCACCCGGCCGGACCCCGGCAAGGCGGTCCCCGTGAGTGGCCCTGTGTTGAAAATGAGCGGATTTCCGGGGTCAAGGGCGTCCGTTCCGGGTTTGTACTCGTTATAGATCAAGCGTGCGCCAAGGCCTCTTCCACCTATGTATTCGTCTATGTAATCTTCAGTAGGCTCAGTGGTGATCTTGCGCTCGCTTAAATCGACTTTAAGGATTTTTCCCACCCATCCGTACATTGTGTGTTCCTTGTCATTACATGTTTGATCAGTGCTTGCAGTATTGCTCAAACTCTTCAACGCTATCGGCCACTACGCCCAGGATGTCGCCCACTTTCACTTTTTCATTGACACTTCTCAGGTGAAATAAGAGGCCGGAAGCTTGGGCAGCCATCTCGACCGCAGCCTTCCTCGTATCGAGGACAACCACCGGATCGCCGTCGGCCACAAACTCTCCATTCGCTTTGAGCCAACTCATTACGGTAATTTTTCTGGCCTGCTTTGGGACACGAGTATGCAGACCTCTTATATATTCGGGTACCTGAATCGGAGTAATCACGGGTTGTAGCCCCTTGCCTATGCCGTAATTAATATCAGCCTGCGGCGGCTTGTTCATTCTTCCCCAAGGCCTCTCTAACCAGCCGGGGGATTTTTTCGGCATTAGCGATCAGCTTCAGCATAGTCTCTTGGGATATCTCCTCGTAGGTCAGCGCTCCAGTGGGGCACACCTTGACGCAGGTTGGATCGCCGTCACAGAGGTCGCATTTGAGGACCTTTCCGGTTGACTGGTCCATGAAGGTAGCCCCGAAGGGACAAGCGAAAATACAGCTCATGCATCCGATACAGAGATTTGCGTTCACCTCCATGGCGCCCGTGGAATAATTACGATACGTCGCGTGCTTTGGACATACGAGTTCACAAGACGGTTCCTCGCACCGCATGCAGCTTACGGGCACAAAAATGCCTTCCTGCTCCCATTTGATGACGTGGATTCTTCCCCGGGAAGGAGCGCAAAGCGACTCGTGCTTCAGAGAACAGTATGTCTCGCAGGAACGGCATCCTGAACATTTCTGAGCATCGATGATTACAGTTTTGAACATTCCTTTCTCCTTAACTCCTGCAGGCTGGGCGCCGGGCACTATATTTTACCGTGCCCATCTTTCCCTTCCCGGCTGGCCCTCTAGAAGGGCAAAAGACTCAGCTCGATGGTTTTCTTTGCTCTATCCCACGGTTTGCCGTGTTCGAACGCATCCTCCACCATCTTTTGTGTCAGAAGACAGCGCAGTGCGTTATTCTCCGAGGCAGCATCCAGGACGGTCACATCATCGACAATACCGCGTTCATCAACCTGGTAGTGATGGTAGATGAATCCCTCCGGGGCTTCCAAAGCGCCATGGGCATGTTGCCCCCCCGGATTCGACGCAATGGTGCGGACCTCGAGCCCCGTAAGCTTTTCTTCTGTGCAAAGATCTTTCATTATTTCAGACGCTTGAATAATTTCCACCACCAGCGACCAGTAGGCCGCAATTGCGCTGAAGTGCGGCGCAGGGCCGAGGGAGTTGACAAGATGCAGCCTCTCCTCTTCCGCCTGAGGTGTCCGGGCAGGTTTACAGCGGTTTAATCGCGCCAGCGGTCCAACGAAGAAAAGGCCCTCGGATTGGTCCGATATGGGTCCCTGCCAGGTTTTGCCCTTCACGTGGACAAAAGGCAGATGCGTCCAGGGTTCGCGTAGAGCTTCCAGGGTATCCGTCGTCTTATTGGCAGTGAACGTCGTCGATCCGCTTCCATCTGCGCCGGTCAATACAATGGCATCTTCCACCCCGCTGAAAGTGATGGAAGCTATAGGGCTGACAGTGAGGTCCATCAGTTCGTAGAGACCGTTTCCCGACCCGATGATCTTTTCGCGGAAGATATCCCGGAGGCGCAAAGCATAAGGCAGGCTGGATTCTGCAATCTCGGCCAGGCGCCGATAATGGATCTCTTTTACCGGTCGGCTTACCCCTCCAGCCACCGCAGTCAGCGGGTGGGGGTGCCGGCCGCCGAGGATGGAAGCCGCCTCTTGAGCCAGGGCCATTGCGTGCCCGATTTCGTCGAGCACGTGGTGCGCAACAGGTGAAGTTCCCGCGCGGACCGCCAGCTCTGCCCGCAGCCCAAAGGGATTTTGGGAGCTGGAGAGAAGAAAGAGTAACTTTCTAGCATGATGTATGAAAGTAAGGCTCTGAACCAGGGCGTCCCGGATATTTTTAGCCGTCGGCGGAGGCGTAACCCCGAACAGATTGTCGAGTGTAACGGCGGAAGCGAGGTGGTGGGAAGCGGAAAGGATCGACAATATACGCGGCAGTTCCTCCACGGGGCGGCCTTTGCACATTGAGGAAACATCTCGTGGGGCCGTTACCTGGTAGTACGATCGCACGCTTTCACCACTTTGGCGGATTTCGACTCTGGAGGGCTCTGCCTGCCACCTTAAAGGTCCGATGCTTATGTTAGCCATTTATTTCAATTCCTTACGATTCTGAAGCAGAGCACACTGAGCAGGCATGGTGTATCGATAGAAGGTGCCTGCCAGGTCCACGAATTCTTCGGCAATCTTTTTCATTTCCTCCCCATCTGTCGTGTCAAACGTAGAGCTTACAGCGGAAACCATTTTGGCTCCGGGGTCGAAGACGGCCCCCGCCTTTCCAAAGCACCCTCTACACGGAACGCCTGCGCCGGTGCAAAGTCCTCCGCAGCCCTCCCGAGTGGCAATGCCCTGGCAGAGCAAACCCTGCTCCAGGAGGCAGCGTCCGGGGTCTGGATCAATCTGATGGATGCGTTTGAAGGATTCGAAGCGTTTCTCCTCCTTTATTCTTGCACAACTGGCACAGACCGCCTTTTCACCGGCAAAGATGCTTCCCCCGGGCGGTAACACCCCGGCCATAACCGCTTGGGCGATAGGCTGCGGCAGACGAGAAGCGGCAAACGATATGCGGGCCGCTGATTCCGACTGACAGACAAGTGACTGCAATATTGCCCAGATGTAATTCTGAGGCGGAGAACAGCCGGGAAGGATATAGTCTGCCTGCACGATTTGTTGGAGCGCCGCGACTCGTGATCGCAAAGGCGGCAGCTCAGGGCAATCGTCATCGGATGGGCTTTTGCACAGGGCGCTTTCTCCACCCGGATGCAGGTTCGAAAGACCGGGCATTCCACCGAAAGCGGCACAAGCCCCAAAGGCGACGAGAATCTTTGACTTCTGTCGAAGCTTCAGCGCAGCTTCCTCGTCACTTGCTGTCCTGATGGCGCCGGCAAAGAAACAGACGTCCAGTTCATCCGACTTTTCAAGGTCTTCCCAACTGGACCCAAGCACATAGGGCCAAAAGGTAAAATGCGCCCATCGAGCAAGCGAACTCACCTGGTAATGGATATCCAAGATGGCATTTTCACATGCCTTGCAACCCGTGGCAGTGAATACGGCCACATTCTTTCGCGTCACTTTCAAGCTCCTTGGCGGGGCGGTGGGACCGCCGGCCGGATTCGCCGCTGCCTTCGGCGGCGGCAAAAAAATCTTTAAGAAAAGGGGGAAGACTGGACCGCCTTTTCATGGTCTCGTGGTGTCTGGGAGGGACATGAATAGCTGCTCCTGAATGATCCCAGACTCCGGAGCCCCTCACTCATCTCATTGACTACTTTAGCGTACTTGTGCGGTTCGGATGCCGCGATCCATTCAAGGCGGAAACGTTCGTCTTCGACACCCAGTTCGTTCAAGAGTTTCTTCAAAAGGAAAGAACGGCGCCAAGCCTTCATGTTTCCTGCTATGTAGTGACAGTCTCCAGGATGGCAACCGCCTACAAGTACGCCGTCCGCCCCTTCGGCAAACGCCTTGATGACATAGCTTGGGTCAACCATTCCCGAACAGAAGACTCGTACCACCCTGGTGTTTGTCTTCTGCGTAAGCCTGGATACTCCGGCTGCATCGGCTGCCACGTAAGTGCACCAGTTGCATAGAAAGGTTATGATCCTGGGTTCGAAAACATTCATCGGAGAATTCCCTCGATTTGGGCGAAAATCTGATCGGGCGTATAGTGGCACACTGAAATGGCAGCAACGGGGCAAGCGGCCGCGCATGTACCGCAGCCCTGGCACATAGCCTGGTTGACCACCGCCTCCTTTTTCTCATCGCTGAAAGAGATGGCCGAATAGGCGCACAGCCCCTCGCAAGTCTTGCACCCGGTACAGAAGGTCCCGTTCACGCTCGCCACCGTGGGCTCGACTTCCACTTGGCCCACGCTGAACAAAGTCAAAGCTTCCGCAGCGGCCGCCCCCCCCTGCGCAACCGATTCCGGAATATCTTTTGGCCCCTGGGCGGCGCCTGCGAGATATATTCCCGCCAGGCTGGTCTCGACGGGTCCGAGCTTGGGGTGCAACTCAATGAAGAAGCCGTTCTTATCGGTGGACAGATTAAGTGCCCTGGCAACACTCAGGTAGTCTTTACGCGCAGTGAGACCGGTTGCCAGCACGACCATGTCCGCTTCCACTTCGACGGGACCGCCCGCAAGGCTGTTTTCACCCCGCACGATCAGGCGGCCGCCTTCCTGGAACACTCTTGATACCCGACCCCGGATGTATTGGGCGCCCTCCTCCTCAATCGCTCTGCGCAGGAACTCCTCGTAACCTTTGCCCCCGGTCCGGTTGTCTATGTAAAAAACATAGGCCTGCCCGTCGTGATTGAAGTGTTTGAATATGCTAAGTTGCTTGGCGCTTATCATGCAACAGACTTTCGAACAGTACTCGTTGCCTCGAGCCCGGTCCCGCGACCCCACGCACTGAATGAAGACGACGCTTTGCGGCGTCTTTCCGTCACTTGGGCGAACGAGCTTCCCCCCGGTCGGACCGGAAGCGTTGCACAACCGTTCGAACTGAAGGTTGGTGATCACGTCGGGGTATTTTCCATACCCGTATTCCGTATACTTTCGAGGGTCGAAAACGTCTATTCCGGTTGCTACCACTATGGCGCCCACATCGAGCGTGTGGATGCGCTCACGCTCCGTAAGGTCAATCGCCTGCGGCCCGCAATTCCGGGCGCATTCGCCGCACTGACAGCAATGGCCGCAGCTCAGGCACCGCTTGCCTTCCAGTTGCGCGGCTTCAGCCGTGAGGCCCAACTCAACCTCATCAAAAGTGCGCTTTCGAACTTCAGGAGCAATCATGGGCATGGGCTGCCTGTTGCCGGAACGCGCCCTTGAGCGCTCGTCTTCGCTCAGTTCCCTGTCCACCGGCTTCTCCGTGGCTTTGACCTCTCGAAGAGAGCCGTACTGCAGGAAATCATGCATCGCCCGTGCTGCCAGTCGTCCATGGGCGACAGCCTCCACGAAAGTGGCGGGGCCAAGAACAGCATCGCCCCCGGCGAAAACATCGGAAACGTTGGTCTGAAAAGTCTCTTTCTCAACTACCAGGGTCCCGCGTCTGCTGACCTCGATGGGATCCTCGGCGCACAATCCTCCCGGGTCCACTTCCTGGCCGATGGCCGGGATAACAGCCCCAGCCTCGATGATAAACTCACTTCCCTCGATGGGAACCGGTCTTCGCCTGCCGCCTTGATCCGGCTCTCCCAGCCTGGCTTTTATGCATTCGAGTCCCGTCACACGTCCATTCCGGCCCACCACTCGTTTGGGGATGGTCAGGTAGTGGATTTCAATTCCTTCCTGCTCCGCATGGTGGATCTCTTCCTCATTTGCGGGCATTTCCGCGCGGGTTCGCCGGTAAGCGATAAAGACTTTTGAGCACCCCAGACGCAAAGCGGAACGTGCGGCATCGATTGCCACGTTGCCTCCGCCTATCACAATCACGCTTTCTGCCGGCGCCTTTCGCCCTCCCAATCCCACGTCCCGAAGGAAAGTCACGCCATCCAGTACAGGCTGGAATTCCTTTTCTCCCTCTATGCCAAGTGCGTATCCCCTGTGCGCTCCAATACCCAGGAAGAAAGCACGGTAGCCTTCACTTCGAAGCTGATTCAGACTCACGTCTTTGCCGACCTCGATTCCCGTGCGAATTTCAACCCCAAGGTTGCAGAGCCGCTTGATTTCGAGGTCCAGCACTTTTTTGGGAAGGCGATACTCGGGAATCCCGACAGCCAGCATGCCTCCCGCCAGGGGCAGTTTCTCGAACACTGTGACCCTATAGCCTTCCAGTGTGAGGTAATAGGCAGCGGATAGACCTCCCGGTCCACCGCCTACAACTGCTATTTTTTCTTCCCGGCGAGGCATCATCGGGGGCTGAATGTCAACTCCCCGCTCGATCTCGTAATCGCCGAGGAAACGCTTCGTATGACAGATGGCAAGAGGTTCATCCAATTGGCCTCGTTTGCAGGCGCTTTCACATCTGCGGTTGCAAATCCGGCCGCACATGGAGGCAAAGGGCATTCGCTCTCGAACCAATGCAAGGGCCTCTTCGAATTTTCCTTCTCCCGCAAGCGTCATGTAACCTTGAGCGTTCACCCCAGCCGGACAGGCAGCCTGGCATGGCGGCATCCCGGCGCGAAGGATGGAGTAAGTGTTGGGAATGGCCTGAGGGAAAGGCCGGCTGATGGGATGCCGGGTGGCAAGGCCTACCTCGAAAGCACTCGGGATGTCTACCGGGCAAACCTTTTGGCAGTCACCGCAACCGGTGCATTTATCGGTGCGAACGTATCTCGGTTTCTGAAGGACACGAGCAGTGAAGTTGCCCACAAATCCGGTGACGCCGACCACTTCGGACTTGGTCAGTATTTCTATATTGGGATGCCGCCCGGCCTCGCTCGTTTTGGGGGTCAGTGTGCAACCCGCACAGTCGAGTGTCGGGAAGGTCTTGTCAAATTGCGACATCCGGCCCCCGATGATCTCATCTTTTTCCACCAGGTAAACCTTGTAGCCGGCGCCTGCGATCTTCAAAGCCGAGGTGATCCCTGCAATGCCGCCGCCGACCACCATGGCCGTCCTGGTAACCGCCGACCGGGACCCCTGGAGCGGCTTGTGGTGCAGGACTCGAGCAATTCCGCCTTTGACCAGGCTCTTGGCTTTAGCAGTGGCCAGTCCCCCATCTTCGGACACCCACGAACAGTGTTCCCGAATATTGACCATCTCGAAACAGTACTGGTTCATCCCGGCCATGGACACAGCATTGCGAAAGGTAGGCTCGTGCATCTTAGGTGAACAGGATGCCTCGACTACATGGTCAAGAGAATACTCTGCAATATCCTCCCGGATCATTTTCTGACCCGGTTCCGAACACATGTACTTGTAGTGCCTCGAGACAACTACTTCTTCGCATTCTGCGCCAATTTGATCGGATATACCGGTCACATCGACCTTACCAGCGATGTTTGTGCCACAATGGCAAATATAGACTCCAACCCTTTTCATTACTCGTCCTTCATATACCCTTCAGAACCGGCAGCGGGTTCACCAGATGATGATTTAATCCGAGCGATCCCGGCTCAACACCAAACGCCAATCCCATGAGTTGTGTCAGATAAATGATGGGGAGCCGGTATTTTTCTCCATGCAGCCTGCCCATTTCGTCCTGGCGCATATCCAGGTTGGCATGGCAGAGCTGACAGACAACTACGATGGCGTCGGCGCCTCTCCACACTGCTTCGCGAACCAGGCGCCCGCTCAGTTCGACTACCTTTTCGGTCTTGCTAAGAGCCAGACCGGACCCGCAACACTCGGTCTTGAAATCCCAATCCAGCACTTCTGCTCCTAATGAGCGGAGGATCTGGTCCATTGAAACGGGGTCCTCCGGATCGTCAAAAGAGGTGACGCCTGGAGGCTTGACCAGGTAGCAGCCATAGTAGGGGAGCACCTTGATCCCGTTCAGAGGCTTCTTCACTCTTGACATTATTTCTTCAAGCCCCACCACGTTGCGGAAAAAATTCAGAATGTTATGGATACTCAACCGACCCTCGATGTCCGCTTCGATGGTTGATTCCACTTTTGCTTTCAGGTTCAAGTCGGCTTGAAGCTCCTGCTGAGCGCTCAAAAGACGGCGATAGCAGAAAGGACATGGTATCAGCACATCGGAAGGGCCCACTTTTTCGGTCTTCGCCAGATTATGGGCAGCAAGGGAGACCGAAAGCAGACCATCGATCTTGAGGGCCGCCGATGAACCGCAACAAGACCAGCCCAAAGGTTCGTGCAGTTCGACATCGAGCATCCGGCAAATGCTCCTGGTCGAATTGTTGTAGGGCTTTGCAAGGGCTTCCAGGGAACACCCGGGGTAATAACTCACCTTCATCGACTATTCTCCGTTCTTGTCTTGCTGCAGCCGTTGGAAGATCCGGCCGACCGCTGCATCTTCCTTTCTTTTCCCCGCAAGCATATCCATCGGAGAGACGGCGCCCTTGATCATGAGCTTGAAACCCATACCGGCATCCTTAAAAGGCTTCCATGAACGCAGGTTATAAGCCATGGCCGTTTTCATCTCCTGAACCCGGCCATGCTTGCGGACTGACTCCAGGAAAAGTTCTTCAAATCTATGGATATCCGGCTCGGAAGGCGTAACCTTCTCTTTTTCGGCTATTTCGCACAGCACTGTTGAAACCTTGTACATGTTGATTTCCACCGGGCAGCGGGTGGCGCATGTTCCGCAACTGACGCAGTACCACCAGGTGGGGTCCTTGAGTGCTTGCTCCTTCATGCCGCCAAGGATCTGGGCGATCAATCTCCTCGGCCCGCCTACCTCGTTGGATGCTATGGGACACCCACCGCTGCACTTGCCGCATTGCAGGCATTCCAGCAGATTCTGTCCACTTTCGTCGATCACCTGATGCAAGAACTCCCTCTCAGAAGATGTTCCCTTAAGTCTGACCATCACTTTTTCCCTTGCTCAAAACTCAAAACTCTTCCAGCAACCCGCAGCGCTCCTTTATGTCTAATATCTTGAACGACACGAGAAGGGGTCCCGTAGATCAGTGCCCCGGTCGGGCACCTGAGGGCGCACACGGGCCACAGCCCATCGGCGCACCGATCTTTGCACCCGTCGCATTTGGCGATCTTACCCGTTTGAGGGTTCAGCTGGGGGACCCCGAAAGGACACGCTACAGCGCAGGTCTGACAACCGATACAAAGCTCGAGATCGGAGAAAACGATCCCATCGTCTCTTTTTTGCATTGCCCCGGATGGACATACCGCTACACAGGCCGGATTTTCGCAGTGCGAGCAAGTCGTCGGCACAAAGCTTAAAACGAACTCACCGTTTTGTTCCAGTGGTCCAATCATCATTCCCCGGATCGGATGAATCTCCGCAGGAAAGCCATGCTCCATTTTACAGGCCGTTTCACATGCAAAACACCCGATACAACGGGAAGAATCCATTTGAAGGATATTCCCTCGCCGTTCCACTCTCTTCTCCTGGCTCATCTCAAAAACTCTCTTAAGATCCGAGAGGCTTCCTCACCGGATTCGCCCTTCTTATAAATGACCGCATGTCTGGTCCCAAGCCTTCGCGCAGACCAGATCATCCACTTGGGGACCATTCGGGTGATCCACGCCTTGGCCTCGATCACTTCATTAGGGCCATGGACCACAACTTCGTCTCCATTTTCGATTCCAAGGACCTTCGCGGCGCCGGGATGGATTTGCACTGCATCGGGGTCTTCCAGGGCTTTGGTCCATGGCCGGAAGTTATCTGCGTCACCGGAGCGGGAAATGGTCCGGGTAGCATGGAAAGTGAGAGGAAACAGTTCCGCCTCCGCCTCCGGGGGGAGATGCTCCAAGGAGGATGGTGCGAAAAACGGTTCGATTTCCCCGGGAGTTCCTGCAGCGGCAATCGGGTCTATGGGCCAGAGTACGTGCGCATCGGTGCTCGCGGCGATTATCCGCTCCAGCCCATATCCGGATGTGTAAGGGGACTGATCGAGAAGCCAGCCGAAAAATGAACGGTGGTCCGTCGAACCATCCTCCTTTTTCCAGGGGAAAAAGGCTTTCCATTCAAGGCGGCGGGCATCCGCCAGGCGCTGTGCAACCCCGGTCCACAAATCCAGGCCCGAACGGAGTCCCTGCACGGGTTCGACTATCCTTTCACCCCACTGGATTGCGCGGTCATTACTGAAGTTGAGGCATTCTATTTCGGGCCAGAGTGTTGCCGGTATCACAACATGAGAAAGATCTCCGGTCTCATTAGGGAACGCGCCGAAATGAATGGTCAGTTCCGAACTCTTCGCTATCGAACGCAGGGGTGACATAAAGTCATACAGGCAATTCCCCGAGCAGATGAGCGCCTTGACAGGCAGCTCAGGGTCTTGCGGGACCTCGGCCAATTCATCGATAGCCTCACTAAATCGCTCATCATCTTCGGAAACCGGCCTGCGGGAGTCCATTGCATCGATATCGGAAAAAGGATTAAAGGGCGGGAGTCCCCCATCCAGCGGATACCAGCCGCCACCCTTCATTTTATTCCATCCCGCCGCTAAATTATTCCATCCCGCCGCTAAAGCAATTGTGCGCCAGATCCCCGAATTTTGCCGGTTTGAGAGTCTCTTGCCTGTAATTAGCGTCACAGGTTTTTTTGTAGCCAATCGGCGTGCGATTTCCTTCACTTTCTCGTTGCTAAGACCGGTTGTTTCCTCAAGTCCCGAATAGGGCAATGACGCAAATGAATCCCTCCAAGCTTCGAGGCTGGAAGAGGAAAACCCGGCTGCTCCCGTGTCATAGAGATTTTCCTCCAGCATCACCTTCATCAAGGCCAAGGCAAACTTGTTGCCGCTCTCCGGCCTGATCGTCATGGCCACATCCGCTTTGCTCATCGTGGCATTAAAGCGGCTGTCCAAAGAAATGATCTCTGCTCCCCGATCCTTGGCGTCCATGAGCCATCCGAATGTTACGGGATGTGTAGTGGCCAGGTCCGCCTCGACCAGAAGGATGTACCCGCTGTGAACCCAGTCGCTGCAGCGCGGCGCCGAGGCGCTTATGTCATAGTGCTGAGAGGATATCCCTCTGGGTGCATAAAGGGGATGAAAGACGTGGGGCGTGCCCCAAAGCCGTGCAAAGCGCATAGCGCCGATGAAGAAATCCAGACCCGCTTCAGGATCGCACCCGATCATCAGTGAACGGGGCCCATACCTGGCCCTGATCTTACGCAGCTGCTCCGCAACCAGGTCCAGCGCTTTTTCCCAATCATCGATTGGCTGAAAGGAATCATTTAAATTGTTGCGCTGCAAGACACGATTTAACCGGTCGGGGCTGGTCAATCCCTGGTGAAAAGCAATCCCTCTGGCGCATAGCCTGCCCCTGCTTATTGGATCGGTCTCATCTCCCTGAATATCGACTATTTTGCCTTCTTTCAGGTAAGCCAAAAGACCGCAGCCCGCTGTGCATTCCCGGCACACTGTCCGGACCTCCGCATCATGAACTTTATGCGTTCCGGCAACTCGCTTCAGTGGATAGTAGTCAACCATTCAAATCCTCTGTGATTGTCAGCTTTTAAGACCAGCGTTGTCCCTCGAAGGCAGAATCTTAGTGGCAACATGTGTGCCACCAGTAGGGAAACCCTAAAATTCATATACCCCACCTGCATTCAGGCAAGCCCATCGGAAGACCCGGGAATGCAGTCCGCAAGGCACTGACTAATTGCTGAGCAACATGGCCACAGACAGAGGCTCTCACTAAATCTCTAACTCATTGAAAATAAAGGACAAAACAGAATATGGGGTCGGTTGGGTAAAATGGGAAACGAAACCGTCTGAGCCGGGTAACGTTCTCCGGACCGTACCCCTTGCATATTCAGCTGCGATCATCTCGCCCCTGGAGCGGAGAAGTCCGCCAGTGGCCATCTTCCACAGTCCTTCATGTCCCTGCGGAACATTCTGAAACCATGAAAAGGGGCGTACAAATCACCCCCCTTTTCTAGAGCCTGTCCCGGACTCGATCCGGGTGGGGGCAGGGGGGATTTGAAATCTTTTCGTAGTAACCCTTCATGTCCTCCGGGACACCCGGAAACCATGAAAACTTTTCGGAACAGAGGCAATCGTCCGTAGCTGGCCGGGCTGATATCGTGATGGTGCTTGTCGGCATGGCGCTTTCTGCGCAAAGGAGAAGGAAGGCTATGTTTGAGACGCATTCAAAGGTGAGAGCAACGCATTTAAAACGTGACGCATACCTCTATGTGCGTCAGTCAACCGTTCGACAAGTCTTCGAGAGCACGGAGAGCAAGAAGAGACAGTACGCCCTACGGGAGCGGGCGGTAGCATGGGGCTGGCCTATCGAACAGGTCCATGTAATCGACACCGATCCGTGCCAAACTGGACAAGGTCCGTTTTGGAAAGGGGAAGGCCGCGATTCGGATGAATTTTCACGCAAAAATGGTGCAATTTTGTTCATTTTCCTTCCACGTTTGATACTATTTTGTGTCAATTAGTTTGCATATTTTGAACTAATCCTGGTAGCAAAAACCTTCCAAACTGCTCCCCAAGCCGACACAGAGTTGTTGGCAAATAAATTGCTTCCTTGGTTAAACGTTGCGCAGCACCCGAAGCCTCCATCTGTAAGGGGAGCGGAAATTCTTCACGCGAAAACGCGATTAAATACGCAAGGGGGAAAGAACAGACGGTAATCGAGGAAACGGCCTGTCCCGAACTCGATTCGGAGTCTGTGGACTCCGGCTACAAATGGCCGGATTTACTTAAACATCATTAATAAGCTCGCAATTCAAACAAGGAAAGAAGGAGAATGACTATGGTAAAAATAGAGGCAATCATAAAGCCGTTCAAACTGGAAGAAGTTCGAAAAGCACTATTGGAGATCGGTGTCCAGGTGATGACCGTTTTCGAGGTGAAGGGGTTCGGACGACAGAAGGGGCACATCGAGACGTATCGTAGCGCCTCATACACCGTTAATTTCGAACCCGATTTGATGCTCACGCTATCAGTCAACGATGATCAGGGTAAAGAGGTGGTGAAAACGATCCAAAACACGGCCCTTACTGGAAAGATTGGTGACGGCAAGCTCTTTGTCACCCGTTTGGAGTATGCCTAGTAGGACAGAGCATTGTAGATCTCTTTGAGAAACTTTAAGCTGTAAATTCAACCGGGAACAGATGAGAACACAACCAGGTCTTGCGCTTGCCTTTGTGTGTTTTCTCTGTTCCGGACGCATCCTCGGATTCCAGATACATCCAGATCTTGCCAACTTGAAAAATCAGGGCGAGGGCTGATCGCATAACGGAAATGATCCGGACGTGTTAAACTTTCGGGCCGCCTGAGATTCCAAGGAGCAGACGAGAACAGGTGAAGTATTTTCCAAATCGAAGTATGTATGAAAGGTAAAAGAAAGGTGTCTTGAAAAAGGAATATTTTAACTGCAAGCTTATTATCAGCTCTCGGAACCCGTTGTCTCCTCCTAATTGCTTCGATACACGCTGACTTATCTTAGCCACCGCCGAATAGCTCAAGGTTCCAAACAACTCGGCTATTTCCATGTTTGTTGCGCACGCCTGCCTTTTGATCAGGTAAACACATGTTTTTCTGGATTCACCCCGCCTGCTGCGCATTATCTCTTCCCGGGTGACACAAAAATGCTCACAGCACGCTGAGATAATCTCTCTTCAATGTCCAGGGATGAACGTAACGCGTAACTATGGGAAACGTCCGGGGCTTGGACTCGCTCCAATTTCACTCTTTTAAGTGCATCCCTGATAAAACTCTTGCTGCCGAGTATCACCCCGCCGTGCAAGCACTTAGGACTGAATTTGCCATGAATGCAAGCACTTCCATAAAAGCTGCGAATCAATGTAAGCGTCCGGCCAACCCCATCTTTCAAGGATGCTTGGACCGTGTCATGATCTTTTCGT
>OMOE01000170.1:206-21445 GCA_900290365.1 Syntrophobacter sp. SbD1 | reverse complement strand
CCGTGTAGTTCTGAATACTCGTGGTCAGGTTGTTGATCGTGTACTGAAGTTGGTTCTGAGAGCCGCCTACATCACCCATAAAAGCGTTGATTGAAGTAAGAGCAGTGTCAATGGCGGTCATGGCTGCCTGCGCGCCGGAGTTGCTGCTTATATTGAGGGTGTTAACCCCCAAGGATGTCGACGTGGCGCTGTTGAACGTTAATCCAATCTGGTTGCTTGCGTCATTGGTTTCACCGACCTGGAAAGTGATGGCGCCGGAGACGCTGCCGTTGATCAGGAACGAATTCCCATACTGCGTGGAGTTAGCTATCGAATCGATTTCACTCGAGAGGTCGGCGAATTCGCCCTGCAAAGACGTGAGGTCCGTCCCTGCCTCTTGACCGGAAGCTGCTTCGGTTGCCAACGATTTCATCTGCACGAGTATGTTGTTGATCTGGCTGTATGCGCCGTCAGCCGTCTGGAGCATCGAATTCGCCTGGTTTGCGTTCTGCGAAGCAACCTGCATCGACGCGATACTTGCCTTGAAAGAGTTGGCGATTGCGTAACCAGCCGGGTCATCTTGAGCCGAGTTGATACTCAGGCCCGACGACAGCTTCTCGAGTGAGCTGGAAACAGCCGCGTTGGTGTTGGAGAGGGTGTCCTCAATTGTGAGGGCGTTCATGTTGGTGTTGACTACCATACCGCTCATAAAATCCTCCTTAATGTATTTTAAAACTTCCTTGTTAGTTCAGTTAATAATCCATTTTCTGCAGTTTAAAGTTGTATATGTTGTGTATGTCTGGGAGCAATAAGCGGACCATTTTGGAAATATTCCTGTAAAAATGCGTTTAAGAGTAATGTAAAGATCATTGTGTTTAATACGAAAAGCGGTGTCCGGTGCGGTTCGCCGGAGGGTTGGGTCCCTGCATCATTTTCTCGCTGGGCCGAGTCAGGGATAAAGAAGAAGTTGAAGATTGCAAACTTTTCCACCAAGCGCGTCATTTTTCTACCGGCGAATGCAAAAAGTGCCGATCAGGTGGGCAGATTCTTCCATATTATGGGGGGCACATCGGGAGGGGGAGTCAGCCTCCCCCGTCACCAGGCGGGACCGGAGGCGCTCACTCGCCTCCTTCTCCCACAGAACGTAGCGTGCGGATTTCCCGCACTATGCTCTTTCGGCTAACATTTCCCCTGTCGGGCCTGTAGAGGACTTGCACCTCCAAGTCAGGTGCGCCCTGCCGGGCGCACCACAAAAAAAAGGCGGCCCACATGGGCCGCCTAAGCGAACTGAGGAATGGATTGCAAAACTACCCGAGCAGCTTGAGTATCGACTGCGGCTGAGCGTTAGCTTGCGCCAACATTGCCATTGCTGACTGCTGCAAGATCTGGTTCTTGGTCATGTTGCTCACTTCAGCCGCCATGTCCACGTCTTCAATTGTGGAGGTGGAGGCCGTGTAGTTCTGAATACTCGTGGTCAGGTTGTTGATCGTGTACTGAAGTTGGTTCTGAGAGCTGCCGACATCACCCATGAAAGCGTTGATTGAAGTGAGAGCGGTGTCAAGGGTGGTCATAGCTGCCTGCGCGCCGGAGTTGCTGCTTATATTGAGGGCGTTAACCCCCAATGCTGTCGCCGTGGCGCTGTTGAACGTTAATCCAATCTGGTCGTTTGAGTCATTGGTTGCGCCGACCTGGAAAGTGATGGCGCCGGAGACGCTGCCGTTGATCAGGAACGAATTTCCATACTGCGTGGAGTTAGCTATCGAATTGATTTCGTTCGAGAGGTCGGAGAATTCGCCCTGCAAAGACGTGAGGTTCGTCCCCGACTCCTGACCGGAAGCCGCTTCGGTTGCCAGCGATTTCATCTGCACGAGTATGTTGTTGATCTGGCTGTATGCGCCGTCAGCCGTCTGAAGCATCGAGTTCGCCTGGTTTGCGTTCTGCGAAGCAACCTGCATCGACGCGATGCTTGCCTTGAAAGAGTTGGCGATTGCGAAACCAGCCGGGTCATCTTGAGCCGAGTTGATTCTCAGGCCCGACGACAGCTTCTCGAGTGAACCGGAAACAGCCGCGTTAGTGTTAGAGAGGGTGTTCTCAATTGTAAGGGCATTCATGTTTGTGTTGACTACTAAACCGCTCATGACTAATCCTCCATAATGTGTTTTTTAACTTCCTTGTCAATTCTTTCAAAAACCCATTTCCTACTGTTCAAATTCGCTTGATTTACAGATCGACAATCCGGACGGGAAACTTAAATTTTTTTTGAGTATTGAGTCCTTATACCAAGTTCAAGAGAAGGCGGAGATAGACCCCGCCGTCCCTACTGCGCCGGCCCTAAACACTCGATTTGAACGCAACTCCTTATTATTGCTAGCATCTCGCGCGCCCATGCCGGAGTTACAGCATCCCTGCCGCCTTGTGTTCCGTGTTCTCCTTGTTATATTTGGATTTGATACGTCTTTCCAAAGAGGGCTAAATAATCATGATCAGTGCAGATCAACCCGCTCCAAATCCTTTCTGGTTCCACGAATGTATTGTCATGACAATGCCGACAGGCAAGAAAGCGGCTAACCTCCGGGAGTTGTTGCAAACGCTGCGGGAGGTCGACGAGAGCGTTTTGTCCTACCATCTATGGCAATCCCGCGTGGCCATCGCACCCCCCGACGTCGAGTATCTGAACGACTTCGTGGCTTGGGCCGCCAACTCCTTGCAGGATAGTCGTCTCGCGGAGAAGCTCAGCGTTATCGATCCCTTCGGTTTTGAAAATTTGCAAGAGGTTCGCGATAACTTGGTGGACACCCTGGATGAGTATTTGTGGGACCTGCCCTCCGTGCCGTGGGCCAGACCGGGGTTCGAATTCCATTTTTGTGAAGCCTCCGTCGTCGTGCTGCGCTCGCAGATCTCTGCCCGGACGCTTTCCGAGTTCTGTCAGGCGCTCACGCAGGTCTCGCGCAATTCAATTTATTACCACTTTATGGACGCACGCTGGCGGCTGAGGTCGATGAAAACCGACGACTTTTCCAACTGGATCGTATCCTCCTACGATTTGCCGGACCTGGTATCGGCCCTGCAAGGCATCGACGTATGGTTTTACACTCTCGAGGAGGTCCGGGACGCCATCCTGAACTTGGTTAGCCAATATATGGAGAAGACAGATGACAACCCGCCTCGAGAAACTTGAGCCGATCGTAGGTCCGATAGTTATCGATCAGTTGCGCCGTATGGCGGAGCAGTTGGGCAGTCAGCGCCTGGTTCATGTCAATTCGACCCGCTCCGGCGGCGGAGTGGCTGAACTGCTCTCTTCGATCATGCCATTGTGGAGTGAACTGGGAATCGATGCGCGTTGGGAAGTTATCGAAGGAGACCAGAATTTTTTCGAGGTCACAAAGGCAATGCACAACGCCTTGCAGGGCTTCAAGGTGACTATTACCAATGGGATGCTTCAACATTACCTGGAGATCAATCGCCGGAACGCCGACAGATTGGAATTTGATTCCGATTTTGTTGTGATCAACGATCCACAACCGGCCTATTTGATCCAGGATATGCGCTCCAGGGCCAGGAGGTGGATCTGGAGGTGCCACATAGATGCTTCAAGACCGGATCGGAAGGTCTGGCGATTTTTGCGGGAAGCGGTCAGACAATATGACGCCTCTATCTTTTCCATGCCCAGTTTCGCTCAGAACCTGCCGCATCCCCAGTACCTTGTCTATCCATCGATTGATCCCCTCAGTGAAAAGAACCGGGAACTTTCCCAGGAGGAAATCTCTGCGGTCATGGAGCGGTTGGGCGTCGAGAGGGATAAACCGATCATTTTGCAGGTCTCTCGATTTGATTCCTTCAAGGACCCGGTGGGAGTAATTCAGGCATTTAAGATGGTGCGGGCCCATACGCCCTGCAAGCTCTTATTGGTCGGAGGGGAGGCAAATGACGATCCTGAGGGCCCCCGCATTTTCGCAGAAGTACAGGAGGCAGCCCGGGGAGACCCCGATATTAAGGTCCTGCTTCTGCACCCGGAGAGTCACTATGAAGTAAATGCCTTGCAGCGGGCTGCGGACATCATCGTGCAGAAGTCCGTCCGCGAAGGTTTCGGATTGACGGTAACCGAAGCCATGTGGAAAGGAAAACCGGTGATTGGCGGGGCGGCGGGAGGCATTGTGCTCCAACTAAGGGACTTTAACACCGGCTTTCTTGTCCACTCTCCGGAAGGCTGCGCCCTTCGTATCCGGTATTTACTCCATCATCCCGAGGTGGGAACCCGCATGGGCAGGCTGGCCAAAGAATTTGTGCGCAACCATTTTCTTGTAACTCGAAACGTCAGGGATTACCTCGCCCTGATGATTCTCTGCGACAATCCAGGCCACCGTACCATGGCAATATAGCGTTGCGGGAAGCGAGAAGCGAGAAGCGGGAAGCGGGAAGCGAGAAACGGGAAGCGAGAAACGGGAAGCGAGAAGCAATACCGGATGGAAAAACATATTTGTATTCACGGTCATTTTTATCAGCCACCGAGAGAAAATGCCTGGTTGGAAGCAATTGAGGTCCAGGACTCCGCGTATCCATATCATGACTGGAATGAAAGGATCCTGGCAGAGTGCTATGCGCCCAATAGGGCCTCCCGCATTCTGGACGGCGAGGGCCTTATAATCGAGCTTCCGAACAATTATGCCAGGATAAGTTATGACTTCGGCCCTACCCTGCTGAACTGGCTGGAGGAAAAGGCCCCGAATACCTATGCGGCTATCCTGGCAGCGGACCGGATGAGCCAAAAAAACTTCTCGGGCCATGGCTCCGCGATAGCACAGGCTTACAACCACATGATTATGCCTCTGGCCAACAAACGGGACAAATACACACAGGTGCTATGGGGCATCAGGGACTTCGAGCATCGTTTTGGCCGCCCGCCCGAGGGAATGTGGCTGCCTGAGACGGGCGTAGACCTCGAGACGCTTGACATTATGGCCGAATTCGGGATTCGATTCACTCTACTATCCGCCTATCAGGCCAGCGAGGTAAGGGCGCTGGACCAGGATTCATGGACAGATGTGAGCGGGGGCCGCATCGACCCCACCATCGCTTACGAGCTTAATTTGCCATCCGGGAAAAAGATGAGCCTCTTTTTCTATAACGGTCCAATCTCCCGGGCGGTATCCTTCGAACACTTGCTGGCATCCGGGGAAAACCTTCTCCAGGCGCTGATGGGCGGATTTTCAGAAGAAAACTCACGGCCCCAACTGGTCCATATAGCAACTGACGGGGAGACTTACGGACATCATCAGCAATACGGGGATATGGCCCTTGCCTACGCTCTTAAGCGCATCGAGTCCGACAACGGGACAGAGATTACCGTTTATGGAGAATTTCTCGAAAAATTCCCTCCGGCCTCCGAGGTGCGTATCTTCGAGAACACCTCCTGGAGTTGTGCCCATGGAGTCGAGCGGTGGGCTAAAGACTGCGGGTGCAACACCGGCGGTCATCCGGGATGGAACCAGGCGTGGCGTGCTCCTTTGAGGCAGGCGCTCGACTGGCTGCGCGATACGCTTGCCCCACTGTATGAAAGAGATGCGGGCAGCTTTCTGAGAGACCCCTGGGAAGCCCGCAACGATTACATAAATATTATCCTGGACAGGACCCCCGAGAACGTCGATCAATTTCTGAGCACGCACGCATCCCGCAGACTGGAAGACCCTGAGAAGGTGAGTGTTCTGAAACTGCTCGAGATCCAACGATGCGCAATGCTGATGTACACGAGTTGCGGTTGGTTCTTCGACGAAATCTCCGGTATTGAAACAGTCCAGGTGATTCAGTATGCCGGACGTGCCGTACAACTGGGCGAGGAGGTCTTTGGCATCTCCATGGAGCCCAATTTTCTGCAACTACTCGAAACGGCAAAGAGCAATATCCCCGAGCACAAAAATGGGCGAAGGATCTACGAAAAATTCGTCAAACCGGCAATGACCGATTTGACGAGGGTCGGAGCGCATTACGCCATGAGTTCCATCTTCGAGGAGCAAGCCCATCGACATGAAATCTTTTGCTATGCCGCCGGCCAGGAGGATTTTCATCTTCAGGAACTCGGGAATGCCAAATTGGCCATCGGCCGCGTGCGAATCAGCTCCCGAATCACACACGAGACGGCTTTGATGAATTTTGCGGCTCTGCACTTCGGAGACCACAATCTTTCCGCCGGCGTACAATTATTTGAGAGTGAGGAGCAATATGCGTCTATGTCCCGGGAAGTGACGGAGTCTTTCTCATCGGGTGATTTCCCCGAGACGATCCTGCGCATGCACCGGCATTTCGGCGACTCCAAATATTCTCTGCGCTCACTTTTCCGAGACCAGTTGCGCAGGGTCTTGAACCAGGTGCTGGAAGCATCCCTGGAAGGCACACGGGTTAATTTCCGCCAGACGTATAACCACTATGCCGCAATCATGCGGTTCCTCATGGACCTGGGTATCCCGCTGCCGGACCCTTTGCTCTGCACAGCGGATTTTGTGTTGAATCTCAACTTGAATGTTGAATTAAAAGAACCCGGGCTGTCCCCCGAAGCAGTCCAGAACATTGTAAGGGATGCTCAGGCGCTCCGAATCAAACTCGACGACATCGGCCTGGAGTATACCCTGAGAAAGAACATCGAAAGGCTGGCAAACCAGTTCCTCGATGACCCCGACAATCTGGATAATCTCAAACGGTTGACTTCCGCTGTGGGCGTTGGCAAAGAAATGCCGTTCCAGTTGAACTTGTGGGTTGTCCAGAACACTTATTACGAAATGATGCACACCGTCCTGCCCGAAAGGCGCTGGAAGGCCGAACGCGGGGCTGAAGAGGCCACCGAATGGGTTGAACAATTTATTGAATTGGGCCGGAAACTCTCGGTTCGCGTCGAATGAATAAAGCGTTCACCGCAGAGACGTAGAGGACGCAGCGGACGCAGTGCAGCTGCAACCAAAAAACTAAAGACTTAGACAGGATTAACAGGATTTACAGGATTAAGAACAAAGAAATCTTGACAAAATTCAAAGAAACTCGATGTTAGCAACGCAGAGGAAAAACTCTCAAGGCATCTGGCGGATCGGTTGAAAAGTTTTTCCCCCTTTTTGCTTCTCTCTGCGCCCTCTGCGTCTCTGCGGTGAACAGGTGCTTCCCCCGGAGTGGAAATGACAAATTTCAGGGTCCCTTCGGCAACCTACCGAATCCAGTTCAACCGCGATTTCACTTTTAATGCCGCCCGGGATTTGGCGCCGTATCTAAATGATCTGGGCATCAGTGATTTGTATGCCTCTCCCATTTTTCAGGCCCGCCGCGGCAGCCTTCATGGGTACTCGGTTACCAATTTCATGGAAATAAACCGGGAACTGGGTGCCCGTTCCTCCTTTGACTCCCTTGTGCGCAAACTGAAATCCCGCAATATGGGCTTGATTATCGATATTGTCGCCAATCACATGGCTCTTAGCCATGAAAATCCATGGTGGATGGATGTGCTGGAAAATGGACCAAGTTCGCCTTACGCTTTCTTTTTTGACATTGATTGGCACCCGCCGAGCAGGGTACTGGAAGGCAAAGTGCTTTTGCCCATCCTGGGAAGACATTACAGCCATGCCCTGGAAGGACGGGAACTGAAGCTGACACTGGAAGAATGCGGGTTTTTCATCAGATATTATGATCACAAGTTTTCAATCGACCCCAAGTCTTACAAAGACATTCTAACGCACCGCCTGGCCGATCTGGAAGAAAGGCTGGGAGAATCGGAGCCTGCCGTTATCGGCATGAAGGGACTGATCAGCATGAGCGGTCACCTGCCGGCTTACTGGCTGGTCAGCCCCAAGAAAGTCAAAGAAAGGCAAAAAGACAAAGAAATCATCAAGAGAAGTCTCTGGATGCTGTATCAGGGCACACCGGCAGTAAAAGAATTTATCGACGAGAACCTGGAGATTTTCAATGGAGGGAAATCAGACCCCGGCAATTTCGAACTTCTGGACAGACTTCTTGTCGATCAGCCTTACCGCCTCGCTTTCTGGCAGGTTGCCCTCGAGATGATCAACTACCGCCGTTTCTTCAGCATAAACGATCTGATCGGGATACGGATCGAAGACCCGCAGGTTTTCGAAGCCTTCAAACACGGCCTGTTGCTGGATCTCGTGCGGGAAGGGAGGGTCTCCGGAATAAGAATTGACCACATCGACGGACTTTATGATCCCGAGAAGTATCTTTATCGGTTGCAAGACGGACTGGCCGGGCCGAGCACAAATCGCGCGAGCGATCCCGGATATTATGTGCTCGTGGAAAAAATACTGGGTGAAGGTGAGACGTTGCCTCCTGACTGGCCCGTATCCGGTTCAACGGGCTACGATTTTGCCAACATCGTCAACGGCCTGTTCGTTGACGAACAGGGGTACCGGAAGCTGCAAAAGGTTTTTGCTTCTTTTACCTCCCTGGAATTGCCGGCAGCCGACATAGTATATGAGAAGAAAAAACTGATCATGGAAACTCTTTTTGGAGGGGAAATAGAAAATTTGGGCTTTTATCTGTGCCTGCTGGCCTCGCATGACCGGCAGGCGCGTGATTTGTCCAGGCGAGAACTGATGAAAGCACTGGTCGAGGTGACAGCCTGTCTGCCCGTCTACCGGACGTACATCCGCAGCTGCGCGGTTTCGCAACGGGATAAGGCTTACCTGGAAAGGGCACTGGATGAAGTCGGCCGCAGAAATCCTTCCCTCAGCCCTATGGCCCTGGGATTCATGCGTCGTTTGCTGCTTATGGATTTCCAGCCTTACCTGAGCGATGAACAAAAGGACGAGCAACTCCACTTCGTGATGCGGTGGCAGCAGTTCAGCGGTCCTGTAATGGCCAAAGGACTCGAAGATACCGCCCTGTACGTCTATAACCCGCTGGTCTCGCTCAATGAAGTGGGGACCAGCTTTAAGCCCACTTCCCTTCAGGCGTTCCATCAATTTAACAAGCAAAGACAGAGTTTTTCGCCCTTCACCATGAACGCCACTTCGACACATGACACGAAGCGTAGCGAAGATGTGCGCGCTCGCATAAACACGCTTTCCGAAATCGTTGAGGAATGGGAGGACCTGCTCGAAAGGTGGAAAAGCCTCAACGAGAACAAAAAGATCTCAGTCAACGGCGGGCTGGCGCCGGACCCTGACGAAGAGATATTGCTCTACCAGACTCTGATCGGCGCATGGCCTCTTCACTCAGAGGAAGTTCCCTCTTTCAAAAAGCGTCTCAAAGACTATGTAATCAAGGCCGCGCGAGAAGCCATGACGCACACCAGATGGACTGCGCCCAATACGGAGTACGAAAATGCCCTCGAGGCTTTTACCGGCTCTATTCTGGATGAGACTGGCGAAAATGAATTCCTTGAGCATTTCCTGAGGACCCAGTCACGCCTTGCATACTACGGGGCATTGAATTCCCTTTCCCAGCTTCTTATCAAGATTGCTTCGCCGGGCGTGCCCGATTTCTACCAGGGCTCGGAACTCTGGGACTTCAGTCTGGTTGACCCGGACAACCGCCGTCCTGTCGATTTCACCAGGCGCGTCCAACTCCTCAAAGGCCTCAAAAAGATCGAATCCACAAGCCGTGACACCATAATTCCCGAACTTCTCGTCAATTGGGAGGACGGCCGGATTAAACTCTACGTCACTTATAAGGCGCTTAATTTTAGAAGGGAGCATCGAGCTCTTTTTCTGGAAGGACAATACATCCCCTTGCCCGGCACAGGGGCAAGGAATAACAATGTTGTGGCTTTTTTGAGAACCAAAGAGAACCAATGGGTCCTTGCCGCTGCTCCAAGGCTTACAGCGAAAATGGCCGCTACCGGTCCTCCCCTCGGAGAGCGGGTTTGGGGACAAACCCGGATTGAAATCCCTCCTGAGTCGCCTGTGCCCTGGACAAATATTTTCACCGGGCAGACCCTGGAAGTCCCCCCTGCCCCCGAACCAAGAAACTTGCTCCTAAGCCGCGTATTCTCCCGCTTCCCCGTCGCGCTGCTGTACGGCCGCAACCAAAAGACCGGGTGAAAAAACTTTGACAGGATTGAGAGGACTAGAAATAGAAATAACCTTTAGACTGTTGTGCCTTCTTTGTCATCTGGGCCGTGGAAAGATTTAGACAGGATTAACAGGATTTACAGGATTAAAAATAAAGAAACTACTGCAACTTTTAAACTGCTGCATCCTTTCCATCCTGTTAATCCTGTCCAGGCTCTTGTCTTTTGTCTCTGCGGTGAACTGTTACTCTTCAGATCGCCTCGAGCAGGTTTTCCTCTTCTTCGCAAAGATACGTTCTCATTCTTTCTATTACTTTGGGCCAGACCGCCTTCAGGGAGTTGCTTCCCATGAAAAGTCCGATATGACCGGAATCGGCCAGATACCGGCTCATTTGATCGGGCGGCGTGGAAACGTATTTTTCGGTGTTGAACACCTGCCCGGGAGTGGTAATATCATCCTTCGATCCGGCGATCATCAGCACGGGACAATCGATGTTTTTCAAATCGACCTTTTTATTGAAGAGCTTCATTTTTCCTTTTACCAGGTTGTTTTTCGCAAACAACTGGTCAACTACCCTCAAATACCATCTTCCCGGCAAATGCCTTACACACTCATACCAATTCCTGAATCGATGATGTCTTTCGAGGAATCCGGCATCGTCGACATTGCGATAAAGATTGTAATAGTCCAGGAAAAACCTCTCATACGGATTCATCAGCTTAAATGCAAGCAACTGAAACTCCCCTCGGTAGATCCCGCCTCCCATAGTTACCAGGCTTTTAAAGAAATTATATGGCAATACCTCACAAGCATCTTTTATTTTCCCGTCATCGGCATGTGCATCTATGGGCGAGCCCGCAAGCACCAGCGAATTTACTTTCTGCTTGAACAGAGCAGTATACATCGCCGCCTGCCAGCCACCCTGGCACAGACCCACCAGGTTGGCCTTTCGGCCGATATGCGAGACGCACTGATCGGTATACATCATCAGATCTTCGAGAGTTTCATTGGCTCGATCGTAAGTAGCGCTTTTCCAATCGATTGCATATACGCTGGTCATGCCATGATTTAGAAAAGTCCTGACCAGTGAATTGCCGGGAGAAAAATCACAAATGCTGCTGTGATGACCTGCCTGGGGAGGCAGGATAAGGACCGGGTTCTTATCGCCGCCTTCTGAAAATTGCCTTAATCTATAAGCCTTTGTCTCCAGTACAACTTTATTTTCCGTCACAAAGGCCGGTTCGGTTATCGGTTTGGTAGCTTCGATAACAAATTTCATCCATTTATTATAAAACCAAAACATTTTTTACCCCCTCCCAAGGGTTTATTGCCAAGACCATCTCATCAAAAACCAGTGATTACCAAGCGGCAGGTTTTTGACCCTGGCAGGTGCTGAAAAAGGGTTGAAATTCCTACTCACCAGGCCTGCCCCGGACTGCGATCCGGGGGCAAAAGCCGTGATCCAGTGCCTTTTGATTTAAAATCAATCAGTTGGGAATAAGCCAGGATTCCAACTTAAACCGGAATGACTAGAGCATTAGCAATTTCCAGGCCTCTCTCCCACCCAAGAGCCCTTTTTCATCACCCTGATAAACCCACAATCCGAAATCCCGCAGACCCCGAGCGGAAGTAAGGCAGAAAATCCTTTTTTCCAGACGGATTTTCCGCCCTTTCTAAAATCCGGATAGTCCTCGACATCGCGCTCCCTTGTGCATAGCGAAAGGAACGCATCACACGGACAAACCGGTAGCGTTTCGCGGGGGATCAAACCCGCGCCGGAATTCAATTCAACTTAGTTTGGAACTGGGGATTTAGGACAGGACGATACGACGGATTTTAAAGGAATACAAACGAAAATTAATGTGAAAGGAGAAATTTTCTCATAGGATTTTTGCTCCCACATCCGGGACCAGGATGATCACTTCCGCCGCATACCGGATATATGAAAAACGAAAGGCAAACGCTAAAGACATTTATCCGCAATTCAGGCTGTAAATCAGTTTCCCACCGCTCACGGCGCCGGTAACGGCCCCCTCTTTTTCCATTGTTTCCAGGCACCCGCGCACTTCTGAAATAACCATGAAAATGCCTCCGCCGACGGCTCTCCTGGCGAACAACCGCTGGGCGACTTCAAACGGGGTCATCCCGGATATCTTGCTCCCGTGCTCATGGGCGCCGCTCAAAATTTCCTTTATTCTTTGCCGCCGTCTCGCCCGGTAGCGTTTGATCCGCTCAATCAATTGCAGGTGGCCGGAAAAGGGCTCTCCGTGGCCGGGCAGGACCTGTCGCACCGGCAGGACGGCCAACGCGTCGAGCGATCTTTCGTACTGTTCGAGGCCATAGTATGGCGGGTGGCGGGAGGTCTTCCGGAGGTCTAAGCTCTGCACAAATATATGGGATAACACTCTCGATGAGACAATCTCCGGAAAGGAGCAGGCCGCCGGTTTCGTCGAAAAGGCAGATCGAGCCGGCAGTGTGTCCGGGTGTATGGATGGCGACCAGTTTAAAGAGATCGAAGGAAAACAGCTCGCCACCCTTTAGCAGTTCCAGGCCGGATACCGGGCTGAAATGTTTCCGGAAACGGCTCACAATGCCCATAGTGTTCTTGTCGGCGATTTCTTCCGGAACACCCGCTTCTTGAAAAAACCTGCGGAAAAACTCCTCATTTTCTCCGCTCACTTCCTCGGCCCCTGCAAGCGTCCAGCGTTTATCACGATAGTGCACAAACACAGGAGCATTGCTTGCCGCCGCGACGGTTCCAACCGATCCGGCGTGATCGGAGTGGCCGTGAGTCAGAATGATCCTCCCGATATCGGAGATCGAGGCCCCCAACTTTCTCAACCCATCATGGAGAACCTTAAGCGCTTCAGGGGTGTTGATCCCGGTATCGACCAGGGTGGGGGTCGAATCGGGTATGAAGTAACAGTTCGTGCTTCCAGGGGGAAATGGGACCGGGACTACGATCCTTTCGATTTTAGCCAAGGTTGTCAACTGCTCTAAATCCTGTTATCCGAAGTTGTGTTCAAGATGTAATCTTTCGTATGTATCAGCACCATGCTTTTGAGCCACAATTGGGCGAATTTCCGCAATGGTAATCAGGTTTCCTTCCCCGACTTCGGACATTATATCGTTTACTTCCATTGTCGATGGAATGGCCATCGAGCGGGCTTTCAGGCGCTTTTGGGCATCTTCGTTCAACGCGACAAAGCTCGTCCAGGAAGTATTTAGTCCGGGAGTTTCGGGGGCCGGAATTTCTTGAAAATGAAAAATCTTAGCAATCTTCTATGATTTTTTCCAGTTTGTCATAATGTCAAATTCTCAACTTTCGCATAACGTTAAGCGTTCTTGAGCATGGTAGGACAAAGTAACCGGCAATTCAATGCTCAGAGTTGACTTTTGGGTTACCGGCGCCGCACTTTACTTTTGCCTCTTTGCTTTTTACCTTTGCCTTGCCGCCACCGAAGGTTTGAGTGGCCAACATTGCTGCGGTCCCACCGCCCTTGGCGCCGCCGAAGGCAGCGGCGAACCTGGCCGTCGGTCCCACCGCCGAAAGGCTGAAGATCATGAGAAAGCACTGGACAATCGATTACCTCGATTTTGACCGTCTCGTTCATGCCCTGCAGTCGAATTTCACGCTGAGCATTTCGCCTGCCTCACTGCAGGAGGCTTTCTTTTCCTGGGCAACACACCTTGCCAATTTACCCGGGAAAAGAACTGAACTCATGATGGACTATCTAATCAAGACATCGATGTATTTCGACTATCTAATGCACGCTGCGACGTGGCGTGAACACCCCGGCAGTTTTAAGCCCTTGTCCCAGGACAGGCGTTTTGGCGCCGGCGAATGGCAAAAGTGGCCATACAATGCAATATCTCAGGGATTTCTCATGATCGAGAGCTGGTGGCAATGCGCAACTACCCGCATACATGGCCTTCCATGCCATCACGAGAGTGTGGTCGGCTTTGCAACGCGCCAGTTGCTCGATATGTACGCGCCTTCCAACTTTATTTTCACAAACCCGGAGGTTTTGAAAAAAACCCGCGAGCAATACGGGTGCAATCTCGTGCACGGGTGGCTCAATTTTTGTGAAGACGCGAGGCGGGTGCTGAACCGGGAGAAACCGGCCGGGGCCGAAGCCTTTCGGGTCGGCGAAAACATTGCCGTCACCCCTGGCAAGGTGGTTTTCCGCAACAACCTGATCGAACTGATTCAATACAGTCCCATGACGGAGCAGGTTTACTCGGAACCCGTGCTCATAGTTCCCGCGTGGATAATGAAGTACTACATTCTCGATCTTTCTCCGAATAATTCCCTCGCCAAATTTCTAGTGGAAAGAGGACATACGGTTTTCATGATCTCGTGGAAAAATCCGGGGCCTCAGGACCGCGATCTTTCGATGGACGATTACAGGGCGCAGGGGGTCATGGCTGCGCTGGATGCTCTTTCCACAATAATCCCGGAGAGAAGGATTCATGCCCTGGGATATTGTCTTGGCGGAACCATTCTAACGATAGCAGCGGCGGCAATGGCGAGGGATGACGACAATCGGATCTTGAGTTTGACTCTGCTGGCGGCTCAAAACGACTTCACCGAAGCAGGCGAACTGATGCTCTTTATCGACGAGAGCCAGGTCGCTTACCTGGAAGACAGCATGTGGCATAAAGGCTTCCTTGATACCCAGCAGATGGCCGGGGCCTTTCAGTTGCTAAGATCCAACGACCTGATATGGTCCCATTACATTCATTCCTATTTGATGGGGGAGCGCCTTCCGATGTGGGACCTCATGGCATGGAACGCCGATACTACCCGAATGCCGTATCGGATGCACAGTGAGTACCTGAGGTCGCTTTTTCTGGATAACGATCTTGCCGAGGGCCGGTATCATGTGGCCGGGCGTCCGATCTTTCTCAGCGATATACAAGCGCCGGTCTTCATGGTGGCGACGACTCAGGATCATGTGGCCCCCTGGCGCTCCGTTTACAAGTTTCTTTTCTTTTGCAATGCCGAAGAAATAACTTTCGTTCTTTGCAGCGGCGGCCATAACGCCGGAATAGTCAGCGAACCGGGCCATCACGACAGGTACTTTCGAATATCGACCCGAAAGACGGGCGAAAAACACCTGGACGCAGATTCCTGGGCCGAAAGGACGCCCGAGCAGAGCGGCTCGTGGTGGATTCCCTTGGAGAACTGGCTGACCGGGCGTTCGACATCTTTAGTTGCCCCGCCTTCCACTGGGGCTTCTGAAAAAGGCCTTCCGCCTCTGGGCGATGCGCCCGGAACATACGTTTTCCAGGAATAGGACTTCGCTGCCCGCCACCGGCCAATGCCGTTGACATGGACGGAAGTTTCTAACGCGATCTAATACCTTGGATGTTCGTGATAACAAGCATCGAGGCACTCATGTTCACGCTCCCTGGCCCACTCTTCGCATCGGTGGTGGTGCGGGTGTCCAGGCTCACTGCATTCCGCCAGGCGTTCTTCATAATGCTTGCGGCAATGCCCCACGCAATAATGCTCCTCATGATGTTCCTGCGCCATCATTGTGCCGGAAGATTCCGGCTGCCCCGGATTGTTAAGCTCAGCATGATTTGTGTTGAATAGCGAGCCGGTGGAAGAATCGCCCTGCACAGCTATGGGTCCGGCGCCGGAATGGGCGGACGATAATGCAAACATCAGCGTCAGGCCTGCAACGGTGAGCAGGATTATCAAATAAAGAGCCCTTGTCCTCATTTTATTCTCCTCATTGAGATATTGTATAATTCTATGCGTTGCCAATTCGATGCCCCTTACCTCAAAGGATAAGATCAGACTACTCTTTTTGTCCAGTCAGTTCTTCGATCATCTCCTTTGGCCGTTCCATATCGACTCTCCTTCCTGCTTCAGCTCCGGCGTGAATCTTTACGAATGTCGGCGCGGCCCTGACCTTTTCGCGTTCGTTCAGCCAGTTCATCACTTCGGGATTCTTCTCCCATTCGATAGTAATGAAGCGCATCGAGGGATTTTGCTCTTGCGCCTCAAAAAAGTAGGGCCGGGCGGCCTTGCAATCGCCGCATCCTTCTATCCTGACCATAATAAGCGTGTCTTTCGCGCTGGTGAGGATTTCTTTAAAGAACTGCTCATCCGAGACATCGGGATATGCGAGTTCCTCCTCCTCTCTTTGTTTGGTCAGGATTTTTTCCTTGAAGCTTTCGCTTCCTTCCGCACAATCTTCGCAAGGACTTGCCGAAGGCAGCGATTCAACGTATCCGATTGCGCTCAGCGCCGCTGCTATCCCCTGTCCGGTAGCAATGCCGATCTGTTTGAATGGAACGTTGGTCACGTCTCCGATTGCCCAAACTCCCGGCGAGGATGTTTCACCGAGCACCCCCACCGTGATTTCACCATACCTGTTGGTTTCAACAAGATCGGTGAACGGCTGTGAATTGACCGTGGCGCCAATGCTCGGGAATACGCCCTCAAGACGCTGCTCCCACTCCCTGCCGGTTTTCAGGTCCCTCAGCCTGATTCCCGTCACCGTTGTGCTGCCGATCACTTCAAGTACTTGGGTGTTTCTGATAATCTTCACATTGGGAAGCTTCGTAATTCGCTCTCTGAGATCCGGGTTGCCCGTGAAATCTTCGGTGACGATCACGGCGACCACCTCTTTAACGTACTTCGTGAGCGTAAGGATATTCTCCAGCGCCGTATTCCCGCCGCCAATCACCGCAACGGTCTCATCTTTAAAGAACGGGGCATCGCACGTTCCGCAAAACGCGACCCCCTTGCCTTTGAGTTTTTCCGCGCCGGGGGCGGGGAGATTTTTCCGCGTAGCCCCCGTCGCAATGATGAGCGCCCTTGTGAAAAACACTATACTCCCACCGGATGTCTGTGCGGCAAGCTTGTACATGTTGCCTGCCGCATTATTGGCGGAGACAATGGAACCAGTTACCCTGGTGAGGTATTCGGGGAATTTTCTTTCGAGGTTTTCAAAGAATGTGATCATTCCTTTCTGGAATGCATCACCCGACAAGATCGGGATAAAAGGCCAGTTGGTGATTTCGGGGGTATCGTTTATCTGACCTCCGACTTCAGTGCCTACGGCAATCACGCTGAGATGAGCTTCGAGCAGGTAGACGAGTGCTGAAAGTCCTGCCGGACCTAATCCGGCAACCGCAACATCATAGAGTTTTTTCTTTTCTACGCCATCCATTTTTCCATCCCTTCTATTGGACAGGATTAACAGAATTTACAGGATTAAAATGAAAGAAGCTGCTGCATCCTTTCCATTCTATAAATCCCGTCAAAGACCTTTATTTTTTGTTTTTAATCCTGTAACTCCTGTTAATCCTGTCCATGTTCTTGTCTTTTGTCTTTTCCCTTGATCCTGTAACTCCTGTTAATCCTATCTAAAGCTTATCTCCGCGTTCCAGTTTTATAACTCAGCTTGAGCCAGGCACTCTTTCGCCTTTCTATATCCCAATTCAATCATCTCGGCTGCCCGATCAAACTCCAATGTCTGACATGCGTTTCTGGGAATCTCTATGACAATGTCCGGTGGATAAGCAGCAAGCTTTTGTCGTGCTATGGTGGCCTGCATAGCCTCAAACGACTGAATAGCGATGTCGTAAGCTCCCCAATCCCGACCGTTGTTTGTCACGGATTGTTGCAGACGGTTTATAAAGCGATTGATCTTTTCATGAAACGAAGATGAAGAGACCATTGGAGCTACTCTGATGGCTCTCAGCTTTTCCGGACTCTCTGCCGGGCCGCCCAGATTTACGGCAATAGTCATACTTGTTTCATCACCACACGTGGGTGCAATAGGCACAGGATTTAAAACCCCTCCATCAACAAGAACGACTCCTTTGTACTTAAACGGAGTAAAAAGAAGGGGTATTGAGAAAGACGCCCTTATGGCGTCAAAAATACGACCTGACTTTATCCATATTTCTTTCTGGCCTTTTATATCAGTAGCAATAGCCGTATATGAAATTGGGAGATTTTCGATTAATCGATCCCCCACCAGATTGATCAAAGTATTGATGAGTTTGTCGCCTCTCACCAGTCCACTTTTTTCCCATGAAAGATCAAGGAAAGTGACTATGTTGACTTTCGTTATGGACCGCACCCATTGTTCGAATTCATCCAGTTTTCCAGCCGCATATATTCCCCCTATGAGCGCGCCGATTGAGGAACCGGCTATTGAGTGTATTTTGTAATCATTTTCTTCAAGCCAATGTATAACACCAATGTGCGCCAAGCCGCGAGCGCCACCGCTTCCAAGGACCAGGGACACAGTTTTCATAGTGTTTTAACCATAATCTCTCCGGGCGCCTTTCATTGAGACGCCAACGGGTAATTGCATAGTTCTGTCCCTCCCCTCCATTTCGGATGATAGCAGGATAGGATTAGATCTGAACGGTGTCAATCAGGTGATGAGCCAAATTCCTCGATCCCAGACACGGATATTTGGACCTGCCAAACGGCAACGAGCAAGAGTCCGGTAAGTGGGTTAACGGGTGCATGTAGAAAAGGAGAAAAGCGGGGCTGACAAAGTGGAATTGCTCCGCCAGCCGAGTTATATTAAGTAAGCATCGAGCGGCGACTTTTTTTATTGATACTTATGAACTGGACCGCAGCACAAGACCCGGATTATCTTTAATCGATATTCCCACTAAGGAGCAAGTCAGAATTCTTCAGGAGATTACTCGAACCGGCGAAGAACTGGAGCGCCCTTTTAAAGATCGAAGAGAAGATCAAAATCCAGTCCGGAAATTGAGATAGGGTTTATTTCCGGCAAGAAAATCATACGGATCAAATTTGCCGATCACCTCCGGGAGGGCAAAATGAAAGCTTTCGGATATGTGAGATTCAGTGGGAAGGGGCAGGTTGAGTGTGATGGTCCTATTGGGCAGGAAGCGGCGATTCGCCAATATGCCGATGCCTATGATATTACAATTGAAGAGGTCTTCAGGGAGGATGGCGCCGGCGGAACCTTGGAAACCAGACGTGCACTGGCCGCAATGATGGTCGCGATGGAGTTAAGCCATCATGGCGTGAAGACGGTAATCATAGAACGACTGAACTGCCTGGCCAGTGATTTGATTGTGCAGGAGGCCATTATCAATGACTTCAGAAAGGGAGGCTTTCAACTGATCAGCGTTCATGAAAGCGACGACTTGCTTGGTGAAGATCCCACAAGAAAGCTCGCCCGGCACGTTTTCGGCGCTATTGCCGAATATGATAAAGTCATGACTGCATTGAAATCAAAGGCTGCAAGAGACCGAAAACGAATCTGCGAAGGCAGGTGTGAAAGAAGAAAGACCTATGAAGATACTATGCCCGAGTTGTTCCATCTGATCAATGAACTGAGGAGGAAGCCCAGAGGTGCGAAGCGGATGACCTATGGGCAGGTTGCCGAGGAATTGAACAGGCGGGGATTCAAAACCAGCTTGAGCGGAGAATTCAACGGTCAGATAGTCCAAAACATCTTGCGCAAATAGGCTCAAATCCCACGAATCACACAACAATAGGCTGTCATTGACCGGCGGGTTTACTGGCGAAAGTTACGTCAAGACCGTTGATGCAAATTTGAATCTTATTAAATCTTTCACCCCCTCGATGGGACAAAGGGAGATAGCATAGATGCCCAACCTCTTTGAAAAAACTGCCATAAAGTCTCTTGAGCTCGAGAATCGCTCCGTACGGAGCGCTACCTGGTCTGGCGTGGGCGACGGGAGAGGNNGCTAATCATTACCGGATTTCAATTCGTTATGCCCAATAGCATTGCCATTCCCTATCAGACCGGCAACTACAGCGATGACATGGTGGATGGGCTGAGCCGTCTTGCCGCAGAGATCCATTCACATGGAGGTAAAGTGGCAGCTCAACTGGTTCATACGGGCAGCAAAGCAAATCCGAAATTGTTTTTCGAGGAAGGAGAGATCTGGGGACCGTCCGCGTTGCCGGACCCTTTGACGGGGACCACCCCAAAGGAGATGACGAAAGAAGAGATAAGGCAGGTCATAATGGCATTTGCCGCCGCCGCTTTAAGAGCCAAAAAAGCCGGATTCGACGGGATACAACTTCACGGCGCTCACGGGTATGGCATCAACCAGTTTCTCTCCGGTGCAACCAATCGGCGATCTGATGTGTACGGGGGAGAGATCACAAGACGCTACCGCTTCCTCGGCGAAGCGCTGGAAGCGGTCAGAGGGGAAGTCGGCAAAGACTATCCGGTTTTCATTAAATTGAGTGGAAACGACTACTTTGAGGGAGGCCTGGCGCCCGAGGAATCCCTGTATGTTGCCCGCAGGCTGGAAGAAGATGGGATAGACGGCATCGAGGTGAGTGCCGGAAGCCGGGCATCCGGAAACGGAATGGTTCCATCTCGCACGAATATTCTAAAGGAAGAGGATGAGGGATACCTTGCGCAACTGGCCAGGCGTTTCAAGGAGACGGTCAGGGTTCCTATCATTACTGTTGGTGGAATACGTTCTTTACCTGTCATTTCGAAGATATTTGCCGATGGTATGGCCGACTACGTTGCATTGTGCCGGCCGTTTATTCGAGAACCTCACCTGATTAACCGCTGGAAAAGCGGCAATACCGAGAAAGCGAAGTGCATTTCCTGTAACGGTTGCTTTGATACGGGACTGGAAGGTATTGGCGTAACCTGCAAGGTTGAGCGGAAACAAAAAGAGAAACAGGGTTAGTCATTCCGGAGAATGAAGGATTCGAATCATATCCTTTGCGGCGATAGAATTGTTCGACTGAATATTCTGGCAAGGAACGGTGAATCAGTGAAATCCGAAAATCCGCTCCTTTGCCGGTGCTCCTAAGGGAACAAAATACACCCTAACTGCCCCGAGGAAGGTGCATTTTGTTGCCCTTAAACAGCCATTCGGTATAATAGGAGAAAGCGGGTTTGCAGCACTAGATTCAGACCGGCTCAACCTTAATCTGAATGGAAGTGTTGTGGCTAAAGACTCAGACGCGCGGGAATCCACTTTATCACCGCAAACAGAAATTATTTTGAACTGCATTGCAGACGGGGTATTCACTGTAGACCTCGAATGGCGGATTACGTTTTTCAATCGAGCGGCGGAAAAAATCACAGGGGTTTCCGCATCAGAGGCAATTGGCCGTCCCTGCTGTGAAGTCTTCAGGGCCAGCATCTGTGAATCAACCTGCGCCCTGAAATCCACACTGGAGACAAAAAAACCGGTAATCAACAAGCCGGTGGCGATACTTCGAGCTGACGGCAGGGAAATCCCAAT
>OMOE01000170.1:0-196 GCA_900290365.1 Syntrophobacter sp. SbD1 | reverse complement strand
AAGCCGGTGGCGATACTTCGAGCTGACGGCAGGGAAATCCCAATAAGTGTCAGTACAGCTTTGCTGCAGGACCAGTCGGGCCGGATAATCGGCGGGGTGGAGACATTTCGCGATCTCAGTCTTGTGGAAACGCTGCGCAAAGAAATCGACCGCCAATATCGTTTTCAAGACATTATTTCCAAATCCCCCGCAATGA
>OMOE01000173.1 GCA_900290365.1 Syntrophobacter sp. SbD1 | reverse complement strand
GAAACCATCCTGCTGGTCGAGGACGATGAAGCGATCCTGGACCTGAGCAAGATGATTCTCGAAGAGCTGGGCTACACGGTCCTTGGGGCGCGTGCTCCGGTAGACGCCATACGTCTTGCCAAGGAGCATCCGGGAGATCTTCGCCTGCTGATAACGGACGTGGTCATGCCGGGGATGAACGGGCGAGAACTGGCAAAACAACTCAGCGCCATCCGCCCGAACCTAAAGTACCTGTATATGTCGGGCCATACCGCCGATGTGATAGCGCATCACGGCATTCTGGACGAAGGACTAGATTTTATTCAGAAGCCTTTCGGCAGCGATGATCTTGCGGCAAAAGTCAGACAAGTGTTGGACAATTTAGATTAAGTCCACCAAAAGATCAAGTCAACCAGGCTGCATCATCAGTGCTGGTTCGTCATGCCCGACCGAATATCGTGGCGCCCGTCGGCCGAAACCCATTTGGCGACGGCGGCGGTCACAATCCCGTAAGGCATGTTCACAAGCAGCAGGTACAGCGTGAACAGCACGCCCTTCCCAAGCGCGAAAAACCCCGTGCCGTGCAGCGGCGAGAATATCAGGAACAGCCCCATCACCGGCGCCAGGAAGTACATGAAGCCGTAGATATAGACCCCGTCACGCAACTTACCCATCATCATCCCGAACGGTATCCCCCACAGCCCGCCCCAGAAAAGCGGCCTGTAAATATCCGGCGGCCCGATATTGAGCGCTGATTCCACCCCGAATCGCGAGCTAATGCCTGAGTGGAAAAGGAAAAGGCTGAAAAGCACGACGGACGCCCCGCCCGCGACCCCGCCCAGGAAACCGTAAGCGGCAAACCGTCTGAGTTCCATAAAAACACCCCCTTTGACGGCAGCATTGCCGGCCGGAAATTATTATCCGGCCTATCTATAATTTCGATTGCGTGGAGAAAAAGTCAATACAGCTCCGGACATCTTAGAACACCACGGGGTTTTTGCCGTAAATTTGGGAATTTCAATCTTTCAATCCTTTTTCAAACCCCGTGGTCAGTCACCTGTAAAGTAGTAATTTCAATACTCGCCGTCATCTTCCCAATCGCGACTTCTTTGTCTGTAGTAATTTCTTTCGGTTTCCACGCTATATGACCGGTACTGACAGGATGGGTGGTAATAATAATATACGCTTGGGCTCCGCACTAAAACAGCAGGTTCTTCATAGACGACGTAGGGCCGGCCTCGTTCCACCACTACCGGAGGAGGAGGTGGCGTCCTTTCGAATACCACGGGCGGCGGTCTCCGCTCAACCACTACCGGAGGAGACGGTGGTCTGCGCTCAACCACTACAGGGGCCGGGTACACTTCCGGAGGAGCTACGGCATAACCCGGTCCTGGAACATCAACTCCAAACCCCAAATAAACACCCCCGGCATACGCATCCGATGACATCGCGCAGGCAGCAAGACCTAAAGCGATGGAAAACACCAGGATATAACGGCATCTAGATTTCCTTCGATTTCCCATAAGCATCCTCCTCTTATTAAAAGCCGACATAGTCTTTGTTCTCCTTCAAAAAGTTTGCCCGTTTCCATGCAACCGTTCACCGCAGAAACCTGTGAACTGTTACGGGCAGAAGAGCAAACTATATGCCACTGACGATCCGCGTGGGGCCGGATACCCACAGCTACAATCCCATGCCTGCATTTGTCGCCATTTTGCTGAGGGAATCGAAATTTCACGATATTTCATCGCCCGATCGGCACAAAGAGAAGCAAAAAATGGGAAAAACTCTTCAACCGATGGCCTGGGGGTTATTCCTCTGTGTCTCTGTGGTGGAATTGCGAGTACGAATGAAGACTTTTAACCGGTCTTAACACCGTTCGAGTATTTTCTCAAAAAGAATGCCGAGCTTCTTTCCTGATTCGTTTGCGGTTTCAATAACTTGTTCGATCTCAGCCGGTTTGTAGCAGTCGGGCAGGTTGATGTTTGTTATCACCGATATTGCAAGTACTTCCATGCCTGAGTGAACCGCTGTTATAACCTCCATAATAGTGGACATCCCTACGGCATCCGCCCCGGCGATCCTTAAGAAGCGCGTTTCAGCGGCGGTTTCCAGGCTAGGACCCAGGACCCCGGCGTAGACACCTCTGCAAAGCGCAATACCCTCTTCGAGCGCCGTTTTCCCGGCAAGCGCAATCAAGCTCCTGCTATAGGGCTCGACCATGTCCGGAAACCGCAAACCCCAATCATCCACATTCGGTCCTGCCAGCGGGTTTTGACCGGTAAAATTTATATGGTCCGTGATAACCATCAGGTCACCGGCCTGGAAATCAGGGTTCAACCCGCCGGCAGCGTTGGAAATCACCAGCGTTTTCGTTCCGAGTGCTCGAAGCACCCTGATTGGAAAAGAAATCATCACAGGCGAATAGCCCTCATATAGGTGAAACCGGCCGTCCATGGCAATAACCGGCTTTCCAGCCCACTTGCCGATTACAAGCTGCCCCTGATGACCCGGGGCGGTACAGACCGGGTGATGGGGTATACTGCTGTAAGGAACCAAAACAGCTTTATCGATAGCATTGACAATGCCGCCGAGGCCGGTCCCAAGGACCAACCCTATTGCCGGTTCACTCGTCAGAAACGGCCTTACCGAATCGGCTGCTTCCCGCACCCTGGCCCTGAACTCAATCATTTGCGTCCTTCCGTGCCTGTTGAAAAATAAATCCGAATTATTTTCAATGCGATTATAATTAAACGATGACACAATTCGCATCCAAGAGAAAATATTCTCATACTTCTGCCATCCCGCCGGATTTTGTGCCTTCCTACCCATCGGATCTGCCCATCACTCAATGGAGGGAAAAGATCGTCAGCGCAATCCGTGAGCATCAGGTCCTCATAATTACGGGCGAGACAGGATCGGGGAAGAGCACGCAGATTCCCAAATTCTGCATAGAGGCCGGAAGAGGCCGCTCGGGCCTCATTGGATGCACACAGCCGCGCCGGATCGCAGCGATCACTTTAGCGGCGCGCGTAAGCGAGGAAATCGGACTCAACGGGGCAAACCTGGTCGGTTACAAAATACGCTTTCAGGACCGCACGGCGCGCACGACCAGAATAAAATTGATGACGGACGGCATCTTGCTTGCTGAAGCGCAAAGGGACAGAAATTTCAGTTCCTATGACACAATAATCGTGGACGAAGCGCACGAGCGAACCCTCAACATTGACTTTCTCATAGGCATCTTAAAGCAGACGCTCCCCAAAAGAACTGATCTGAAGGTGATCATAACGTCCGCGACAATAGATCCGGAAAAATTCTCGAACGCATTCGGCGGAGCGCCCATCATCGAAGTTTCCGGCAGGACCTGGCCGGTTGAAGTATGGTACCGGCCCGCCGATGAGACCGGGGATGAGGACACCGGCGATCTCACTTACATCGATCAGGCAGTAGCAGCGGTTGACCTGCTAAAGCTCGGCCCCGCCGGTAAAAGGGGCGACATCCTCATATTCATGCCTACCGAGAGCGATATAATGGAGACGGTCCAGCGGCTCGAGGATAAATGCTATCGGAGCACTGTGGTGATGCCCATCTTCGGCAGAATGGCGGCGTCCGATCAGCAAAAGATCTTCGCCGGTATCCCCGAGGAGAAGATTGTCGTTGCCACAAATATCGCCGAAACATCCATCACCATTCCACGCATAAAGTACGTAATAGACACCGGACTGGCCAGGACAGCGTGGTACAACGCACGATCAAAGACCCGCAGCCTCCCGGTTGCACCGATCTCCAGGGCGAGCGCCGACCAAAGGAAAGGCCGGTGCGGGCGCGTGGAGGCAGGCATCTGCGTAAGGCTTTTTTCCGAAACAGAATACCTCGACCGGCCCCTGTATACCCCACCGGAGATACAAAGGTCCAATCTTGCCGAGGTTATACTGCGGATGCTCCATCTAAAGCTGGGCAGAATTCAGGATTTCCCCTTCCTTGACCCTCCGTCCGATTCCGCAATAAAGGACGGCTTTGCGGTTCTGCGCGAACTGGGCGCGGTAGACGATCACCACCGCCTGACCACTATCGGCAAAATGATGGCCCGATTGCCACTCGATCCACGCATCTCCAGGATGCTGATCGAGGCAAAGAGGGAGAACGCGCTCCGCGAGCTTATGATCATCGGAGCCGCGCTGAGCATCCAGGACCCGCGCGAGAGGCCCCTGGATCAGGAAGCCGAAGCTCAACAGGCACAGGCTGGTTTTCGCGATAATCGCTCTGATTTTATATCTCTTTTGAAAATGTGGCAGGCCTGCTGGCAGGAAGAAGAGCAGCGATCCTCCCGCAGGACCTCGAGCCAGCTTAGAAAGTTCTGCCGCGAACACTTCCTCTCTTTTCGAAGAATCCGCGAGTGGCGCGACATTCAGGATGAAATTCGCTCTATTCTCAGCGAACTTGGCGATTTCTCCGAAAACTCCCAGCCGGCGGACTATGACGCCATCCATCGCTCGATTTTGAGCGGATATCTCAGCCAGGTGGCTTTGCGCAAAGACAAAAACATCTACTCGGCTGCAAGAGGCCGGCAGGCCATGTTATTTCCGGGATCGAACATTTTCAACAAAGGCGGCCAATGGATCGTTGCATCCGAACTGGTGCAGACCTCCCGCCTTTTTGCCAGAACGACTGCAAATATCGATTCGGCATGGATAGAAGAAATCGGGCGTGACCTGTTGAAGTATAGCTGGTCAGAGCCTCACTGGGAAAAAAAACGCGGCCAGGTGACAGCTTTCGAAAAGGGCACTCTTTACGGCCTGACCGTGGTGGACCGGCGCAAGGTCAACTTCGCGCGAATAAATCCCGCTGAGGCACGCGAGATTTTCATCCGTTCAGCCCTTGTCGAAGGAGACCTTCCCGCCAAATATGGCTTTCGAGAACACAACCAGGCACTGCTCTCGCAAATCGACCAACTCGAGAGCAAAACCCGCCGAAGGGACCTTCTTGTCGATGAAGAAACTATTTTTGCGTTCTATGACGCGCACATTCCGCTAATCTCCGATATCAGGTCCTTTGACCAATTCATCAAGGAACTGGGAGGAGACGGTCTATTGAGAATGAAGAAGGAAGACCTTCTTCGAACAGGGCCTGATGTCTGTGCGATTGAGCAATTTCCCGACACTCTGCGGGTAAATGGGAGCGAGCTTCCCCTTCGATACGCGTTCCGGCCCGGTGAGGACGATGACGGCATCACGCTCATTGTACCCGTTCATAACCTGCCGGCTCTGTCTGCCGAGCCCTTCGAGTGGCTTGTGCCCGGCATGCTCCCGGAAAAAGTGACCCTTTTGCTCAAAGGCCTGCCTAAAGCTATCCGGAAGCATCTTGTTCCAGTTAACGAAACTGCCCGGCGCATATGGCCGGACCTCCATTTCGGAAACGGAGATTTCTATGGCCGGCTTAGCGAGTCCGTGTTCAATCTAGCAGGGGTCAGGATTTCCCCCGGGCAGTGGGACCCGGAGCAGTTGCCCGGTCACCTCAGAATGCGCTTTGAGGTGGTCGGACCTCTGGGAAACGTTCTGGCCTGCGGGCGCGACATCGAAGCCCTGAGACCCCTTGCTGTTGAAAAGCACGAAGACGAGCTGTGGCATAAGGCAAAAAAAACATGGGAAAGAGATAAAGTGGCCGTCCACGACTTCGCCGACATTCCGCAGAGCATCCAAATTGGAACGGACGCGTTGGGAATCGCACGATTTGCATACCCCGGCCTGGCTGAGGAGGAAGGCAGCGTGGCCGTTCGTCTTTTTGCCCAGCCTGGCCGCGCACGTCAATCGAGCCTCGCGGGGCTTATGAGCCTCTACAAAGATATATTTACCGCCGAGCTCAAAGATCTGCGCAAAACCTGGGCCTTCCCCGATTCATTCGCACCGTGTGTTTTTTTCATGGGCGGCGTAAGAAAGGCTTCTTCGATTCTATATGATTATATCCTGCGATGCCTGTTCGGACTGCAAGCAGTGCAACATCCCTACCGCACCGCTCTTCTTGAAAATATCAAAATCTTGAAAGGCCGCCTTGGAATTCTCGGCAACGAGATTCGAACACCTGTTGTCGAAGCCATGCAGCAAAGACATGATACGCGCGCCGTGATCGAGCGGTTTATACGCATGGCCGGGAAAAACCGGGCTGTCACCGGCCGCCTTTCCGTGATCGCCTCGGAGCTTGAAGAACTCATCCCGGCAGATTTTCTCTCTTGCTTCCCTCAAGGCCGTGTGAGACTTTTACACCGTTATTTGAAAGGGCTTGGAATTCGGGCGGAACGAGCCTATGTTTACCCGGAAAAGGACCAGGCCAAAGAGGCCCGCTACATTATGTATCGGGCTCGACTCGATGAGATCGAAAAACGGGTCCTTTCAAGGCCCAACCAGGAAGGACTCGATTTCTTGGAGCATGTCTCCCAAATGATCGAAGAATTCAAGATCAGCCTGTTTGCTCCTGAAATAAAGACCTTGTTCCCTGTTTCGGAAAAACGAATAGAAAAAGAACTGAGTCCTTGGGATATCCGCACATGAACAGCCTGCCGGAAAACCTGGCATTCGACGCCGCTGCATTACGGGAACGTGTGGCCGAGGTACTCTCGGAGAACTGCGACCTTGAAGACATTTATCCCAACGAAGAAGGCCCCTCTGACGAGCGCATGTCGAGTGTGCTGCTGCTGCTGGGGGAGATTTTGTCCGGGGAAGACGGGGTTCCGGAGGTCTGCATTATCCTTAATAAACGCTCAAAAGAGGTCAAACAGCCTGGAGACCTTTGCTGCCCTGGCGGGGCTGTCGAGAAAATCGACCATTTTTTTGCCCGTTTTTTGTCATTTCGGGGTTCAATCCTTTCGAGGTGGCCCTATTGGAGCGAATTGAAAAGAGGAAGCCCTGAAAATGCCCGGTTCCTCTCATTGCTTTATGCAGCCGGCCTGCGGGAGGCATGGGAAGAAATGGGCGTTAATCCTTTCCGGCTGGTTTTCCTTGGCCCCCTTCCCACGCATTATCTCGCTCTGTTTCGCCGGTCAATTCATCCGATGGTTGCCTGGGTTTCACATCAGGAACGATTTCGCTTGAGTTGGGAAGTTGAAAGAATCGTGAAGTTTCCCCTGCGGGCACTTCTCAACCCGTTCAACTACGCCCATTACAGGATGTACGTTCCTGATCATCTGGAGTGGAGGTTCAAAGAAGCGGGGACTGTGGATTTCCCATGTTTCGTCTATAGGACAGGGGGGCGGGCCGACCTTCTTTGGGGGGTAACCTTCAAGATCGTAACCAGGCTCCTGGAGATGATCTTCGGGTTCCAAGTCCCGGATATCGAAAAGCTGCCGCTGGTCCCGGCAAGCTTGAACGACCAGTACGTGAGGTAAAGAGAATGGAGCGAGAAGCGGGAAGCAGGAATTAAAGAACCTCTGCTTTTCTTCTCGCTTCCCGCTCCTTGCTTCCTGCTCCATATACCTGAAGAGTGAGGTACTAATGACCGACGTCGGAGACATTGTTCTGATCTACGTGGATAATAACCCGGCCTTTTTCGCCAGGATCGAGGAAATATCGGCCGACGTGAAGCCGGACTGGTTTCAGGTGAAATTGCTCGTGCTCAAGGTCCCTTTGCTTACGATAACCTGGATTCTACGCCAGGCATATTACAACGGCCAGGAATTCACGATGGATGGACGCCCCATGAGACTTGAAAAGGTAACCGCTCCCGCCTTGGAGACTGCTGGACCCGGTCCCGAGGACACAGCAAAAACCCCGGGAAAGCCCGAACTGGTCGCGCCCCAAAAGCAAAAAGACGGAAAACCCGGCAGGCATGGCAAAGTAATATCCATATCCGATCGCAGGAAAAAAGACCCGGAGTAGATTCTTCACCCCTCGGCTCTCACTGCTCCCCCTTCCCTGCCTTTCCCCACCACTCATCATGTCCCTTGAACCACCAGTCCGTTGAATCCGTCGAAAGGATCTCTTCGGCGATCTTTTTGGCTGTCGAAGTAACCAGGCGTTGCCTGGCAAAATATATCCATTTTACCGCATACGAATTTCCCAGATCGTTTTGTTCCTTGAGTTCCAAGATGAGCTCAAGCTGGTCGGCATCGTGAACGAGTGCCGCTTCAGGAGTCTTCGAGTCCCTGTACTCTTTTAGAAGCTCCTTGAATTCGTCGCCGAAAGGAAGCGGGGTGGCCATATCGCCTATGGCTGATGCTTCGTCCACTGCGACATATCTTTTGTTTACATAGTTCTGGTCGCCCGTGCGCGCCTCTGCCACGTCGTGAAGCAGGCACATGCAAACGACCTTGAATGCATCGACCTTAGGGTCCAGGCGCGCGAGGGCGAATCCGATCATTGCCACCCGGAACGAATGCTCCGCAACGGATTGGCGGCCGGACCCAAGAAACTGAAAGCCGGAGCGCGGGGTCTTTTCAAGCATTCCCAGTTCAAAAAAGAAGTTTACAATATCACGGTAACCCAATTGAACCTCCTGATTCTTCTTGCCGCCGCCTAAGGTTTGAGTGGCGAACCTGGCCGGCAGTCCCATCGCCATTTCTCCCGCACGAGTTTATTGCGCTTTTAATCGCCGGTCAATATTGCTATATTTCTCCGAAACCGTGTAAATTCAATATGCTTCAAAAACTCAACCGGAGGTTTTGAGATAAATGGATAAACACACGCTTTCTGTACTGGTTGAGAATGCTCCGGGGGTTCTGACCCGAGTTGCAGGCCTGTTTGCCCGGCGTGGCTTCAATATCGACAGCCTGGCTGTAGGCCGCACCGATAGAGATGATGTCTCACGGATGACCATCGTCGTGGAAGGAGACAAACCTCTCATCGAGCAGGTTACTAAGCAACTCCATAAGCTCATAGATGTTATCAAGATCAGCAATATAACGGAAGACGAATATGTCGACCGGGAGCTTGTCATGATCAAGGTCTCGGCCGAACCGAATCAGCGCGTCGAGATCATGCACATTGCGGGCATATTCCGGGCCCGTGTCATTGACCTCGGCAGGAAGACCATGACGTTTGAATGCACGGGGACTGAGGGCAAAATCAACGCTTTCGAGGAATCCCTTCGCCCATACGGAATCAAGGAACTCGTTCGCACTGGTAAGATAGCCATGCTGCGCGGGAGCAAATCGGTGGCATTGGGCGGCGCATCGGCGCGGGAATTGGAAGATTAATAGTAAAGGCGGAGGTGTTTTGTGGAAATGACAGTTGCCGAGGCCTTGGTTGAGTGCCTCGAAAGAGAAAACGTGAAAGTCGTGTTCGGCTATCCGGGCGGGGCGATTCTTCCGGTCTACGATGCCTTGTATCATTCCACAAAAATCAAGCACGTGCTCGTGCGGCACGAACAGGGGGCTGTGCACGCCGCAGACGGATATGCCCGGGTTACAGGCGGCGTCGGTGTGTGCATTGCGACTTCCGGCCCGGGGGCCACCAATCTCGTCACAGGCATTGCGAATGCTTACATGGATTCAGTCCCGATCGTCCTGTTCACCGGGCAGGTCCCGACGATGCAGATTGGAACGGACGCCTTTCAGGAAGTGGATATATTCGGCATCACAATACCGATCACCAAGCACAATTATCTTCTGAAGGACCCGCAGAAACTGCCGGTCGTAGTAAAAAATGCTTTCCACATTGCTTCAACCGGCAGGCCCGGACCTGTGCTTATAGATATCCCAAAGGACGTGGCGCAGGCCACAATCAGCTTCAAATACCCCTCGACTGTTAAGCTGAGGGGATACAGGCCGACTTATAAAGGGCATCCGTCCAAAATAAAAGAGATCGCCAAGCTTATCTCAAAAGCCAAAAGGCCGGTTATTTATGCGGGAGGAGGTATCCTGGCCTCGAACGCATCGGATGAGCTTTTGAAGTTCGCCGAGGCGATTTCGGCTCCGGTAACCAATACTTTCATGGGCCTTGCCGGCTTTCCGGGCGACCATCCGCTTTTTCTCGGAATGCTTGGCTTGCACGGAACACGCTACGCCAATCTGGCAGTCACCGAATGTGACCTCCTGATCGGCCTCGGCGCACGATTCGACGACCGGGTGGTAATGAACATCAACAGCTTCGCCCCCAACGCCACCGTTATCCACGTTGACATCGATCCGGCAGAAATCGGAAAGGTGGTCACCACAAATGTGCCCCTGGTCGGCGATGTAAAGCTCATTTTAGAGGAACTCCTGCCGCTGCTGGAAAAGATCGACCGTTCCGTATGGCTTGAGCGCATCGAGGCCCTCAAGGCTCAATACCCTTTGAGCTTCAATCGCAAAAACGGCCTGAAGCCCCAGTTCATCATAGAGCAGCTTTGGAACTGCACCAGGGGCGATGCCATCATAGTGACCGACGTCGGCCAGCACCAGATGTGGGTAGCTCAGTACTATCATTTCAAAAAACCGCGGACGCTGATTTCCTCGGGCGGCCTGGGGTGCATGGGATTCGGCCTGCCCGCCGCCATTGGCGCATCCATGGGCTCCCCCGGAAGCAATGTCATTCTGGTGACCGGGGACGGCAGTATCCAGATGACCATGCAGGAACTTGGCACGATGATGGAGCAGGGCCTCAGCGTTAAAATCATCATCATGAACAATTCAGCATTGGGCATGGTGCGCCAGCTCCAGCAATTCTATTGCCAGGGGCGCTATATGGCGACAAACTTCTCATTCCATCCGGATTTCGAAATCCTTGCAAAGGCCTACGGCATCGCGGGATATACATTCAGGACAGAAGAAGACGTTATCAAAGGGCTGCCCGAAGCGCTGCAAAAACCCGGGCCGGCAATTATCAACTGCATCGTTCCTTCCGAAGAAAATGTCCTGCCGATGGTTTTAGCCGGCAAGGGAATAAGCGAGGCCATGGACTGTGAATGATGTCTGAATGATGCGAACAATATAGGTCATATAGGTCCGACAGGACCTATATGGCCTTGTCCCACGTTCATTCAAAAAATCCGTTTCAATTCTATATCCAAAATTTTTGCCTTAATTTTTGCCTTTTGCCTTTTGCCTTCACCGGTATATAGTGCGCTCTCTTGAATTTTAAGGAGACGATTGAAAATGAAAACTCTGCTTTTAAATCCTCCGTCGTTCGAAAAATTTGACGGGGGCGCGGGCGCCAGGTGGCCTGCCCGTCGCGAAATCGCATCCTATTGGTATCCTGTCTGGCTCGCATATCCAGCCGGTTTAATAAAGGAGAGCAGGCTTCTGGACGCCTCGCCGCACGGAATCGGGCCTGACGAGACAATCCGTATCGCAAGGGATTTTGAATTCCTCGTTTTATTCACCAGCAAACCCGGCTTCTACCACGATGTCCGCTTGGCGGAGATGATAAAGCAAGTCAATCCGGCCATTAAGATCGCCTTTGTCGGTCCTCCCGTTTCCGTGCAGCCTGAACAGGCCCTCAATGCGTCAGTTGCAATCGATTTCATCGCAAGAAAAGAATTCGACTACGCCGTTGCCGAGTTCGCATCCGGAAAGGACATCAAAGAAATCAAGGGGGTGAGTTACAGGCAAGACGGGAAAATAGTTCACAATCCCGACCGGCCCCCTATCGAAGATCTGGATTCGCTTCCTTCCATAGTCGAGATATACAGGCGAGACCTTGATCCCACCAAATACAACATACCTTTTCTAAAGCACCCTTATCTTGCGTTTTTCACATCACGAGGGTGCCCGGCCCGTTGTATCTACTGCCTCTGGCCACAGACTTTCACCGGACATCCCTGGCGCGTTCGCAGCAACGAGAGCGTCGTTGCCGAAGTAAAGCGCGCACTTGAACTTTTCCCGGAAGTAAAAGAAATATTTTTCGACGATGATACCTGGGCATGGGGCAAAACGAGAGTAATCGAGCTTTGCAAGCACCTCAAGGAGCTAAATTTCACCTGGTCCTGCAACAGCCGGGTACATGCCGACTACGATATGCTCAAGGCCATGAAGGAAGCGGGCTGCCGCCTTCTGGTCGTGGGCTTCGAATCCGGAGTCCAGG
>OMOE01000177.1:8058-17008 GCA_900290365.1 Syntrophobacter sp. SbD1 | reverse complement strand
CTGTTCGGGTTCCGCGTTAAACGTTCGAACCCACGTTAGAAGCTTATAGTTCGGCGTCCGATCTTTTGTGAGGACGCACGGTCGATCTTGAGGAGACTGTGTCGTAACGTCTCTAGTCCACATACTTCCCCCCTTTTCTAAAGGGGGGAAGGGGGGATTGTGATTCTCCAATGCTATATGAGCTCTTAAAATCCCCCTGGATCCCCCTTTCAAAAAAAGGGGGAAGCAAAACTGATCCGGTGCGATTTGTCCGAGCATTTCCGAATTACGACACAGTCTCACAAGGCCGGGGTCCAGTTTAAAGATTGTAGGTTTCTTCTTTATTTTTAATCCTGTAAATCCTGTTAATCCTGTCTAGGTCTTTGACTGATTTTCCCCTTGTAACTGCCCATCTTTATTTCGCCGGCATTTTTAACTTTTTGCGCGCGGCGATTCTGCAAGCGCGCATCCCGGCCGCGGCGGTTCGCCGCTAGATTGCCGCAGCCATTTCCTGCTCAACGTCATTGCCGCAGTCGCGGTATATCAGCCATGTCTTTTCGAATGCAAGCTCGTGGGACCTCTTCTCCACGTATAGCCTGGCGGCTTTGCCCATTTCCTTCAACCGCAGCTGGTCAGCGAGGAGCCCCTCTATTGCTCCTGTGAGGCTTTCGAGGTTTCCTGCTTTTACGATCAGGCCCGTTTTATTCGGGATTATATTTTCCTGCGGGCCTCCCGAATCGGTAACTATGATCGGCAACCCCGAGGCCTGCGCTTCGAGCACTACATTTCCAAAAGTATCTGTTGCGCTTGGGAATACAAACAGGTCGGAGCTTGCATATATGGAGGCGAGATCTTCGCCGTCGAGGAAATCGGTAAAGGTGCAGCGCATGCCGAAGGTGAGCGCCTTCAACTCTTGCAGGTAAGGACCATTGCCAACCAGGACCAGCTCCGCTTCCGGAAATTTTTGCCTGATTATGTCAAAAGCACGTACAAGCAGTTGGAGGTCTTTCTCCTTGGAGATCCTTCCGACGTAGAGGAGCTTGAAGCCATCCCCGGTCCGGAAGCGGTTGCGTAGAAACGACGGGTTCCGTTTTGATGGATGGAACAGTTCCGTGTCCACGCCTCTTGGGAACAGGCGGACTTTTGCAGGGTCGAGTCCTTTCTCGATCAGCTCGTCCCCGGTGCTTTTCGACGGCACCAGGACCCAATCGAGTTGTTGATAAAACCAGATTGTATATTTCCAAACCAGTTCCTCGATGTTTCCGTCCCCGGTCAGAATTTGAGCATACTGCGGTATTGCCGTGTGATAGGTGCCGCCTATCGGAAGCTTCATGATTCTGGCTATAGCAAGAGCGGCCAGGCCGAGGGGGCCGGGGGTGGCTACGTGAATCTGTGTAAATTCATTATCGTAGCAATAATTAAGCATCTCCAGGAATGGCGGTATAAACATCTTTTGTTCAGGATACTCCGGAAGACCATAGACACCGATAGGGTCAAAATTGCGCACGCCGTCCATGGCGGGATGGTTTTCGGAGTCGCATGTGACAACTGCGAGGTCCTTTTCACTCTCTTTTGCGAACTTAAGCTGGCGCCTGAGGGTAAGGGCTACACCATTTATTTCGTAGAAGGTATCGGTGAAGTGCGCGAGTTTAAACGGTTTGTCCGATCTTGACTGATTGTCGATCGAGAAATGCTTAAGTGAACTCGCGCTGAATTGTTTGTCTCTTGAAAAAACCGTGAAGGTCACAAAATATGGCGCTAAGACGGTATAGAGGGCTCCCGCCGAGCCAAGGGAGTGGAATATATTGAAAAAGTCGGCGCCAGATGAATTATTCACAAGAGTATCCCAAAAATGCACCAGAACCCGGTTTGAAACGTGATTTACGAAATCGAACCATCTCCCCGCACGGTTCTCGATCTTGGAGTTGCCTTTTTGCGGGAAATCTCTCAGCTTTGGATTATCCTTGAGGAGCTTATGTGCTTCAAACCGGAGAATGTCCTGGATTTGGCCGCCTTTTTCCTGCTTTTGTACTTTGCGGTCTCTCCAGGAATGGATCAGGCGCGGGACCAGCTTATCCTCGGTATCGGAATTGGCCTGCAGGCAGCTGTCGAGAAAGCGCAAGACCGGATCCTTTCCGACTTTGCTCTCCAGATTCAGTTTGCGTTTATAGTACTGGTAAGCAATGCCGTAGAGATTGTGCGACAATACCTGCGGAGTCGAGCCTTTTCCGATCACAGAAGCTTTACCTGCGTCGATGCCCTGGAAAAATTCCTCTCTTGTCTTCGCTTCCCTCACTTCCGTATACTGGCGGGATATGTTCAGAGAACTGTGGTCGTCCGAGCCCCCGGTCAGACGCTTGAACCATGGCTCTGGAAAGGCGGGCTCGATCCCGTGCTTGTTGGCGAGATTTTCAATGATGCCGGGCGTCAGTTTGTCTGTAATCTTCCTTATGCAATAGTTCTGATAATCATCCCTGGCGCCGTTGAGTTCGATATTGGCGAAGAGCAGGAGAAACTTTTCAAAATGATCGATTCTTAACTTGTCGTTAATAGAATAGAGCGGGTGTGCCAGAACGTGGAATATTTCTTCCTGGCGAAGATAGCACACCAGATCGAATATGTTCTCGCGTATTGCTCTCAGTTCCCGATGGATGACCTCGTTTATGCCATACACGAGCACGTGCGCCTTGCACCCGTCTTCGGGAAAGTAGGTGGTAACTTCTTCGCTGATGAACGTGCCGGGTAAGTGAGCGATTTCGGCGCTGCCCGAAATCGTATTGTGGTCTGTTATTGTGACGAGGTCCATTCCCTTTTCCCTGGCGATTCGGTAGATCGCGGCGGGTTCGGTAAAGCTTTCGGGACAGCCAAGTTTCTGGAGAATCCATTGCGACGGACGTATCGAGTGTTTCGAATGCACGTGCAAATCAATCTTCATCTCGCCTCCTTTAACCCCCCCCAGGGTCTATTCAATAAGGATCGTTTCGCCCGCTCGAACCTTGTCGCCAGGAGCAACCTTAACCTTCATTCCCTCAATGTCGGTCACGACAAGATCAACCTGCGATCCGATGCGAATCATTCCGAAAATTTGTCCCGCATCGACCGTGTCGCCGGGTTTGACGTATGTATCTATGCCGGCGACACTCTTGGCCGCTATCTGCACCACATAACAGGACAGAGGCTTGCCGCGGTAGCCGGCGCCTATCCTGGTGACGGTCCTTTCGTTCTGAACGATGTGCACACTGTTGCGGTGCAGCGGACGGCGGTTGAAAAGAGTTCTATAGTGCATTGAAACCATGCAAAGGTTTTTTTCATGGGATGCAGGATAGTGGTGAATGAATTCGACACGCCCGGTGACCGGCGCCCTGTTATGATGCACATTGAATGGACTCATGAAGATACCGACCAATATCTTCGGGCGTGTGATATCCTCTTTGGTTATGTCGTTTATGGTTGCGTCGAGCCCCTGTTTGATCGTGATCACCTTCTCGTCCGGATACACTTTTTTAACATAGACTACAGTGCCGTCAGCAGGACTGAGGATACCCGATCCTTCGGGGGGAATTTTTCTTTGCGGATTGCGAAAAAACCAGATATGGCGCCAAAAAAGGTACAAAGCGACGCCCAGAAATACGGAATAGAGAAAGATGGCCAGCGCAGTCACTACTGTTTCGTATACCTCCATATCTTGTTTTGAAGGACCCTTACGAGAGTTACTCCCGAAGAGAAAGGAAAATTCACCGTTTCAAAGAACTCCTTTTCTTTCTTGAGCAACTTGATCCATTTTTTGACACCGGCATGGCCGATTATCTCTCTTACGTAGATATTGCTGTCGTGCAAGAGAATGTAGGAATTTTTATGAACGTGTTCGACTGTTTTGAGGAAATCATGCTTTACATCATCATGGGCGTGGCTCCCGTCTATGAACGCAATATCTATCTGAGGAAGCCCGAGCGCCTCGTAGGACGCAAAAAACTGGTCCGATGTCAGTTTGTAGTGTGTGACAATGTCTTCGAGACCAAATCTTTTGAAGTGGTCATGCACCTTCTGGGGCCGGCTCCAGTTGTCTGCGCCCCCGATTGTTTTGAAAGGCCCGTCCTTGAACAGTGAGTAGGACGGGTCAACGAAGGTAAGCATTCCCTCTCCGTTGTCTTTCATTCCAAGGGCAAAGCAGACCACGCTGAATCCAAAACCCGATCCGATCACGACCAGGTGTTTGGGCCTCAGAGACCTGGCCAGTCCATAGTAGAGGAAGCCAAACCCAAGATTCAGGTTGTCCACCTCTTCGTAATGCCCCATGGGCTTGGCCCGTTCAAAGATTTCCTGAAGCAGAACTGAATTAAGACTGAATTTTTGCATCGTTTGATCCCCCTCCAAATGGTTTGGGGAACACTACACTCGGAATTTTACGAATGGATGTCGCTAAAGTTATTGTTTGGTTACGAAAAAGATTGGACGTGCGGCGGGGCGGCGGGACCCTCGCCCGGGTTAGCCACTCAAACCTTCGACGGCGGCAGGAAAAAGGTGTCCCAACGGGACATGAGTTGATGTGGCCAACGGAGACGCTCAGATGCCGTTGGGTCCTAAGATGCCTTGGTCCTGCTGCTGAACTCCAATTCGCGCCTGCAGTCAACGCACAGGACGGTTGTGGGCTGGGCCCTCAGGCGTCCCAAACCGATGGGACCGAAACATGCGCAGCAGATCCCGAACTCACCGTTTTCTATACGGTCTATTGCAGAACGAATTTCCTTTACGACCTTGTTATTTCTGCCCTGCAAAATGTGCAATAACTCCCGGTCATGGTGGAAGCATCCAACGTCGGCTTCGTCGGTGGGACCCTGCCCATTAAGGGGCTTGGAGATTCTTTCCATGTATTTATGTTTATCGTTCAACAGCTCTGTGAGACGGGTTTGAAGCGAATCTTTGAAAATTCTCAACATGTTTTGTTCCAAAATAATCCCTCCTGTCTGGAAGTGGCAAAGGGGCGGCCAGTAATAACTGCGCAGCAGAAGCCATTACACTCAGGAGCCCGCATCCACTAATAAGCGTCATCACCCGAACCGGGCGATTTCCAGGTAATCAGAATGCACAAAAAATATGGCGAAATCATTACGTGAAAATGTTTTTCATGTTAATTCACGTTCGGATGCGAGTGTGCACGAATCAATATTGAGTGCTGGCAAAGGCATTGGCAATGGATTTGAAGAGAAGTCACGAAGATGTCACACTGCTGTAACATTCGGGGTCTATCTTCTTGTTACGTTAAGCTGAGCAGAAGAGATCCAAACGGGGAAGATGGGCCGCAGTCTTTGTATTGGAGCCAACTACAACAGGAGAGCCAAAGATGAGAGGATGTTCTGTTCGCAAGTACTTTGTGTCAATAGCCGTGCTGGTTTGCGTATTTGTGGCGGCATCGGCGTTTGCTGCCGATATCACCGGGGCAGGGGCAACATTTCCGTACCCGCTGTACGCAAAGTGGGCTGAAGCGTACAAGTCAAAAACAGGAGTGGGCCTGAATTATCAGTCCATCGGCTCGGGTGGGGGCATAAAACAGATAACTGCCAAAACGGTAGATTTCGGGGCATCCGACATGCCACTGACATTAGAAGTGCTTGAAAAGGGCGGTCTTATGCAGTTCCCCACCGTAATGGGCGGAGTAGTGCCGGTTATAAATATTCAGGGCATTGAGGCCGGCAAACTCAAGTTGAACGGCGAAGTTCTGGCCGGGATTTACCTGGGGACTGTAAAAAAATGGAACGATCCGGCTATTGCGGAGTTAAATTCGGGCCTGAAGCTTCCTGCCGAAGAGATCACTGTCGTTCACAGGTCTGACGGGTCCGGTACCACGTTTATCTTCACGAACTACCTTATGAAGATGAGCAGCGTATGGAAGGAAAAAGTGGGCAATGACGCCTCGGTTTCCTGGCCTGCCGGCGTTGGCGGCAAAGGAAATGAAGGTGTGGCCAGCTATGTTCAGCAGGTTAAAAATTCCATTGGCTATGTTGAATATGCTTATGCTCTTGAAAATAAAATGCCCTACGCTCTGATGCTGAACAAAGAGGGCGTGTACGTCCAACCGAGTATCGAATCGTTTCAGTCCGCTGCTGCCGGTGCAAAATGGGAACAGGCCCCCGGTTTTTACGAAATACTCACAAATGAACCGGGAAAAGATAGTTGGCCGATAACCGGCGCCACATTCATTCTGATGCACAAAGAGCAGGATAATGCGGACCAGGCGCGCGCGGTTTTGAAGTTTTTTAGCTGGGCCTACGCCAACGGCGGGAAAATGGCCGAGGAACTCGATTATGTGCCGATGCCGGCAAAAGTTGTAAAACTGATCGAGGGTTCATGGGAAAAGATAAACGGGCCTGGTGGGGTCGCAGTTTGGAAGGGCTCGCAAACGGTAAGCAAATGAGCGTGGCGTTCAGGCTTATTGCGTAGTATATTAACTCACTGATAAGTTAAAAGGGCAAGGGGGCAGGTTCCCCTTTGCCTTTTTAATGCAAAGCGTTTATGCCATGGTCAACGGGAGCGAGGTTATTACGGAGAGGAGCAGGAGCATGCCAAGGCAGATTTCGGATGTGCACCTTAATGTGCATTTCCTGGCGGACCTGCTCTTCAAGAATGTCACCAGGTTTTTTGCATTTCTGGTTTTACTCCTTTTGGCAGGTATAATCGTTTCGCTGTTTATCGGCAGTATGCCGGCAATAAGGAAATTCGGCTTCGGTTTCATAGGCAGTGCGGCGTGGAACCCGGTGACGGAGCAGTTTGGTGGGCTGGTGCCTATCTACGGGACTATCGTAACATCGGCCATTGCACTGCTGATTGCTGTGCCTGTAAGTTTCGGCATAGCTTTGTTTCTCACGGAAATGTGCCCCTTATGGCTCAAAAGGCCCCTGGGCACAGCCATCGAACTTCTCGCAGGCATTCCGAGCATAATATACGGTATGTGGGGTCTATTTGTTTTCGCACCCTTATTTCGTGACTATGCGGAACCTTGGGTAATTTCCCACCTGGGCAAGATTCCTGTAGTAGGGCCTCTTTTTCATGGGCCGCCCATGGGCATAGGAATGGCCTCAGCGGGATTGATCCTGTCGATCATGGTGATTCCATTCATTGCCTCGGTCATGCGGGATGTGTTCGAGGTAGTTCCGCCACTCTTGAAAGAATCTGCCTACGGGCTTGGCGCCACCACCTGGGAAGTGGTTCGTCATATAGTGTTGCCATACACAAAAATCGGCGTCGTTGGGGGCATCATGCTTGGTCTTGGCCGGGCGTTGGGCGAAACGATGGCCGTAACCTTCGTAATCGGCAACGCACATGAACTGAACGCTTCGTTTCTCATGCCCGGAAACACCATTGCTTCGACCCTGGCAAACGAGTTTACCGAGGCAATCGGGGACCTTTATACATCGTCACTGATAGAACTGGGGCTGATCCTTTTCGGAATTACCTTCATCGTGCTCGCTCTGGCCAAACTTCTGCTGATCCGATTATCCAGACTGGAGGGCAAACGGTCTTGAAGAAGAAGGGATTATGATTTCGGTCCATACCCGGCGGCGTCTTATTAATCTTATCAGTCAAATAGGCTCCTTGTTCACTGTTTGCTTTGGCCTGTTCTGGTTGAGCTGGATCCTTTTGACGCTTTTGCAGCATGGAATTCCGGGAATGAGCCTCAGCGTTTTTACACAAATGACCCCGCCTCCAGGGAGCCGGGGGGGGTTGCTGAATGCAATTGCGGGCAGTTTGTTCATGGTGACGATATCTACGCTTATCGGCACCCCGATCGGTATTCTCGCCGGTACCTACTTGGCGGAGTATGGACATAAGGGCTGGCTATCGCCTGTCACCCGATTTATAAACGACATCCTGCTGAGTGCTCCTTCGATAGTGATAGGGTTATTTGCCTACGAGGTCTATGTGGTGCAGACAAAGCATTTTTCCGGGCTTGCCGGGTCCTTTGCGCTGGGGCTTTTGGTGATTCCGGTGGTTGTCAGAACAACTGAGAACATGCTTAAGCTGGTTCCCAACCGCTTTCGCGAAGCAGCCGCTGCGCTGGGTACCCCCCAGTGGAAGGTAATCACCATGGTTACACTGAGGGCCTCGCGTGCGGGGATCATCACGGGAATTCTGCTCGCGGTGGCTCGAATCTGCGGGGAAACGGCGCCCCTGTTGTTTACAGCACTCAATAACCAGTTTTGGAGCAACGATATCAACCGGCCTATGGCGAATCTTCCCGTAACGATATTCCAGTATGCGATGAGTCCCTACGAGGACTGGCACAAACTCGCATGGGCGGGCGCCTTGCTCATCACCGTCGGTGTTCTCGGTTTGAACATCGCGGCCAGGACGTTTTTCAGGCACCACCGGCCCGGCAACTGAATCGTCTTAGTATATGTGAGGATATGAAAACCGAATTGGCAGAACCAAAAATAATCGTTCGTGGTCTGAATTTTTTTTACGGGGAAACCAGGGCGCTCAAAGATATCTGCATTGAGATTCCGGAGTATCGCGTGACGGCTTTCATCGGTCCGTCCGGCTGCGGCAAGTCCACCCTGCTTCGCACTTTTAACCAGATTTATAAGCTCTACCCGCATCAAAGAGCGACAGGGGAAATTCTTCTCGATGGTGTTGACATCCTGCAGAACGTGAGCGATTTGAACAAGCTGCGGGCCAGGGTGGGCATGGTCTTCCAGCAGCCTACACCTTTTCCCATGTCCATTCATGACAATATCGCCTTCGGAGTAAGACTTTATGAGAATCTGAGGGCCGCCCAGATGGCTGAAAGAGTGGAATGGGCGCTGCACAAGGCCGCTTTGTGGGATGAGGTGAAGGATATTCTTCACCGTAGCGGCAACAGCCTGTCCGGCGGACAGCAACAGCGGCTGTGTATTGCGCGGGCCATAGCAGTAAAACCAGAGGTGCTGCTGCTCGACGAGCCGGCATCGGCTCTTGATCCTATTTCCACCGCTCG
>OMOE01000177.1:0-8048 GCA_900290365.1 Syntrophobacter sp. SbD1 | reverse complement strand
TGCTGCTGCTCGACGAGCCGGCATCGGCTCTTGATCCTATTTCCACCGCTCGTATTGAAAACCTGGTGACCGAGTTGAAAAAAGATTACACGATAGTCATAGTGACCCATAACATGCAACAGGCGGCGAGAGTTTCAGACTTTACTGCCTACATGTATCTTGGGGAATTGATCGAATTTGCCGGAACCGAGCTGATTTTCACGCGGCCTGCCAGAAAGGAAACAGAAGACTACATTACGGGCAAATTCGGCTAAACGGCCGAGGTTGCCAGGTTAAATGTCCCAGAAGGCTGTCTCATGATTCAAAAGTGTCTCAAACTATATATTGAGACACTTTTATAACCGGCAACCAACGCCGTAACCGCGCTATATCCCTTCTCACCTTAGTTTTTCGAACTTTAACAAAAAAATCAAAAAAATCAGCTTGTGCCGATTGTCTCAAGAGTGTCTCAATTTCAGAAAACGACAAGCCTGGGCGGGCAATATCGCGTGCCGCACAAGTGCCGGAATTAACGCCGAAATCTGTATCGTTGCGGTATTTGGTACGCTTATTGCCTTTAAACCAAAAGTCATTGAGGAATAGATTGGAGGTTCGCGATGAAAGCTTTCGAGAATTCCATGATCACTATAGTAGAAGGCGACGCGCAGGCACTTGAAAATCTCACAGGCACTATACGAAGCTGGGGGCTTGGCGTTAAGGCCTTTTCGAGGGCCGAAACAGCTTTTGAACATATCAGGGAGAACGGGAGCGATATTTTCCTGCTCGATGTTTCCAGATCCGGGGGCTGTGATCCGAGTATGATACCGCAATTGGGAAACGATCTGAAAATCATAGTTACAACGCTATCCACAGAAAAGGATATCGCTATCCCCGCATTGCAGTTCGGCGCTTTCGATTTTCTGGAGAAACCCTTTCAGGAAGAGCTTTTGCACCATTCGCTAATGAGGGCGCTGGAGGCCCTTGGAGAAGAGAGGCGAGCAAAGAGGCTGAGAGAGGAAAGTGAACAGAGCCACTTCGAAATGTTGGATCACCAGCGGAGGCTTGAAAACCTGAACTCCCAACTATTCGAAACTAACAGGGCGCTGTCGGTTCTTGCAAGAGGTATCGAACGGGAAAGAGAAGAGATAGAGAGTAAAATCGGCCTCAGGCTAAAAAATCTGCTTCTGCCCATGATCACCAGGCTGAGAAACGACCTGGGCCTTCAAAAGTATTCGACCCAAGTCGATATGCTGACCTGGCATCTGGAAGAGTTGTCTTCAGGGTTATCCCTGGACCCTTCATTTGCAATGACACTATCATCGGCGGAAATGCGCGTTGCGTCTTTAGTCAAAACCGGCGCACGCAGTGATGAGATTGCAAGGCAGTTACACATTTCCGGAAACACCGTTCGTTCCCACCGGAAAAATATCCGCAAAAAGCTAAAGGTCAGCAGACAGAACAATTTGAGAAAGTTTCTCGATTCGAGGAGTGGAGATGACAGCCAGGCAAAGCGCGGGGCCCCTCTCGCAGGCCGGCCGGTTAAGGAGCGAGTTTCGATATGAAGGAAACCACTTATGGTTGCCCAAATTGCGGACACACTCTTTCTCCAGAGAAGATCATTAATATAAAGATAAAACAGAAGACGCCAAGACCCCCGGTTTGGAATTGTCTTCTTATTTCTGCTCTTGCCCTTACTGCAATATATCTTTTTTTTCACCCTATTGAGTTTTTCAGGCATTGCACATTCGGAATGAATAGGCATCTTATGCGAGTGCATCTCAGAATCCTCTAACATCATAAGGAGACGGGATATGGACACCCTTATGCTTTCGAGACTCCAGTTCGCTGCGGCAACATTTTTTCATTTTCTGTTTGTGCCGCTTACGCTCGGGCTTTCAGTCATGCTGGCGATAATGGAGACTAACTACGTAAGGACCGGAAATGAAGAGTACAGTCGGATGGCTCGTTTCTGGGGCAAGATTTTCCTGATCAATTTCGCCATAGGTGTTGTGACGGGCATAACGCTCGAGTTCCAATTCGGGACAAACTGGTCACGGTACTCGGAATATGTCGGCGATATTTTCGGTTCTCTGCTGGCAATTGAAGCAACAGTGGCTTTCTTTTTGGAATCAACCTTTGTAGCGGTGTGGGCTTTCGGGTGGAAACGGCTCTCACCCAAGGCGCATGCGATTGCAATCTGGCTTGTGGCCATAGCCTCAAATGTTTCAGCCCTATGGATTCTGATCGCCAACGCGTGGATGCAGCACCCTGTAGGCTTTGTTATTAGAAACGGCCGGGCCGAGTTGGACAACCTGATTTCCATTATTGCCCAGCCTTTTGCATGGCATACGATAGTCCATACGATTTCAGCAGCTTATATTCTTTCGGCCTTTTTCATAATGGGCGTAAGTTCCTGGCATTTGCTCAGGAAGCAGCACATCTCCTTTTTCAAGAAATCCTTTCGACTGGCGATTTCATTTGCGCTGATTTTTACAATTGTTGAAGTAGTGCAAGGACATATGCACGGCGGTGAGGTCGCAAAAATACAGCCTACAAAGCTCGCAGCAATGGAGTCTCTCTGGGTGACGACAAGATCCGCACCGCAATACCTGTTCGTTATTCCGGACCCGGACAATGAGAGAAACCTGGTCGAATTCGGCGCAATCCCCGGCGCCTTGAGCATGCTGGCATTCCATGATTTCTCGGCAGAAGTCAAGGGGTTGAAACATTTTGCACCTTCGGAAAGACCTCCGGTGACCCTCTCGTTTGTTTCTTTCAGGGTAATGATGACACTCGGGTTTTTCTTCCTTGTGATGGCCATCATCGGTTGGTTCAGGCGCGACACTATCGAGCAACGGCCCGCGTTGCTCAAGGTGTTTCTATTTTCTATCCCCCTGCCTTACGTGGCCAGTGAATTTGGTTGGATGCTGGCCGAAGTGGGGAGGCAGCCCTGGGTGGTGTATGGGATGATGAAGACCTCGAATGCGGTATCCCCGGTTGCGGCATCGCAGGTGGCAATATCTTTGGGCGCATTCGTGCTTGTATATTCCTTCCTGGGAATTGTGGCTTACTACCTGATGTGGAGCCATTCGAGGAAAGGCCCTTCAGATGATACGGCCTTGCCCGATGCGGCCGATGAGGAGGTGGGATATGCTTGAGACAATCTGGTTTGCCCTGTGGGGAATTTTGTGGGCCGTCTACTTCGTTCTGGACGGTTTTGATCTTGGGATTGGAACACTGGCGCCCTTCCTCACAAAGAACGAAGGTGAAAAGCGCTCGGTTTACAACAGCATGGGACCCTACTGGAACGGAAACGAAGTCTGGCTCATAACTGCGGGCGGGGTTACTTTCGCTGCATTTCCGAAGACTTACGCGGTCATGTTCAGTAGCCTTTATTCCGCTCTACTGCTTATACTGTTTTGCCTGATAGTGCGCGGTGTAGCAATGGAGTTCAGGTCCAAGTTTTCATCAACTGGTTGGAAGAGGTTTTGGGATACACTCCTTTGGGTAGGAAATTTTGGTCCGGCGTTACTGTTTGGCGTAGCTTTCGCCAATCTGTTTCGCGGAATTTTGATTGATGGAAGCGGAATATATCACGGGACTCTTTTCTCATTGCTTAACCCTTACGGACTTATGGGGGGCATTCTATTTACTCTGATCTTTGCCGTACACGGTTCTCTTTGGCTCACCCTAAAAACAAACGGAGATCTCAAGGGACGCGCCGCAAATCTGGCGGGCAGTCTATGGTATGCACTTGCGGCAGCGGCGGTGGTTTTCCTTGGGGCCACTTATGTTTCAACGCACCTCTACGATAATTACATCAAAGTTCCAGTCCTGTTCGTAATTCCTCTTGCGGCGGTCGGCGCGCTGGTGGGGATACTGCTCTTTATCCGGCAGGCGCAATGGCTGAAGGCCTGGATTTCCTCTGCTGTTTTCATCGTCATGGTTACGCTTTTCGGAGTAAGCGGAATGTACCCCAATCTGCTCATATCCAGCATCGATCCGGCATTCAGTCTGACCGCATTCAACTCATCGTCGAGTTCCCTGACGTTGGAAATCATGCTTGGAGTAGCCCTGGTTTTTGTTCCCGTTGTAATTGCGTACCAGGCCTGGGTCTACTGTCTATTCGGGCGGTGGGACCACCAGTTGGCGCAAAGCAAAAGGCAAAAGTAAAAAGGGCGGGGAGACCCCGCCTTCTCACTGTTTTATTGTTTTTCTAAAGACTTACGACTGACGACTCTTTTATAATCGAGTGCAAAGATTTAGCCTGCGATTCGATGCTTTCGGTCAGCCGGAATTGTACCAGCGCTCTTCTGAGGTTTTGCCGGCGGTCGGTAACTTTGAAATAGACGTTACCCTCCAGGTAGTCGGTAAAAAATCTCATTCCGAGTTCGAAGGCAATCAGGCGGACGGAATCATAGATGAATTCGCGTTCGTGTTCGCTCAGAAAGTTTTCGGCGGCCGAAAAATACCCTTTGAGCAGCGCCCGGCAAAGTTCGGGTTCGAAATGTACCTCTTCAAGGCGGGGGTCTTCTCCATGCGGATTGCAACATGACCGGAGGCTGTCGCCTATATCATATAGGATCAAACCCGGCTTGACGGTATCGAGGTCCACGATGCTGACGGCCAGCCGCGTGACGGTATCGATCATGATGTTGCTCACTTTCGGGTCACCGTGAATTACCCGAAGCGGCAACCTCCCGTCGGCTTTGGCGCTTTCCAGGACATGCGCGAACTCTTTGCGCCTGTTTATGAAATCCATGCAATAAGCGGCATCGGGCGATAGACGGTCGCTGCTGCTTTCCAGGATTGCCTGATAGCGTTGCAGATAGACCGGGGTCATGTGAAAGCCTGCCAGCGTATCATTTAGTCTTTCCGCAGGCAGGTCAATCACAAGGCTATGGAAAAGCCCCACGGCAAAGCCTGCCTCGGCTGCCTGACCATGGCCGGTAACGGTTTCCAGCGACTCTGAGTCATCTATGAAGCTGATTGCGCGCCAGAAGAAACCGCCTGGATCTATCCAGTAATCCTTCGAGTCCGCCGTGGGCAGCACACTCGGCATTTCCCATCGCCTGGAGGCAATAGGATTGTTGGTAAGACGCTTTGAAACATGCCCGGAGAGGACCCGGAGATTTTGCATAATTAACTCGGGCCTTCGGAACACACGTTGGTTTATGCGCTGAAGTATGAAATATTTTTCATGGCCGGAAGCGGTGTTGACCAGGAAAGTGTCATTTACTTTCCCGTCGCCGAAAGGTAGGATTTCGAAAATTTGATCTTCTGAAGAAAACTGCTCAGCGGCTGCCCGAAGATAATCCGAAGTTTTTCCCTTTGTGCTCTGCTCTTTTATCATTTATTCTGCCAACTCCAATCGGCCTCTTCTTTTTTCCAGGGAGAGGTTTTGAATATGCAGGAGTACTGCTTTAATGTCAATGGCCCCCCCCCCGCCTGAATGAGAACGATTTCTGCGGCGGTGCATTTTGGTGGTAATCTCCACTTGGAGTCAATGCTTACCTTTTTGTCGGAAGGAGTAGAAATAATGATCAATTTTAGTAAATCATTGCTGATGGTCCTCATCTTATGCAGCTCTCTTATATTGCTGAGCCTTTCCTGGGCGTCAGGCACCGAGGAGAATGCAGGGCCGGCGAATCCGGTTGTGTTGATGAAGACATCCCTGGGGCAGATCAAGATCGAACTCTGGCCTGACAAGGCGCCTGAAACAGTGAAAAATTTTCTCCGTTATGTGGATGAGGGATTCTACGACGGCACGATCTTCCATCGGGTCATGGGCAATTTCATGATTCAGGGCGGCGGGTTCACTCAAGATATGAAGCAGAAGCCAACTAATGCCCCTATCAAGAATGAAGCGAGCGCGGAACTCAAAAACGACCGTGGGACTATTGCAATGGCAAGAACCTCGGCGGTTGACAGCGCCACTGCTCAATTTTTTATAAACGTCGTAGACAATGCTTCCCTTAACCATAGTGACAATTCAGATGCCGGCTTCGGTTACGCAGTTTTTGGCAAAGTCGTTGACGGAATGGATGTCGTGGACAAGATAAAGAGCGTTGCGACCACCAATTCGGGACCGTTTAAGGATGTGCCGGCAAAGCCGGTGGTGATAGAGAGCATCAAAAGAGAAAAATAAGAGGGAAAGCACCTCCTGGCCTCGCGGAGCGTCGATATCCAGGCGGCGGTGCAGGTTATTGTGAGCAACTCGACGCTCCGCCATGATGTTCATGACTTGATCCGGTCATGCTTACCTTTAATCCGAAGGAGTAGAAAAAATGAGTGAGGAGAAAGCAACGCCGGCGAATCCGGTTGTGTTGATGAAGACATCTCTTGGCCAGGTCAAGATCGAACTCTGGGCTGACAAGGCCCCTGAAACAGTGAAAAATTTTCTCCATTATGTGGATGAGGGATTCTTCGACGGCACGATCTTCCATCGGGTCATAGAGAGTTTCATGATTCAGGGAGGCGGGTTCACTGAAGATATGAAACAGAAGCCAACTAATGCCCCCATCAAGAATGAAGCGAGCGCGGAACTCAAAAACGACCGTGGGACTATTGCAATGGCAAGAACCATGATAGTTGACAGCGCCACTGCTCAATTTTTTATAAACGTCGTAGACAATGCTTCCCTTAACCATAGGGACAAATCACAGTCAGGTTTCGGTTATGCAGTTTTTGGCAAGGTCGTTGACGGAATGGATGTCGTGGACAAGATAAAGAGCGTTGCGACCACCAATTCGGGACCGTTTCAGGATGTGCCGGCAAAGCCGGTGGTGATAGAGAGTGTCAAAAGAGAAAAATAGGCGGCACAGTTTGCCGAACCACATTAAGTGAACAGCATTGTGCGGCCGTGCAGGTCATGGTGAGCAACTCGGCGCTCCGCCATGATGTTCATGACTTGATCCGGTCAGTTGTTCGTAGTCGGTTGGAGAAATTTTGGGGAGCCGCGGGAGGAATGCTATCACGTCTGCTATTTCCTCTTTGTCGTAAGTCGATTCGAAAGCAGGCATTCCGGTCAATTTGATGCCATTTTCAACGATCCAGTACAACTGCGTGCTCTTCCATTCTTCCTGTATTTGCCCGGAAAGTAAATTAGCCGGGGCCGGATATAGCCCTTGAGAAAAGGGTGCGGCGGAATTCCCGGGGGCGGCGTGGCAGTAGATGCAAGCTTCATGATATAGACGCGCTCCCTTGGCAGGATCTCCAGGGGGCGTTTCAGTGACAGCCTGGCTGTTGACGATAATCGATCGGTCGCGCAAGACTTCAATGGCTTCAAGCGTAATATCCCAGTGTGGCACCCGGGCGGAGATATCGTAGAATCCGTTCCAGACGAAGACGGCGCCGGCCCCTGCAACCAGGGCGAGGAAAACGATAACAGTTAGAAGCATCTTCATGAGATCTCCAGAATAAAATAAATGGAGAGCCAGGCTGGGGGGGTCCTGGCTCTCGGTGAGGATAACAAAGGGGACTACGGGGTTTTTACGGCAAGTTAACTGTCGTGTAACTTAACTATATGATTCGTGTTTTTAAATCAGGTATACACAGTAATTCCTGGTGGAAAGTACTGTATATGCACTACCTGGTATTTCCAAGCTTTCTTGTTTCCTGTTCGTCGATCATGAACCCGTGCTCGGGGCCGGGGAAAATGCCCTGCTCTACCTCTTCCCTGTATTGTACGAGGGCTTTCATTATGACTTCGTCAAGCTTTGCATACTTCTTTACAAATCGAGGCACGAACCTGTCAAAAAGCCCCAGCACATCATGAATTACGAGCACCTGCCCATCGCAGCGAGGCCCTGCACCGATACCGATAGTGGGAATGGGCACGGCTTCGGTGACCATCTCGGCTATTGAAGATGGAATAGCTTCGAGTACTATGCTGAAGCATCCAGCCTCAGCCAACGCCTGGGCATCTTCGATGAGGACCTTTGCGGCTTCCGCGGTTTTGCCCTGCACTTTGAAGCCTCCCAACTGCGCCGCACTTTGCGGGGTGAGGCCAAGATGTCCCTGCACCGGGATTCCGGCTTCCACCATTGCCCTGACCTGGGGGACGACTC
>OMOE01000178.1 GCA_900290365.1 Syntrophobacter sp. SbD1 | reverse complement strand
AATTATCCGAGGCTTCAAAATCAGGATTTTAAAGATCAAGGTAAATCAGAGGAAAAGATCCGAGCGACCAGAACCAAAGATACTCACTTGACCGGCGATTGTCACTACCAACTCGCCTTACCCCTCTCACAAGCAAAAAGCTTTTCTACAGCATTACCCGGAGACCTGTCAACGAGAAAAATCAAAACCCCGTAAAATTTTTGCTCGCGCGGGGCTTGCCGCAGGAAGCGAGAAGCGAGGAGCGGGAATAAGCACCCGATAACTAACCGATTTAGGAGAAATTAGCGTTGGCAGGCCGGTTAGAGGTTGGCAAGATATGTGCATCTAATCTCCCCCTCGGCAAGGTGCGCCGTTATTGACGGAAGCCCCTTTCATGCGGGTCACAGGCAAATGCAGCCAGGCGATCAAGGCTGTTGTGGTGAAACAAACAATGTGGCTGTGATATTTTTGACAGTAGGGGCCGGATTCTGACCCCCGCCTCGGGGTTGTCCCTGTGAAAGAGAACAACAATGGCAATACTGGACAAGATCTTTGCCAGAGCGGCAGAGATGAATGCTTCCGATATCCATATTGTTTCCGGCGAGCCGATCGTCTTCCGCCTCCTGGGACGGCTGCGAAAACTGAAAATCCCCGCGCTGACCGGGCAACAGTGCCGCGAAATGATCCCTGAGTTGCTCAATCCGCAGCAGAAGGCGATTCTGGAAAAGCATCTCCAGATAGATTTCGTCTATGAGATCGAAGGGCTTGGCCGGTTCCGGGGGAGCGCCATGGAACATCAGCGGGGAATAAGCGCCGTTTTTCGGCTCATACCGCCTCGAATTCCCACCCTTGAAGAGCTGGGGATGCCCCCGACAATCCAGCGCATTCTGGACGAGCACCAGGGGCTGATCCTGGTGACTGGCCCCACAGGGCATGGCAAATCGACCACCCTGGCGGCCATGGTCGATTATATCAATACGAACCGGCCCCATCACATTATCACTATTGAAGACCCCATTGAGTTCATCCACCCGTTCAAAAAAGGGGTGGTCAACCAGCGCCAGCTCGGCGGCAACACCCGTTCCTACGCCAATGCGCTCAGAGGTGCGCTTCGCCAGGACCCGGACGTGATCGTTATCGGTGAGCTCAGGGATCTGGAAACCATCTCCCTGGCCATTACAGCTGCGGAAACCGGGCATCTGGTGATCTGCACACTAGCAACGTCGAGCGCTCCAAAGACCATCGACCGGGTTATCGATTCGTTTCCCTCCAAGGAACAGAACCAGGTTCGTACGATGTTGAGCGAATCGCTCAAGGCGGTTGTTACACAGCGGCTTATTCCGGGAGCAGGCGGCGCCCGAATGGAGCTGGCCCTGGAGATTCTTATCGGCACACTGGCCATGGGGAACCTGATCAGGGACGCCAAGACATTCCAGATCCCTTCGATAATGCAAACCGGCAAAGGCGTAGGCATGCGACTGATGGACGATTCTTTGATGGCGTTGTTCATGGATAAAAGAATATCGGCTGCTGAAGCGGCGGCCAATGCCACCAAGCCGGCGAAATTCAGGACGCTGGTTGAACCGGACGGCAGGGCGCCGAAAAACTGATCAATTGGAGCACTGATACAATGGCCCACATCGATTCTTTATTCGAGGAGATGAAAACCCGCGGGGCAAGCGATCTGCACATGGTAATCGGTTTTCCGCCGCTGCTGAGACTACTGGGGGAACTTGTCCCCACGGCTCAGCCGGTCCTTACGCCTGAATCGAACCGGCAAATCCTGTTCGAAATCCTAACGCCGCAACAGCGTGCCGAAATCGATGAAAAGCTCGATATGGACAAAGCATACGAGCTCGACGGCACAGGACGTTTCCGGTGCAACTTCTTCTATCAAAACCGGGGGATCGGTGCGGTCTTCCGGTTGATCCCCACTGACATCATGACCATGGAGCAGCTGAACCTTCCTTCGGTGCTCAATACCATAGCAGACTTCAACAAGGGTCTGGTCCTGGTCACCGGTCCCACCGGAAGCGGAAAATCGTCAACCCTTGCCGCCATGATCGATTACATCAACGAAACCCGGGACGGCCACATCATCACCATCGAGGACCCTCTTGAATTCGTTCACCCAAACAAGAAATGCCTGATCACCCACCGGGAAATCGGTACCCATGCCCGCAGTTTCAGCGAGGCGCTGAAAGTGGCCAGCCGGGAAAACCCGGATATCATTCTTGTCGGTGAGATGAGAGACCTGGAGACCATTTCTCTGGCCCTTACCTGCGCCGAACTGGGAATCCTTGTACTCGGCACCCTGCACACCAACAGCGCAGCCAAGACTATCGACCGGATCATCAATGTTTTTCCCTCTGATCAGCAGGCTCAGACCCGGACCATGCTTGCCGATTCGCTCCGGGCGGTCATCGCCCAGCAACTGCTGAAGACTTCCGACGGCAAGGGACGTTGCGCTGCAAACGAGATTCTCATCGGCTCGCCTGCCCTGGCCAGCATGATCCGGGAAGGAAAGATCTCCCAGATTAGCTCCTTCATCCAGACCGGCACATCAATCGGCATGCAGACCATGGACCAGCACCTCAAGCAGCTGATCGCCGAAGGGAAGATCACCAGGGAAGCCGCCTACGAAAAAGCTAACGATAAATCGCTGTTCCTGTAATAGTGCCCTCAGACAGAGCTAAGACTTCGACAGGATTTACAGAGCCTGCCCCGGACTCTATCCGGGGATTAAAAGCGAAGAAATCTTGACATAATTTCAAGAAACTCGATGTTAGTTTCACAGAGGTGGACACCCTCGCATGGGGCAGCCTCCAACCCCGGACGGTGTGGGCACTTGGCGGAGATGATACCGACGATCCGACTTGTGAAGCAGCTGCAGTTTTACCTGCGCCGAAGCAAGGAATGAGGATTCCGGGTGATTACGACTGCATCCGCTCAAATCATTGTGGTTTCCATTCTCCTTCGGCTTGAGAAATCACCTCATAGCCGGCATTCCATGCTTGAATTCATTCACAATTTCTTTCATAGTAGATGATGTGGCGGCAATTGCCCACAACGAAGCTCCCTGGGTATCGTGGAGTGTCTAACCATGTTGCACATAGAGGGCCTAAATGTTCACCAGACGACATTTTTTGAAAATCTCTGCGGTGGCTGCGGCAGGCCTCGCTGCGAGCCAGTCCCGGCACCTTTTCGTAGACGTCTGGTCCGATGCTGCACCGGCCTTCCGGGGCCAACCGATCAAGGAGGAGATGCTGCTTCGACTCCCGTGCGAAGCCGACACCACCCTCGCCTTGACCCGCCGCTATCCCTGGCTGAGGTTCGGCGAAAAGTCGGGGGGCCGGGTTCNNNCCCGCCGCTATCCCTGGCTGAGGTTCGGCGAAAAGTCGGGGGGCCGGGTTCAGATAGCCAATATGTGCAGCCTGCACGACGGTCTGCCAGGGGTGCCGACCTCCGGTTTGCTCGGAGAGCGTATGGCAGAGACCGATTCGGGTGGCCGATTCCTCCCCTGGACCCCGATGTTTCAGCGGCCCACACCGGTTTACGAGGCCAACTCCGCGCTGCAAACCCTTGCCGGAACGAGCCGGCTCTACATCAAGGACGAGGGAAGCGATCTGTCCCCGCTGTACGGAAACAAGGTCAGGAAGTACGAGTTCCTGCTCCCGAACCTCTCTTTATGCGGGGTAAAGAACGTGTACACTCACGGAGCTTTCGGAAGCAACCATTGCGCTCATCTCGCCCTGGCAGCGCGTTTTGGAACCTTCAGACCCGATGGCGTCGCAAAGCCGATGGACGTCGAGATGATGCTCTACCCGCAGGAGATCACGGAAAACGTGATCACCAAGCTCAGACTGCTGGTGGCAAGTGGCGCGAGGCTCAGTTTTCTGGATGGGGACACCTCGGTCGGACTCTCGATACTCATGGCGGAAGTAAAGCCCCACATTTCTGAGGAGCCGGCCAAGGCCTATATCCCGCCGGGGGGATCCTCGCCGTTGACGGTCCTGGGGCACGTGGAAGCGCTTATGGAACTTGCGGAACAGGTGGAAAGCGGCGCCTGCCCGTTGGCAGCCCCTCCGGATTACATCTTCGTTCCTTTGGGCAGTGGCGCCACCACGGTGGGACTGGTGCTCGGCTGCCATCTTCTGGGATGGCCTACCAAAGTGGTTGGAACGTGTTCGCAGGATAAGAGCTGGGCAGCACGGCTGGCGGTGAACGGGGACATCGACACGCCCTTTCTGGTGGCGAATGCCCAATCACTTCTGGATAAGGCGCTTGAATGGCTGAACCGCATGGGACTTGTACCCGGCACCCGGCAGGCCTGCTCCGCCCGGGACGTGCTGAGGCAGGGTTTTATCTACGACGACGTGAGCTGGCATCCGGAGTACGGGAAAGTGACGCCTGAGATCCAGCGCGATGCAACCGCAGCCGCCGGCGCAGGATTGATATTGGACAACACCTTCACGGCGAAGTCGTTTCACACGCTCAAGCTGTACGCCGAAAACGGTCTATTGCGGAACAAGAGCGCGCTTTTCTGGAATACCTACCAGCGCTTTCCACTGAAAACGCTGTTGCCCGAAGACCACCAATGGATCACGGCCCTTCCGGAACCGATCCGCGAGCGAGTGGAGGCGTACCGGAATATACGAGGGGAAGCGTCATGACCGGTAACGCCCGCAAATACGTACTATCAGGATATTTGGCGGTCGCGATGGCAGGGATAGTTTCTGCCCTTACCAGCAGCCACGAGCTTTTGGTACTGCTGCCGCCAACCGCTGCCCAGCAGCAGCCCCTCTCCTGGCCCTTGGTGCTCGGCATGGGGATATTCATCCTGTTGCTTGCCGGCACCGTGTTCTTTTCGGTGCCGACCAACCCTTTATTCTATCTCGCCGCGGGGTACCTGTTCGGCTTCGTAACAGGAAGCGTACTGGCCGTCATGGCCACCACCTTGGGGTCGGTGGCCTCGCTTTATTTTTTCCGCAATACCACGTCGTCACAACCGGTGTTGCAGAGGCTCAAAGTCAAGAATGTTTTCCTCATGCTGGTGCTGATGCGCTGCTCACCTTGGTTGCCCAGCCCGCTGATCAACGTATTCTGCGCCATGGCACGGGTACCCTTTTCCACCTTTCTTGCCAGCACTGTGTTCGGAACGCTTCCGCTGGTCTGCGCCTATACCCTCGTTGCCAGCCGGCTGAGAGGTCCGATTACTGTCTCCATCCTGCATTCGCCTGAACTTCTTGGGGCTCTGACGGTATTCAGCGTGATTTCGCTCGCCGGCTTTTTACAACCACTTCATGTCGTAATAAGCCACTTGCGCGGCTCCAGCATTCCCGCATCCAAAGTGGCATCCTGAAAGCGCGGTCCGCCTTTCTTTCGTGTCGCATTTCCCCAGGCACAGCGGCGTCCGGTAGCCTCCGGATCCCGCTCAAATTCCTTCTCTGTATCGAGCGTAATGTCGCTCCCTTCAGTTTGACTTCGGCTTCGGAAGAGCGGGAGCAATATCGCCGCTACCCGGTATGACCGTCACGCCCCGAAAGCGCTGCAATCAAAACAGTACATGCCATTAAATGCCCAAATGTATTCCCGATTTGGGCAGGCAGAAAGGGAATATTGGGTAGAACTCCACCTTCATATTACTGAATTGGTTAATGAGAAATACACTGGAGACCTTATTTTCAAAAAGGGAGAATCTGATATTTTGTGACCATAAGATTGGGTCCCTTTCTCAAGATTTGGTTTTTGGGGACCCGTTAACCATACACCGAGGAAGCCAGGAGCCCCGCTCTTGGCTTTCGCCTTTTTTGCTCCCTGCTTATTGTGTCACGGTGCTCCCTTAATCCTGTCCCTTCCCGCAATGAGAAGCGTACCATTGAAATCCCAAAGATTGGCGTTCGGATCTTGGTTGAAAAATTATTGTTAAAGTTGCCGCGCAATTCGGCCGATTCCGAGCTAAAGACATTAGGAGGTGCGGAATATTTCTCTCAACTCATTGCAGATGCTCCAGTATCCAAACCGACCTCGAACGGGCAATCCGTGTTGCGGAAACTTTCGAGAAACGGGTTATTTACTGGGTACTTAACAGATTGATTGGGGGATTGGGGGAGGATTGAGATGCAGCGATTTAAGCTTTCCACGAAGATGATATCATTGCGGCTGGTATGTATTGTCGGCGTTACACTGGTTCTTGTCTGGGTTTATTTTAAAATCTCAACGATAATATACTGCTGATGGGAAAATATTAAAGATAAATACAAACCTGCCGAATAAAGCCTTTAGCCATTGCTTGAAAAGAATGCGTTCCTGACCGATTTAGCCTGAAGGAGAATTCAAACGATGAAAAAGACGCTATTCCGGTTCCTGATGAACGGCATTTCAACAAGCCTGCTGGTGTGCTTCGCGGCGGCGGTATGCCATGCCGTACAAATTGAGGAGATCAAACAAAGAGGAGCCCTTATTCACCTCGGGGTGCCTTACGCCAACTTCGTCACGGGCAGCGGAGACGGTCTGGACGTCGAGTTGATTAAGCTTTTCGCCCGGCACCTTGGGGTGGAGTATAAGTACGTGGAGACGTCCTGGGCCGATGCGATCGGAGACCTTTGTGGCAAGGAATCCACGGCTGAAAGCGAGAAGGGGCAAACCAGGGGTGATGTTATTGCCAATGGATTCACCGTCATTGCGAAGCGTGAAAAGATGGTGAATTTTTCGATACCGACCTTTCCCACACAAGTCTGGTTGATTGCTCGAAGTGACTCTCCCATAAAGCCAATCACACCGGGCGACAGCATCGTAAAGGACATTCAGACGGTAAAGAGCTTGCTCGGAGGCCACGAGGTGCTTGTATTGAAGAATACATGCCTTGATCCGGACCTCCATAATCTGGAAGCCACGGGGGCCAAGGTGAGATGCTTTCCAGGATCGCTCAATGAATTGGCGCCGGCCGTAATAAACGGCGAGGCCGAGACTACTATCCTGGACGTGCCCGACGCGTTTATCGCCATGGGGAAATGGCCCGGCAAAATCAAGATCATCGGGCCGATATCTCAGACACAGGTGATGGGCTGCGCTTTTGCTAAGTCTTCCGGCGAGTTGCGTGAATCTTTTAATCAGTTTTTCGAGCAATGCAAAAAGGATGGAACCTACATGCGGCTGGTCGCCAAGTATTACCCGAGGGCGCCCCACTATTTCCCGGAGTTTTTCCGCCAGGCTCAAGATAAATGATGCGGGGGCGGACAAAAGAAAATGGACATGCTGTCCTCGCTGCATAGCCAGAAGAAGTGGAGTTTCATCACCGCCCTTATCGGTGTCGCGCTGATTGGTTGTATCGGTTTTCTGCTCATTTCCAATTACCGGTCACAAGTCCAACTGCAAAGGCACGCCTTGGAACAGTTGGACCATGATGCGGAAAGACGTGCGACAGCAGTAGGCTACTTCTACTCCGAACGACGAAACGACATTAAACATTTACTCGAACACCGTGCCATTTCCGCTTTCTTCGAGAATAAAGCCCTCGGTATGTCCCTTCAATATGGACTTTCGGAAAGCCTGTTCGCAATATCAGAACTTTTCGAACACTTTATGGAAGAAAGAAAACTCGGCGAGGAGAAAATCTACACCAGACTCGCCTTTGTGGAAAGCGACGGCACCGTACTTGTTGATTGGCCCTCAAATGGAGCCGCTCGAAGGACTCCCATAGACGCCGCGGCATTCTTTGACGGAAACCGGCCCGTTTCACAAATCATCAGCCGTGAAGAGGACAGGGAGGTGCTGGTGATTGTGTCCGAACCGTATTTCTACAAGGAACACCACGCCGCACAGCTAATCGCATGGGTTTCTATAGAACCGGTCTACAAAAAGCTAATCCAACTGCAAAGCACCTATTTGGGTCGCACCGTCGAGATCTTCTCCGAACAGGGGAAGCTGCTTCATCACCCCGTGCCTTTTGAAAACGCACCCGCCCCTTTTTTTCCATCAGCATTGGAGAGAACCGTCTCGGGCGTGGAATTTCACTTCGCCTGCGCCCGCCCCGATCACCCGCCGGTGGACATGGTCGCCATTCGAATGGATATCCCCGATACACCCTTCTTCCTCATTTCCAGTGAGCCCGTTGATGAAATCTCCGGGCGGATGGCCCCGGTGCACCTGCTTGTAATGATAGGTCTCCTCTCATTTGCCATTCTGGGCGCCATGGTTCTTGTCCTGTGGATTAACACCCGCAACCTCGTTTTGCATGCAAGGCTGGAGGAGGTATCCAAGACACGGCAAATTGTCGAGACAAAGAACCAGCAGCTTGAGCAGGAAATTGCAGAACGGGAAAAAGCCGAGGAGGCGTTAAAAGAAAAAACCAGACTAAACCAGATGATCGTAAGTGGCCTCCCCTATCCCGCAATGGTGGTGGACAGGGATAGAAGAGTTCTGACTGCCAGCATTCTCGCACAGGAGTACGGCGCGAAGGTCGGCGGCTACTGTTGGCAGACTTCTCTGAAATGTGAACACATTCCGGAAGAATACAAGGCGTGCATTGACGAGCACAACGGCCACACTATTCCAGGCGGGACAATGTGCACCTATTGCCTTGCCGACAAAACACTCTCGGAAAGAAAACCAGCCAGCGCGCCCGAGTTGAGGGCAATTGGAAAAATCTGGGACGTTTCGTGGGTACCTGTCGACGACGATACCTGCATGTGCATTTCGATCGATATAACCGAAAAAAAAGCGACCCAGGACTTAAAGCTCTCCAAAGAGGCCGCAGAGGCCTCGGCGCTGGCCAAGAGCGAGTTTCTGGCCAATATGAGCCATGAGATCCGGACCCCGATGAACGGAATTCTCGGGATGTCGGAATTGCTGCTGGGGACCGATCTCGACGACCATCAGCGCAGCCTTGCAGAAACTGTCTCCAGGTCAGGCGAAGCCCTTCTTCACATACTCAACGATATTCTCGATTTCTCGAAAATCGAAGCGGGCAAGCTCGACCTTGAGAATATAGACTTCAACCTGCTTGAGTCGGTCGAGGACGTGGCCGAACTGCTCGCCGAGGAGGCCCACCGGAAAGGCATCGAGTTGATCAGCCGAGTAGAAGACAACGTACCGATGTCCTTGAATGGCGATCCCGGGCGCCTGCGGCAGATACTGACGAATTTACTGGGCAATGCCATCAAGTTTACCGAAAATGGTCATGTCTTCGTGCGCGTATCACTTATCGAGGAAGATGTCGGGACAGTCCTCTTGAGCTTCGAGGTCAGCGACACCGGCATAGGCATTTCTCCCACGGCGCAGGTGGGCATATTCGCCGCCTTCTCACAGGCCGATTGCTCCACGACGCGCAAGTATGGCGGCACGGGCCTGGGACTGGCCATTTCTAAGCAACTCTCCGTGCTTATGGGAGGGGACATCGGTGTGGAAAGCACGCCGGGAGCAGGAAGCAAATTCCGGTTTACCGCATGTCTCAATAAACAGCCGAAAGCCTTCCGGCCTGCATGGACAGACAATAATGGTCTATACGGCCTCCGTGTGTTGATTGCCGACGACAACGATATGACACGGACCGTTTTGAACCAGTGTATCACATCCTGGGGAATGTTCTGCGGCATGGCGGAAAACGGGGCGCAAGCACTTGAAATGCTCATTTGTGCCGCGCAAAGGGGTAAACCCTACGATGCAGCCATACTTGACACGACGATGCCCGGCATAAGTGGCGCGGTCCTGGTCCGAGTTATTCAAAACGATCCACGCATTACGTCAGTACGCCTGATTATGCTCAATTCCATGGGTGAGCGCATCGGAATCGCTAATGCTCCAAAAGAAAGGGGACTGGCATTTCTGAGCAAGCCGGTTCGTCAGTCCCGGCTGTATGACCAACTTTTGGCCCTGGCGAGCACCTCACACCGAGGTGGTCACCATCCGGCGAGCAGACATCCCTCTCGGCAAGATACTCCAAAGCCCATCAAGTGCAGCATTCTTCTAGCTGAAGACAACCCGGTAAACCAGGAAGTCGCGCGACTGATGCTTGTCGGCATGGGTTATCAAGTGGATGTGGTAAGTAACGGGGCCGAGGCCATCGAAGCACTTTCGAAATCATATACGGCTTATGACCTTATACTGATGGATTGCCAGATGCCGAAGATGGACGGCTACGAAGCCACACTCCACATCAGGGAAAAGGAGAGCAGGGGGGAACTGAAAATACAATCCCGACCCCGAATCCCCATCATAGCCCTCACCGCCCATGCAATGAATGGTGTCTACGACAAATGCCTTGCCGCCGGTATGGATGATTATCTGAGCAAACCCTTTAAGAGGAATCAGTTGGCTGAAGTTTTGGAACGCTGGTCGCCTGGGAACTCACCTGAAACGGCTCAGGATGTGGACGAGCATAGCCTGGAACGGCCCTGCGAGTCTACCTTGATACTAAGCCCTTTACGCGAGGCACCGGTCGATCGCAAGGCGCTGGATGATATTAGGCAATTTCAAAGCCAGAGTGCACCGGATTTGCTCACAGAGTTGATACACCTCTACCTGGATAGCTCCCCAAAATACCTGAAAGAAATGCGCGAAGCCGTGAGCGCCTCCGACACCGCGGCAATGTGGAGAGCGGCCCATACGTTAAAATCAAGCAGCGGAAATCTAGGCGCTCTGCATTTGGCCGGGCTTTGCGTGAAACTCGAAGAAATGGGCCGCACTGCTTCAACTAAAAGCGCTGTGACAGTCTTAAATGAAATTGAAGCGGAATATGCACGGGTGCGAGAATCTTTAGTCAGCGAACACCGTCCTCAGGACGTGGAGCGCTTGTGAGGAAAGGTTATAATAAATCGATTCTTGACAGCTTTTGCATATCACTTGTGGAGTCGATGCCGATTTGATGGCAAACTGCTCCTATGGTGGCAGGCAAGACTGTCTATTGGGTGCAATTCAGTGGACCACAATGGCAGGCTCTTCATGAGCGGACCAGCCTTTGGATCCGAAAGCGACTCACATTGGTTTTCTCATACTAGAGAAAGCGAGAAGCAAGGAGCGTGAAGCGGAATGAACAAAGGAGGTGGCCTTCTTCCTCAATGCTGTCGCTTCAAGAAGGATTCAGATGTGGGGCAGGCTGGAAAGCCCGGCGGAACCAGACCGGGACGGTCTGGCTACAACTGCGGCTAGTTATGGCGCCGGCGCCGAGCGCTCGTCCTTGCGCGCTTAGCGCGCGAGGACGAAATCCCGGGGGTGCGGGGGAAGCTTTCCCCCGCGCTTTGTAACTTCGCAGCACTCTCCAGACTCGCTATCAGCCCTTAAGCCCCACTACCAGCAAGACGCGAACGATCCCGCCGTCCCCGGGAGCGGGGAAGCTCCACTTCTTCACCTGCCCGCCGATACAGTTCACGAGTGTTTTATCGGACCCGCAACCCGAGACCGCGTGGACATTTGCAACCGAACCGTCTTTGTTGATAGTCCATTCAAGTCTGAGTGCCGCACACGCTATATCGCCACCGAAACAGTCCCGTATCAAAGATAGATTCTGTTCGACCACTTGCCTTACCGTCTCTTTGGAAAGTTCCCCTTTCACTTTCAGACTTTTTATAGATAATTCCGTGTGGTGCTCCTCCATCTTGGGGCTGGTCTCAGCCTCAGTTGTTAATTGAGGGGCGGCACTTTCTTTCTGAGCCATCCTTTGAGCCGAACCCACGCTCATGTCCGCAACCACACCATGGGGGACCGACTTGGCACTAGGCGAAACAAGCGAACCGCCCGAACCGACATACCCATAGCGGGAGGCCGGCAACGGACTTGCCATTGCCATGGTGGAGGAGGTCTGCCCCGGCAGCGCCCTGTCCGAAACTCCCTGGGGCATGGGTAGAGGCTGCCTTACAGTCACTGCTTCAGACCCCTGGCGGCGCGGCTGCGCATCGATTGCCACAAAGGAAGTATACGCGGTGAGGAGGTTGTACTTGATGCCCAGCCCGGTAATTTCCCTCACTCTCTCATCTGAGGCCTGGAGGTTGTTATAGTCCGAAAGTTGCGTGACGCGAGAGCGCGCCCAAAGATACCGAAGAGCTGAATTGTCGGCCAGGGGCCGGGTTGCGGCGACATCGATACGCTTTTCCCATTTTTGCTTCCCGCTCAAGCCGGATAAGACAATTGTCCCCTCCGGCTTGCCTTTCCACTTACCGAAAACCACCACTGGCCGTTCAGAAAAGATATCCGGCACCCCTGAGGGCTCAACATCATAGGTTTCGAGTCCCCCGAAATTGAGCTTGATCTGAGTTAGCACCGGGGATTGCACGTACTTGCGGAACTTTTCGGCCATCGCGGGCGCTTCTTCCGCCCGCGTAACGACATAAGGCTCCCCCGCGCCGACCCGGGCCATGCCCTCGATCGCATAGCGGTTAACCGACGTGCCTATGCCGAAAGCGAAGATGTTGGCATCGCCGATATGTTTGCCGATGAGATCGAAGAGTTCCGGCTCGACAGTTACATACCCATCCGTGGCTATAACGATGGTGCGCGCGAAGCCTTCTGACCTGGGCAGTGTCAGCGCCCGCTGCATGGCCGGCAATAGTTCGGTGCCTCCAGCCCCGCTTTGCTGCCGGATCAACTCGACCGCGCGCCGAACATTGTCCGGGCTCGCAGGCACGGAGTGATCCGAGAAAAGGTCCGAGGCGCCTGAAAACGTCATTACGTTAAAGATATCCGTTGGACGTAGCCCGATGAGCAGTTCCTTGACCAGCTTTTTCGAAATTTCGAGAGGAAAACCGTACATGGATCCGGAAACATCGACAATAAAGATGTACTCCCTCGGAGGTATCGCTTCTTCCGTCACGCGTTTGGGAGGCTGGACGGTCAGGAGGAAGAAGTTTTCATCATGTCCCTGGTAAAGCAGCAGTCCCGATTCGATCTGCTTTCCGGCAAGCCGGTACTTCAGGATGAAATCGCGATTGCCTCCCGAATGTTCGGCTTTTTCGCTAAGTTCGAGTTCAATGTTCGCAACGCTTTTGTCCTGGAAGGCGATGGCCACCTTGTGGGAAGGGCAGCTCAGTTCCTGGATGGGGACGCCGGCGGCAACCCTGGCTTTAATATCGAAAGTATAGGGCGCTAATTCCCCCTGATGCAGATAGGGGTTCTGAGACCATTTCTCCGATGCCGTGGCCTTGGAAGCCGGTTGGTTTGAATACCTCGGCCCGACAACGGTCGGGTATACGAATTCATAGACACCCTCCATCGGAACGACAGTTTCGGTGTAGCGCAGTTCGGTTTTGATTTCGTCTCCGGGCAGGATGTTGGCCACGTTCATCTGGAAGACATTGGGTCTATTCTGTTCCAAAAGGGATGCGCTTTTGCCCTTATGTTTGGCCTGCTCGTAGGCCTGGCGGGCTTCTTCCCTCTTTTGCACCTCCGCTGTGATCGTACGCTCTCCGATGGTCATCTTCATCCCGTAGACCGAGGCGCGTGTAGATGCAGGAAAAACGTATATCGCCTCTATCGGTTTTTTGCCCTCATTCCTGTAGACCTGGGTAACGACGACATCGGCGATGGGCCCCGAAATGTTTACGGTGGCCGAAGTGGATTTGAGTGGAAGCTGATCGACGGCAGAGTCGTCCGATTTTACGAAAAAGTAAGGCGAAAGGGTCTTGTCATCCGTCTCCGTCCCTGGTGCCCCGGCCTGCCCGGCGCATATGGCAACCCCTCCAATGGGCAATAGCGCCATCGCAATCAGCGTAAATAGAATTTTTTTACCGGATGCAAATATTGAACGCTTCATTTTTGTACCTTCCTGGTCTTGGGTTGATAATCGATTCTTTCAACCCTCTTTGACAAAGCAGGATGCAAAAGGTTCCCTGATTATTGTAGAATATAAAGGTTAGATGGAACTTCCTTGGATCGGCCCTGTCTAAAATATCAAGGGGAAACGTTTGTTCCTTTCGGCGCAGGTCATGGCGAAAGAAGAAGACAAAAAGGACATCGACGCTTTCCTCTCGGGAGATCGCGCGGGCCTGGACAGGCTGGTATTGCGCCACCAGGATCGAGTCTACAACCTGTGTTACAGGCTGCTTGGCGATGGCAGCGATGCCGAAGAGTGCGCGCAGGAGACTTTCATAAAAGCGTTGCGGGCGATCAAGGGTTTCAGGTTCGAGTGCAGTTTTTCGACCTGGCTCTATACCATTGCGGTGAATATTTGCAGGAACAGGCGCAACTCCGCCGAGCATCGCTTTTGGAACAGGGTGCTGAGGTTCGGGCAATATACCCGGCAAGAAGAAGGACGCGAGGAGTTTGAAATCGAGGATCCGGCCCCCTCGCCCCTGGCCCTGATGGCCAACAGCGAGAGGGACGCTTTGCTTCAATCCGCTATCGCCTCCCTCTCCCACGACCACAGGACCGTCATTGTCCTGCGGCATATAGAGGAACTGTCCTACGAGGAAATATGCAAAATTACGGGATATAATCTCGGGACTCTAAAATCGAAGCTGGCTCGCGCGAGGCTGCTCCTGCACAACAGGCTTCAGCTTGAGATGAAAAGAGGTGGTTCCCATGGAATGCTCTCAAATTAGAGCCATCCTTTTTGAACATATGGATACGGAAATCCCTGCGGAATTCGCCAAGGAGGTAGAGGCGCATCTGGCAGCGTGCAGGTCGTGCGCAATGCAGTTGGAAGCCCTCAAACAGCAATCGTACGCCCTTGGGACCATGCCGAAGCTGAAAGCCCCCGGCGATTTGCTGGATCATGTCCGAATCCGTTTGGAAAAACCTCCTGTCCTCGCCGTGTGCAAGCAGTGGCTGCAAGCATTGTTCGCCCGAAAGCGGTTTTTTCAATTGGCTGGGGCTGCGGCTACTGCAGCGCTGGTGATAGTCACGGTTCAGGTAGCTCTAAGAGATGACGGCAGCCGGAAGGGGTTGCTTTCCCCCGCGCCTCTACAGGTTGAATCGCCATCTTCGCCGGGATCGGCGCCTCCTTCCGCAGCGGTTCAAGCCCCGCCCACAGGTCCTGAATCCTTACCGGATATTCGCAGCAACACAGGAACTGCTTTCAAGAGATCCTTGCCCGTGCCGCCTTTATCTGTTGAATCGCCACCTTCGCCGGGATTGGTGCCATCCGCCGAAACGCCCGCAGCGCTTCAAGCAGAATCTTTACCTGATCACCACGCCAACGCAGAAAAAGCTCTCGTGGAGTCCTCTCCGGAGGCAAGACCAAACCTTCCCGCCGGCAATGAAACCAAAATGGTGGCTCTAACTTTAAAAACGCCTGGAGTTCCAGCACGGATGAAAACTCGCAGCGGCTCATTTGAGCCGGAGAGCTTTCATAAACGGGAGAGTTTTTCACTTTCGAGCCGAGGTGCAACCGGCATGGCCCCGCCTGGAGGAAAAATGCTGGAGCGGGAGGCGCAAACTGAAGATGCAGGCTCGGCGAAAGTGTCCGGGGACAATCTGGCGCACCCCGATGCGCAAAAGGCTTTCTCCAGTGTCATACGACTGATTGAACGGGCAGAGGGCAAGGTTTTGAGCGCCGGAGACTCCAGGGATGGCAAAGAGCCAGGGACTCTTCTGGCCGAAGTGCCCGGGACGAACTATCCCTCGTTTCTTGCCGGGTTGCGTCAGCTCGGTGAAGTGAAATTCCACGGGGATAAAGAAGTCAACCCCTCTCCCGACGCCAATGTCAGGGTGTCGGTCAGCTTTGACACTCGTGATTGAAGGGAAAGAATACAAAAGCGTGGGGAGCTGTGCCCCCCACACCCCCACGGGATTTCGACGCTTTAGGTCCTCGGATCGAGTCCCTGGTTTCTCCGCATAGGTTACATCCTCAGTAGGAAATACTATCGACGCTCATGTATTCCGGTCCGCCATCGACAGGATAACCTCCCAGCAGAACACCTGAAACGGTAACTTGTCCGCCTAAATACTGGTCGAGCCTTATGCGATCGCTTTTTAAAGCATACAGCGTTCGGCCGTCTTTACCGACCAGGATATGAGTTCCGTACATGTAGGTCGTTACTCCCTGAGCCCTTATGGTTCCAGTAGCTGTAGCCCTCCTGGCTTTAGGCGCGGCTGCCGGCTGCTGAGGCGCAGGCTGAAGAGTGGGCACAGGTGCAGGCTGGATTGTCGGCGTAGTAAGCGTAGGTACCGTAAGGCTAACAGGAGGTAAGGGAGGTAAGGGGTTTTCCCATGCCTCTACGAAGAAGAGGGGTATGACGAAAGAAATAATTACCGCGACAATAAATGTAACAATTCGTTGAACCATTGAATTTGCCCTTTCTTAAAACAGGCGGCCAGCCAGAAGCACCAGGTCCACGAAAAAGATTCCGAAGGCGGCAAATCCGGCCAAGCCGCTCACAATTGAGGCCAACCACCCAAGGTACTGGAGCCACAGGCCGGCCAGGATGCCAAGCAGATATCCGGCCATAAGCCCCACCGCACCGAGGAACAGGCCAATCCCGGGCGAGTGGTGAAGCGCGCCGGCAAATATCCCGGCACTAATGCCAAAAACTGCAAAAAAGAAGAATACACCTACCAGAAATCGGTCGTAAGATGGCGGCTCCCTGTGTGAGGATATGCTGTGGATGACCAGGGCCAATATCCCCACGGCCCCCACGCCGCCCGACACCCAGCCTATTGCCGATTTGCGGGATATGGCCGCAGGCAGCCCGGCGAGGGTCAGGACGGCGCACACTGCAAATGCGATAGTGAGTTCGACGGTCGGAGAAAAACCCATTTGCACACCCTTCTCCTCGCGCTTCAGACGACTCCACAGGAGGGCCGGAAAAAAACGGGTGTGAAATTCAATCGACAGAAATTTCGTGGGCATATCCGCCACCCGCGCAAGCTGCGCTTGCGCAAGTAAAAGCAAAAAGGCAAAAGGGCAAACGTAAAAAATCATAACTAAGTCAATAGACCACCTCGATGCCGGGGCAGTGTTCCCTTACCCACTTAAGATTCTCATCGCTGGACATAGACCGGCGCTCCTTTGGAACCGGTGGCATGCAGTTGATGTATGTCGTCTGCGGGCAAGCTTTATTAGGCGGTTTCACGGCGTATGGCCCGGTTGTCCCGGGAGCTTCTGAGCGGGATGGTTCATCGAGCACTGCCGCCGACTCCGGGGCCAACGCCAAAACCGGACCGGCCGCAACAAAGAAAAGCGCGAAAATGATTGTATAACGAATTGCCTTCATCTTATCTGCCATTTCGTTTCTGATGCCTGAAAAAGGGGGCACTGAAAATAGAAATTAGCGATGAAGTTAGAATGAAATACGGGCAACACCCATATTCTCTGCCAGGATACTCTCCACTCTTTACCTCAATTCCTTGTCGTTTTCCATTCGTTTTGAAAAACTTTGGCTTATTTTGGCGATCCCCGAATACTCTCAAGCTGCGACAGCGCGGTTTTTATGAATCCCTCGCCACCGAGGATTTTCTCTTATAATTTTCCAAATTGCATGGGTGACCCTAATGTATGGTTTATCCGGGGCGTTCGGCCCTAGCCAAATTTCCCCGCCCCTCAGTAATGCGTGTTGACCCATGGTTGCCGGATGGATAGTATGAATGAAAGCGAGGTGAAATATGCAGGACTATAGAGTAGAAGCGGAGGTCTCGAAAGAAGGATCGGTTACTGTAAAAGGCATACCTTTCCAGGCAGGCGATAGGGTCGAGGTCATCATACGCAGCCAAACCCCAACGGGAGAAGGAAGGCGGCGTTATCCCCTGCGTGGAAAGCGCGTTCGATACACTGATCCATTCGGCAGCGTTGCGGAAAACGATTGGGAAGCTCTCAGATGATTATTCTCGACAGTCATATCTGGGTATGGTGGGTACATGGAGATGATCGCCTCACCGGCTCGCAGACGGAGATAATTCAGGCCAACGAGACGGACGTACTCGGTATAAGCGCTATAAGCGTTTGGGAGATAGCCAAGCTTATCGAATACAATCGGCTGGAATTACCATGTGGGTTGAACGAATGGTTCGATGCAGCCCTCGGATATCCCGGTATTCGCCTGGTGGAGCTCACGCCGGAAATTGCAATACAATCCACACGATTGCCCGGCAAATTCCATCGGGACCCGGCAGACCAGATTATAGTGGCAACCGCAAGGGTGTACGACTGCCCGCTTGTCACTTCAGATAGCAAAGTCCTGGAGTACATACATGTCGACACTGTGAAATAGGCAAAGTGCCAGTCGTTTAGATACAAGGGTGCATTACAGGCATGAAAGACCTGCGCTGAGCTTTTGACCATACTAAACGGCCAAACGGAGATCAACGCCTTTTCATGCTGTAATTACCACAATATACCTTCTTACTGGATAAAGTCGCCTTCTGCATTTACTTTCCTAATAATATCGAATAGCTATTCCTTGCCTTCATTCAAAACTCCCATCCGTTTGCCGTACGCTCAAACGCTCGGCTTCAGCTTGTCGGGCCAACCATGCATCCTGTTCCCGCGCCCAAGCAGCCACTTGTGGGTCAGGGTCGGATAGAAATGCCTGTGGAAGGGCTCGGCGGTTTTCCAACATACTTGCAAGTGATCCGCTCCAGCTTTTGGGCAGAAAATGAGAGCCAAAAGCGATGAGTACCTTGAGTCGGACAGGCGCTGATTCAAGAAGCTGGTATGCTATTGGCTTCCAAACAGCCTCAGACTTTTCATCGCCTCCGATGAACGGAACGATTGTTGACGCAAGCAAAGGGAAGCGACTTACCGGGTCAACTTGAGCCCAAGTCAATAGAGTATCTATCTGCACGATCTCAGTTAGACTATCCTTATTCAAATCCATATATTGATTGAGCTGGCGTCTGGTAATTCCAGGTTCACCCAAAAGCTCATCGAGAGCTACCAATGGGACCCAGCGGAACAAGCTTTTCAGGACGTCTCTGTAATTGTACGCATATGCCTTGTATTCGTTAAAAGCACCCGCAAGTCGACGACAAAGCTTTCTTGCATCTTCCTCTGCGCTCTCACGAAAACAAGCGTCGACTATCTCTCCGATCTCGTAGTCTACGTTTTGATTCGAGTGCCCAAAGCTATAATCAAGCACAAGCTCTCGTCCGCACCGTATAATCTCATCGTCAATCGGAGGTCCTGAATCCCTGACTGAGTGAATCCTCATGGCCAGAATATCTACCGCTATATCGTAACCTTCCGGAAGCAACGAGATACCGAGAATGAGCTTCCGAAGAGTGCTTGTGGGGATAGAATCAGTCGCACGTCCAAATGTAAGATACTGATATGTCAAACTTGGCGCCTTGCCCATTTTAACAGCCGATTCTAACCTGGCCGCCCCTCGTTCATCTATTTTGACTGACGTTTGCAGAACGGGGAACCACGGCCCGAGAATTTTACTTTCAATTGAGGCGTCCAATATTTGGGCAATGATTTTTGGGTCACGTTCGACCGCCGAATTAAGGAAACCTCTCAGGACTTGGATGTTCCGTTCATTTTCAGGTGTGGCTGCAAATCCATCAACTAATCGGCGCCACATTCCAGAAAGTTCATCGGCCCCCGTTGCAAGGCCACGACCGAAATACCAATGGCGTCCGGATTTCCCCCGCACAAGGTCCGGCATGAGCGGAGCCAGAATCTCGGTATTATTAGCTAGCCCATAGCCAAGTCCTTCTGTAACCCCATTTGTTCGCTCAAACCCTGCTATAATGCGTTTACTCTCCGTACCGGGTTCAGAATCGTTGATACCAACCGTATCGTGGCCTTTTGATAAAACATACGCGCGCGCTTTCTGTAAGAGGTCATTAGGACGGAGAAACTCTTCGAGTGCGCGGAGTCGCGCCTGATCCTCCTGAAGCATGCCCTCGATGCCGAAATTAATAGTTTTGCAGATCTCGACCCAACCCTCCAGCCAAAAGCCCTGTTCGGCTATCGAGCGAGCCACGGCTTCGAGTTCTTTTTGGGTTCCGGTTCTCGTCCAAAGGTCCTTGAATTTGGAAGCAAGCATGGACTTCGCATTGTTATTGAGAGTGGAACCGGAGAGCGCCAAGCGGCGCGCAATTCCGATCGCGCCTCTATACCAAGTGGTGATCTCTTCAGAAGAAGACGGATACCAACCATAGTCTCGCGGGCGTGCTCCGAAATCGAACCGTAACGAAGAACTGAAGTAAGTTTCCAGAAGGGCATCGACTGCATCGAGTCCGCATGACTGGATGGCTGGATCTTCACTTGCAAGCAGTGTCTCGATTACCTCCAATCGTTGGCCAATTGGGGCATGGGTGCCGGACAAATAAAGCTGGAACAAATTCTTAAAAGAGCTGTCCGCCTTATTTTTATTATCACCTTCTGCAGTTTTAAAGCGAACCAGCAAAAGCGTTGCCCGTGTGAAAAGGGCTGGGTCATAAGCAATCGAGCACAATAGCGAAATCCAGGTGCTTCCTCTTGAAGTCGATGATGCAGCTACGAAGTCTTTCCCGTCCTCGCCTGCTGCGGCACGTTCCAAGGTCTCCAGAACGGCCTCAGGCACCACCGGAGCAACATACTCCAACATGGTTCTGCCGAGCTGGTTTAATTGAGCCAAGTTGGACAGACAGCCCCCCGTAGACAGCCAGTTCCGCACTATTTTCTGAGCGGATTCAGAGTCATGAAGGTAGCCTAGTCTTCGCGAGAATGACTTTAAAAGACGCTCCGATGTCCCCCTGAAAAAATCGGCGGTATTTTCCGGAGGCATTTTATCAAGTGCCCAGATTGCAAGAGTGTTCGCAAGGGCTTGGGGCAACACGGCTCTCCAAGGTCCACGACACTGAACTAACCCCCGCGCACGCAGTTCTCCAACGCAGCGATAAAGTTGACTAACTGATAATTCAGCCAATTTTGCGAGAAACGGCACCTCAGAGGCTTCGCCCGCTTCCCCGTTGAAAGAGTAAACCAGCGAACAAATCTCGGCAGCCTTTAAAAGCCCTTCATCCTGTGGTCTGCGCTGATGAAATAGGCGCTCGAAAAGCTCTCTATCTGAAAGATTTGCAATGCTATCACCTCGACGAACTGTATGGGCAAGAGCTAATGCTACGCGTGCGTTGCCTTCGGAAAGTTCTGCGATGCGCCGACGGTTGAGTTGAGATATTTGTGGACTGAGGCGTTCCAAAAGGTGCTCGATCACACTGTCTGAGGCCTGTTCAAGGCGGAAGACCTCTGTCCCCTCAGGATCATCGTCCCCAACGTCGTATTCGACAGTGATAAGGCTCAGAGCGCTTTCAGCCTCAGTACATACCTTCGTGAGTGCACTATGAGTCGCAGGGGGGCAGTTGTCTACAACCACAATCGCCCGTTGCCTATTTTGGACGAGACGACGCACCATATCCCTCGGGGACGGTTCCGGCTCGTCAGCCAAATCACAGTATACGGGAAGCGCCGGGGCGAGGGATTGCGCCCCGATACGTTCATCAAAGAGGGCTTGCACCAACCGAGTCTTGCCCATTCCTGAGAGTCCTATAAGGCGGACTGCACCTTTCGGTTGCGCCAAGACCTCACGGATTCGCTCAAGTCCCTGCACGACCCCTATGGTGCCCTCACGCTTGGTCCTCCAATCCTGAACCCTGCTTTTCGTGTCCACAACATATTCAGCGTTAACGCTCTTTTGCGAATTGGCCCAATTCGCAAAGGGGCGCCAGCCTTTAATTGGTTTACCGATCCTTTCTCTAACCCATGCAACCAAGCCGGGGTGGTCCCGGACCCATGAGGCGAGTCGATCTCGGTCATAAAATTCCAATTCCAGATTTTCTGAGTTCTCTACGTCTGCAACCGCTTCGCTCATCGCGTTGCGCCGCCGCTGTAGCGCAGAGAATGAGGTCGATCCTTTGGAACTAATGATGACGTAAGCACCGGATACTTCAGCCAGATCCTGAATGTCGGGTCGAATAGTCCCTTTCGGACGCATTTCAGCAAGAATAGCCTTGGGGGACATGTCTGGAACTTTCACCTGAAAACCAGTTACAGGCCGCGGAATAAATCCACTTACATTTGCTGAGCCAGGCAATTCGACTCGAACATCCAGACCTCCGTCTGGAGCATCCTGATTGCCGCCTGCGATAATGGCGGAACGGGGCAGACCAGCCCGCCTGAGTTCCGCCTCACACAGTCGGGCAACGAGGGTGCGCAGATCGGTGTCGCTCAGTTCGGCAACGTGTGATCCATTGATCTCAAACATGAGCATCACATTTGACCTCCTTTGGCAAATGGAGGGTAAGAAGCGACCCACCTTCCCCATCGTAGTTATTTCATCTTAACCAAAACTGATTTCCTGGAAAGCGCTTCTTGAAATATCCGGGTTAGCCTGGTCCGGCCGATGCCACTCCTCATCAAAGAGGGGCATCAGGCTGTGCAACCTGTGCCTGTTGCTCCGCACGAGAGAAATCCCATTTTCGGCAGCGGCCAAGGGTTCGTCGCGATGGCCGAGGATTTTGATGCACCGCTGGACGGCTACAAAGAATACATGCAATGAATGAACCAGTGAGACCCTTCAGGCCCCCCTCAATTTTCTCACCTCGCCCACCCGAATGGTGACTTTCTGAGCATCGAAATACTCCAGAAGCGGGATCGTGTACTTGCGGCTTGCCCCGGTCATCTCCTTGAACTGCGGTGTGGTCATTTCGCCGTGCTCTTTGAGCCAGCCGACCAGGCGATTTTGAAGTTCAGACATCGAGGCGGTATGGAAGTAGATATCATCCTTGGTTTTTACAATAATCCCCTTTGCCAGCATCCAATCGAGTACTTCCTGGTGCTGTTTGGGAGTCCCCGGCAATCCGGATGCAATGTCCCGGAAAAAAGGCGGCTGCAGACCGGATTGCAGAAAGGCCTTTTCGATTATTTGCCGAATGGTCTCCTCGTCCCTGGTAAGTGCGACCTTGTGCGTCGTAAGGCGCACCCATTCCATCTCCTGGGCGATTTGTCCTGTTTCGACAAGCTGCCGCAGGACAAAGTTATAAACTTTTCCCTCTACAGGTTTTGACAGAAGAGCGGGGATTTCCTCTTTGGACATACCGGGCTTGAGTGGAAAACGGCCATGATATCCGGCAAGTATAGTTATAATTGCAGATTTCATCTCTTCTAGCGCATCCGGATGAATCAGTCTTCTGTTCTCCTTGTCGTAGAGCACCACCTTCCTGGTGCTCGTAAACTGCTGGAGGGTCTTTTCAAGGAGCTTTTGCGCAACGTTGGTCCTGATCCGCAGCTCTGCCTCGGCAAGTCCGGCCCAGCCGGCATCCTGCAGGTGCCAAAAGATTATGTCGGGCTCGGGGCTCTTGAATAGCCTTTCCAGTGCTTTTGCGGCTTCCCTTTTGGCCGGTCCCTTGTGCTTGCGGGGTAGCGGATTTAGCACGGTCCCGCCTCCTATCGTCCGGACGGGAGAATAGGAGCGGAGCACAAAGCGGTCTCCGCGCAAAACGGCGGTAGGCTTATCGAGTCTTACCTGCACAAAGGTATTCTCGCCCGGCTTCAGTTCCTCGCGGTCAAGCAGTATAATGGTGGCGAGATGTTCTGCGGTACCGGTGTGGAAGCGGATTTTTGCCCTGTGCTTCAGCGGTCTGGGAGCGCTTCGCAGCAACTCGAGTTCAACGTCTATCATGTGGGAGGGAATAAGCGAACCCGCAGACGCCAGAACATCTCCGCGCTCTATCAGCGCCCGTTCCATACCCTGGAGATTTACCGCGGTCCTCTGGCCCGGCAGCACTTCCTGCACATCGTTTCCGTGCACCTGGATTCCCCGCACTTTGCTCTTTAGACCGTTGGGGTAGATCACCACAGGGTCCCCGATCTGAAGCCGTCCGGAAATGCTCGTTCCAGTAATAACGGTCCCGAATCCGCGCATCGTAAACACCCGGTCGACCGGCAGCCGAAAAGAGCCCTCCGAACTCTTCGCTTCAACCTCGGAAAAAAGCCGGACAAGCGATTTTTTAAGGTCATCGAGCCCTTCCCCCGTAACAGCCGAGACCGCAATGATTTCACATCCGTCAAGAAAAGTGCCTTTTAGGTACGCCGCTATGTCTTCGCGCACCATCTCCAACCAGTCCGCATCATCGACAAGATCGATTTTGGTGAGAACCACAAGCCCTTTTTTTACCCGCAGAAGTTCACAAATCTCCATATGTTCGCGAGTCTGTGGCATAATGCCCTCGTCGGCCGCGATTACCAGCGCTACCAAATCGATTCCGGTGGCCCCTGCAACCATATGTTTTACGAATTTCTCATGGCCAGGGACATCGACTATCCCGAGGCGTTCGCCTCCGGGCATCTCCATGTGCGCAAACCCGAGTTCGATTGTGATCCCCCGCAGCTTTTCTTCCTTCAGACGATCCGTATCGATTCCGGTAAGGGCCCTTATGAGGGATGTTTTTCCGTGGTCGATATGGCCGGCTGTTCCAAGAATGACCTGTTTCATAGGCTTGTTTTCGCGCTCCAGCATCTATAAAATGAAAAATCCGACTAAATTTAGCAGAACCGCACAGTCAGGTACAAGTTATTAGAGGTGTTATGTTATTAGAACACTTTGACACTTTTGAATAAAGAAGGGAACAGACCTCAGTGGCCGGCCTCCAGCGGCCGGGGAAATCTTTTCTTCGACCACTGAGCGCCGGGCACTCTGTTTTCGCGTTTGACATTTCGTGAACTAAAATATTATCTTTCACAGATCCAAAGCCTTAGTGGAGAATGACAGACATGAGCTTCAATATTGCCGAACGAAGCAGGATGCACCGGCTGCCGCCTTATGTGTTTGCCGAGGTGAACGCTCTTAAAATGGAGAAGCGTTGGGCCGGAGAGGACATTATAGACCTGGGAATGGGCAACCCCGACCTCCCGGCTCCCAAACACATAATAGAAAAACTTGTCGAGGCGGCAAGAAAGAAGCACAACCACCGCTATTCGGCGTCACGAGGCATAACGCGTCTGCGCGAAGCGGTGTCTGAATGGTACAAAAACCGCTATGACGTCGATATCGACCCCGATAAAGAAGCCGTGGTCACCATCGGAGTAAAGGAAGGGTTGTCCCACCTTGTGCTTGTGCTGATCAGCCCGGGAGACGTCGTTTTCGCTCCCAACCCGACCTACCCCATTCATCCTTACTCTGCCATTATAGCCGGGGGGGATGTGAGATCGATTCCAATCGGCCCGGACCGCAACTTCCTCGAAGATCTTCAGATCGCCATAAAGCAGACCTGGCCCAAGCCGAAGCTGTTGATCATCTGTTTTCCGCACAATCCGACCACTACCGTTGTCGATCTGGATTTCTTTACTAAAATAGTCGAATTCGCGCGCGAACACCACATCATGGTAATTCACGATCTAGCTTACGCCGATCTGACTTTCGACGGTTATAAGGCCCCGAGTTTTCTTCAGGCCCCCGGCGCCAGGGAAGTCGGCGTCGAATTCTTTTCCATGTCCAAGAGCTACAGCATGGCGGGATGGCGGGTCGGATTCTGCGTGGGCAATGCCGAAATGATCGCCGCCCTGACCCGTATAAAAAGTTACCTCGATTACGGCGTTTTCCAACCCATACAGATTGCGGCCACTGTGGCGCTCAAAAGCGACCAGTCGTGCGTCAATGAAATTGTTTCGGTGTATCAATCCCGGCGCGACATTCTAATTGACGGCCTGGACCGCATAGGATGGCAGACCGATAAGCCTAAGGGAACCATGTTCGTCTGGGCGCGGATCCCCGAACCTTTCCGGTGGATGCGTTCGCTGGACTTTTCCAAATATCTTATTGAAGAGGCCAAGGTAGCGGTTTCTCCAGGTCTGGGATTCGGAGAATACGGCGATGAATTTGTGCGCTTTGCTCTGGTTGAAAATGAAATGCGGACCAAGCAAGCCATAAGGGGCCTCCGAAAGGCGTTGCAAAAAACAGTTTCTCCTCGCAAGCGGGTAACCGTCTAAAGGAAAAGTAAAAAGGCAAAAATGCGAGATTCGTTTTTTGTCTTTTTCTTAATAAAGGGGGTTTTGTGCGCAAAATTGGCGTCGGACTTGTAGGTTGGGGAACAGTAGGCTGCGGAGTCGTCCAGGTGCTTCAGGATAACGCCGATGTGATAGAGAGCAGGCTCGGAGTCTCTCTGGAACTCCGGCGAGTGGCCGACCTCGACCTCGAACGCGAAAGGCCGGTCAAGGTGCCGGCCGAATACCTGACCAGAAATGTAGATGATATTCTGAAGGACCCGGAAATCCAGATAGTAATAGAGCTGATAGGCGGCTTGAAGGCGGCAAAAGCGGTTATCCGCTCGGCTATTGAAAGCGGCAAACATGTAGTGACCGCAAACAAGGCGCTGCTTGCTCATGACGGGAACGAACTGTTCGGACTTGCCCTGAAAAATGGACTTTCAATAGGTTTTGAGGCCTCGGTAGGCGGTGGAATTCCCATTATCAAATCCCTGCGGGAAGGGCTCGCCTCGAACCGCATCAGCACCATTTTCGGGATTCTAAACGGCACCGCAAATTATATCCTCACCCGCATGACGGACGCCAAACTCTCGTTTGCCGATGCCCTCAAGGAGGCACAGGCGCTCGGTTATGCGGAAGCGGACCCTACTCTTGACATAGAGGGAATTGACACGGCGCACAAGCTCGCCATCGCCAGCGCCATAGCATTTGGCACCCCGATTCAGTTCGACCGGGTCCATACCGAGGGGATATCCGGAATCGATCCGCTCGATATTCAATATGCCGAGGAGTTCGGCTACCGGTTAAAGCTGCTTGCAATCGCCAGAAGCAAGAACGGCCGCCTGGAGATGCGGGTCCATCCGACGCTTATTTCGCAAAAACACGTACTTGCCAGTGTCAAGGGCGCCTATAACGCGGTTCACATCGAAGGCAACCCGGTGGGGGACGTAATGCTGTACGGCATGGGGGCAGGAATGATGCCTACCGGCAGCGCTGTAGTCAGCGACCTCATCGATGTCGCCCGCGACATCCTTAACAAAACGCCCGGAAGAATTCCAGCGCTTGCCTTTTTGCCCGACAGGCTCCAAAAAATAGAGATCAAGCCCGTTTCGGATGTATCAACCTCTTACTACTTTAGATTTTTGGTTCTCGATAAGCCCGGGGTTCTCTCCAAGATCTCAGGCATACTCGGCAAACACCAGATCAGTATAGCCGCTGTAATTCAAAAGGGACGCCATACGAACTCGGTGCCTCTTGTAATGATTACCCATGAGGCGCTGGAGAGCGATGTAAGAAAAGCCCTCGATGAGATAGATAACCTGGATATCGTGCTTGCCCCCACTGTCCTGATACGCATCGAGAACGGCGCGGATTAGTTACCGTGTTTGAGTAGGCTCTAAAGAAATTCAAAGCGAAAAAACTCCGCCATGGACGATAAATTCATCATTCTTGTCGGCGACGGGATGGGTGACTATCCTCTCGATCGACTCGAAGGCCTTACCCCTCTTGAGGCAGCCCGGACCCCGAATCTGGACCGGCTCGCCCGGATCGGAAAACTGGGCACTGTTCAGACCATTCCCGAGGGAATGGAACCCGGGAGCGACGTGGCCAATATGAGCCTCCTGGGCTATGACCCGGCTGTCTATCATACGGGAAGAGGACCGCTTGAGGCCGCGAGCATCGGGGTTCGGCTCCAACCCGACGAAGTCGCTTTCCGATGCAACCTGGTTTTTCTTGACAGGGATGGGGCCGGAAACATCATCATGGCAGACTACTCCGCGGGGCATATTTCAACTCCGGAAGCCCATGAGATCGTCGCCGGCCTTCAGAGCGCTGTTTCCGGATCTCCGCTGAGGCTGTACGCCGGCGTGAGTTTCAGGCATCTTCTCGTCTGGCAGGGAGGACGTGAGGAAATCAAAACGACTCCGCCTCATGACATTCTCGGTCAGCTCATAGCCCCCTACGATACTTTGTCGGCAGAACCGGTTCTTAGGGAGTTCACCGAAAAGGCGGCGCGCCTGCTTGAGGGCCATGCGATCAACATGCGCAGAAAAGAAGAAGGCAAATGCCCTGCAAACGCCGTTTGGCTTTGGGGACAGGGCAAAGCCCCGTCGATGCCCGGGCTGGACCGATTCGGGCTGCACGGGGCAATGATTTCGGCTGTTGACCTTCTAAAGGGGATAGGAGTTTATGCGGGCCTTGATCCCGTAAAGGTTCAAGGCGCAACGGGCTATCTCGATACCAATTATGCGGGCAAAGTTGCGGCGGCACTCTCCGCTCTTGAGTCGGGAAACTTCGTTTTCCTGCACATCGAGGCCCCGGATGAAGCTTCCCACACGGGAAGCCTTGAAAAGAAAATCGAGGCCATAGAGAGTTTTGACAGACAGATTGTCGGACCGCTTGTCGAGGGGGCGAGGAAATTGCCTAAGACCCACTTGCTGGTCGCAACGGACCATTTTACGCCCGTATCGATGAGAACGCATTCGACGGATGCGGTCCCTTTTTTAATGATCGATGATTTGCAATTAAGCGCTTCAGTATCCGGCAATTGCGCCGGGTATTGTGAAAAAGAGGCGCGTGCTGCGGGCTGGAAGGTCAGCTCCGGTGAGGAATTGTTCAAAATATTCATTGGTGCAAAGAGCAAATAGATGGTTATTTTCCCAGCGATTGATCTCAAAGATGGAGTCTGTGTCCGGCTGATGCAGGGGGATCCGGACCGCGCTACGATTTACGGTAAGGACCCTGTTGCGGTTGCAAGGCACTGGGAGGCCGAGGGCGCCGAGTGGCTTCACCTGGTCGATCTTGACGGGGCATTCACGAAAAGACCCGTAAACGAACCGATTATTCTGGAGATAGCCCGATCCTTGTCTATTCCCGTCCAGGTGGGCGGCGGTATCCGGACCCTTGAAAACGTGGAAAGGTACCTTACCTCGGGCGTGGCCCGGGTGATCATCGGTACGGCCGCACTCAGGCAGCCTGAAATGATCGAAGAGGCTTGCGTGAGGTATCCGGGCAGAATAGCCCTGGGACTGGACGCCAGGGACGGCAATGTCGCGGTCGAGGGCTGGAAGGAATCGACTCAAACAGACGCCGTGACTCTCGTGCTGCGGTTTAAAAATCTCGAACTCGCTGCTGTCATTTATACCGATATCCAAAGAGACGGCATGCAGACGGGGGTGAACATCGAAGCCACTCGCCGTTTGATCGAACAGACCGGTGCACCGGTTATAGCTTCCGGCGGGGTTTCCACCATTGAAGATATCGAAAGGCTGCTTCCACTCGCATCAATCGGATTGCTGGGCGTAATAACCGGCAGGGCAATATACGAAGGGACCCTCGATCTAAGAGAAGCGATCTCGCTGGCCCGGCGGCCATAGAAGGAAACCGTATGGAACTGTATCCGAGAATCGAAGAGGCGCTGAAAAATGCGATCCGGGCAAAAGACGATAACGCCAAAGACGCGCTTCGGATGCTCCTAACCTCGATAAAGCTCAAAGAAAAAGAGATCAAGCGGCAGCCGAACGACACCGAAATCCAGCAGGCGATCTCGAGCCTTGTGAGGCAGCGGCATGACTCCATCGAACAGTTCAGACAGGGCGGACGGGAGGAACTCGCCGCAAAGGAAGAAGAGGAAATTCGAATCCTTCAGGAATTTCTTCCCCCGCAGCTTTCGCCCGAAGAACTGGAAGAAATGGTCGAAGAAGCTGTTTTGAAAGCAGGGGCATCCTCCATCAAAGACATGGGGCGAGTGATGAAAATCCTCATGCCTGAAACTGCCGGCAGGGCTGACGGCAAAATAGTGACCGAATCGGTCCGCCGAAGGCTTGAATGAGCGCAAGTAGAAAAAACACTTGATTTGATGGCTCTCAGAGGCTAAAAATCCGTGGTTTTTGCCCCTGGCTAAAAATCCGCGGTTTTTTCCCTTTGATGTTTTTATGTGGCCGGTACCTTTATTACCCAGGAAAGGCTTGCTGAGTGATTGGTTCCGGAGTTGCCGCTCTCGTAAAGCAGGCAGTCGACATTGTAGAAGTAATCGGCAGGACGGTACATCTGCGCCGGACGGGCAATCGTCACGTTGGCCTGTGCCCCTTCCACCAGGAGAAGACCCCTTCTTTCCAGGTGGACGCGGATAACCAGCTCTACCACTGCTTCGGGTGCGGATGCGGGGGCGATGTCCTCAACTTTGTAATGAAGCATCAGAATCTCACTTTCACTGATGCCGTTAAATATCTTTCCGACCGTTACAATATCCCGTTGCCACAGGACAATGCAGTTCGGGACGATCTTTTCCTGGCAAATCAGCAGGAGCGCAAGCGGATTCTGGCGGCGATTGAACTCGCGGCCGACTTCTTTTACAGCCGGCTTCATCTTGCGCAGGAAGGCAGGGCGGCCAGGGAGTATATAGCCAGGCGCGGTCTGCCTGAAGAAGTTGTCGAAACACAAAAGCTGGGGTATGCCCCTGCCGGAGGCAACCGGCTTTTCGAACACCTGAAGAATAACGGAATCGACCCTGCGCTGGCTGTAAAAGCAGGACTTCTGGGACAGAGCACAAATGATCCTTCGAAATATTTTGAGCGCTTCAGAAATCGGCTGATTTTTCCCATAAGGGATGAACGGGGCGTAATTGTCGCCTTTGGCGGAAGGACCCTGTCCCAGGACGACAAAAATGAGCCTAAGTATCTCAACAGTCCCGAAACTCCCGTGTACCAAAAGGGAAAGATGCTCTACCAATATTCTGTGGCGCGCCAGGCCTGCAGCAAGGTAAGGCAGACTCTTCTGGTGGAAGGCTACATGGACCTTCTTGCATTCCATGCACAGGGGTTCCATCGGGTAGCGGCGACTTTGGGGACTGCCCTAACCAGCCAGCAGGTGCGGCTTCTGTCCAGGATATGCGACGAAGTGGTGCTCGCCTACGATGGAGACAGCGCGGGGCAAAAAGCCATGCTGCTCGCCCTGCCCCTGTTTTTGTCGGAGGAACTCTCGGTTAGTTGCATAAGCTTTCCGGACGGACTCGATCCGGACGATTTCCTGAAAAAATTCGGCTTGGCGGAGCTTGAGCGTCTTATAGAGCACAGGGAAGAGCTTGGGACATATGCGGTTCGAAAAGCCGTTTCTTCCTGGGATGGGAGTTCGGCTGACAAGGTGAAGATATTTTCCGAGCAACTCCAACCCATATTCCAGAAAGTGAGGCAACCGCTGCTCGAATCGGAGTACCTGCGCATAGTCGCGGACAGATTTTCGATTACCGAAGAAGTGGCGACGGCCCAACTCATCCACCAGAAGCACGGCCGGCCGGAATCGGCCCCGCAATTCAGGTCGATAACCTACCCGAAGCCGCCGCAAATTGAATCTTTGGATGAAAAGGTCCTCAGGCTCATGATCAAGTACCCGGCCCTCGTCGAATGCGTACGCGACTCCGATGTGCTTGGCTGTTTCGAGGAAACGGATCTGGCCGTTATGGCCGGCGTGCTTTGCCGGGCGGGATTTTGCGCCGAGGAGCACAACCCCTCTTCTGTGCATGAGTTGCTCCGCGAATCTGATTTGCTCGAACTCTATTCACGATATAATGCTGAGCCTTATGAACTGGAGCAGCCGGAAATGCAACTGCGCGATTGGCTCGATGCCTTATCCAAAAGGACGGGGAAAAAGAAGAAGAAAGAACTGGAACGATCCCTTCGGGAAGCAGAAAGAAAAGGTGACCGGGCTCAAATCATGAGCCTTCTCGTAGAGATTAGAAATCTTGGGGTCAAAACCCGCATTGGTGATTTTTCCGATAACGTTTAGGAGCTGATTAATGACCGAAAAGGACGCCAAGCAGAGGCGCGACCCTGCGCTGGGCAAACTGGAACTTGACGATCTGAACCGACTGATTGCGGCGGGCAAAGAGAAGGGCTATCTCACACTCGATGAAGTTAACGAAGCCCTTCCTGAGGAAATCGTTACTGCCGACAAACTCGATGAGATGATGATGCTTTTCGATGAAATGGACATCGAAATCGTAGATGCCGAACGGCAGGTGCGCGTTGTGCAAGGTCCGGTCGCCGACTCGGAGGGCATTATCGCCGAGGAAGAGGAGGACGAGCTTCAGCTTGAGGCCGATTCGGCTACCAGGGTAACCGATCCTGTAAAGATGTATCTGAGGGAGATGGGGCAGGTTTCTCTGCTCACCCGTGACGGAGAGGTGGAAATAGCAAAAAGAATCGAGGCCGGAGAGCGCGCGATTTTTAACGCCATCATGGAGTCTTCCATCGGCATAAAGCAGATAATGAGCCTCAGGGACAGGCTCCAGACTGAGGGATACCGCATCAATGAAGTGATCCGTGAAGTGGAGGAGGAGATCAGCGAAGAAGAGGAAGCCGCCCATAAAAACCGGGTAATAGGCATCCTCGACGAAGTGCAGCGCCTCGATGAGGAGAATAAATCCATGCAGACGCTTCTTTTGGAGGGAAGCGTCGATCCGGAAAAGCAAAACGAGATCAAAAGCCAGGTGCAGCAGAACAAGGACCAGATAGTAAGTCTGCTTAAAGGTCTCCAACTTAGCCGCCGGCATATTGACAACGTTATCGATAAGCTCAATGGCCATCTTGTGGCCATCGAAAATGCCGAAAAGACTCTAAAGGGATACATGCACCGCATCGGCAGGAAGGATGGCGACCCCAGGCTGGTATTCGAACAGCTGATCCGGGCGGATGCCAAGGCCGGCCCGGAGGCTCCGTGCAGCCTCTCGAAGCCGGAATACGACAGGGTTCTGGCCAAGGCGGCGGAAACTAAAGAGCGCATCGTGGCCCTGGAAGCGGAAGCCAAAATGGATTCCGGGTCTTTGCGGCAAATGCTGACCAAGGTGAAGGATGGAGCTCTTCGCGCCAAACTGGCCAAAAGCGAGCTGATCGAGGCCAACCTGCGGCTCGTAGTGAGCATTGCTAAAAAATATACAAACAGGGGACTTCAGTTCCTGGACCTTATACAGGAAGGCAATATCGGGCTGATGAAGGCGGTGGACAAGTTTGAATATCAGCGCGGATATAAATTCAGCACTTATGCCACCTGGTGGATACGGCAGGCAATCACCAGGGCCATCGCCGACCAGGCAAGAACCATTCGAATACCTGTCCACATGATCGAGACCATCAATAAGCTCATCCGGACATCGCGCTATCTGGTACAGGAACTGGGACGCGAACCGGTGCCTGAAGAAATTGCGGAAAAAATGGAGTTTCCGGTCGACAAGGTCCGCAAGGTGCTCAAAATCGCCAAAGAGCCGATCAGCCTCGAAACGCCTATAGGCGAAGAGGAAGACTCTCATCTCGGCGATTTCATAGAGGACAAGCGGGTGGCTTCGCCGGTGGATGCGGTAATAAACCTTAACCTGAGCGAACAGACTCGCAAGGCCCTTGCCACGCTTACTCCAAGGGAAGAAAAAGTCCTTCGCATGCGCTTTGGTATAGGCGAAAAGGCGGACCATACACTCGAAGAGGTCGGCCAGGATTTTACCGTTACCAGGGAGCGCATCAGGCAGATAGAAGCCAAGGCGCTTCGTAAACTTCGTCACCCCAGCCGGCGCAAGGAGTTGAAAAGTTTTATAGAGACTTAAGTTCGGAGGAAGCATGGAGCTTTCCGACCATTTATGCTTGACACCTTTCGCGAATGGAAATTATACTTAAATTTCGCTCGTTTTTAGAAGGGGCCCATAGCTCAGCTTGGTAGAGCATCCGGCTCATAACCGGCAGGTCCCTGGTTCGATGCCAGGTGGGCCCACCAGATTTCCCGAAATAGTTACATGGTAACAGGCGGGTCAGTCAGGAGATGGGGTATTCTTCATTTGGAGGTTTCATCAGCAATAGCAAAATCCCGGCGCCTTCAATATACCGGAACCGCTGGACTGGTTTGATAAAAAGAGGGGTGTTCCCAACAGGAACACCCCTCTTTTTAGTTCCCTGACGACCGCCACGCGCCGCGCGTGGCCATTGTTTTGCTAATTTTTTTCCTGACGACCGAGGACTGGTTTATCAAATATGGTCCGGATTAAGGATATTCTCCAATGGATCGATTCGTGGGCTCCCTTTCGTTATGCTGAGTTATGGGACAACTGCGGCCTCCAGGTGGGAAATCCACAATCTGCCGTAACCAGGGCGCTTGTCGCACTGGATCCGGCCTCTTGCGTAATCGAGGAAGCTGAGCAGTGTGGGTGTCAATGTGTCGTTACACACCACCCACTACTCCTTAGCCCGATAAAGTTTGTCAGGACCGATTCATGGCCGGGTTCGATAATAGGCCGGGCCTTGCTTTCAGGGATAAGCATAATAGCTGCGCACACCAATCTCGATGCGGCCCGCCTGGGCACAAACGCCCAGTTGAAGGAATTGCTGGGGCTGAGTGTAACAGGTCCTCTCGATGCCAGTGCCCTCTTTTGCGGGCAGGAGCAATACATGGGAATGGGACTTGTCGGCCTGCTGCCTCGCGAAACCGGCATCGAATCGCTTGCCGCCACATTAAGCGGGGCGCTTGGCGGGACCGCAGTCAGGGTGACCGGGGATCTGCGGAAAAAGATAAGCAGGGTCGCCGTTTGCACGGGAAGCGGGGCCAGCCTGATGGAAAAAGCACTCGCGGCGGGGGCCGAGGTGTTTATAACCGGAGATTTCAAATACCACGACGCAAGGTTCGCCGAGGAAAACGGGCTCGGGGTAATCGACATAGGGCATTTTGCCTCAGAAAAGCTGGTCCTCGAACCTTTTGCAGACTTTTTGCGCTCAAAGGCGAAATCTGAAGCCGCAGAGCTGGAGGTTTTCGTTTCCAAATCACAGGCAGACCCGTTCAAGTTGGTCGTCTGAAAACCATAGTAATAGTCAGTCGCCAGTGGTCGGGAAAGGCTTCTTTCAGACCGCTGTCCACTGGCCGCTGACAACTTTCCAGAGGAGGTAGTGAAATTGCTTGATCAACTAAAATGTCTGATTGAGTACCAGAAGATTGAAGACAAGAAAAACGAGTTGATCCGAAGCTACGAGGAAGGCCCTCGCCGCATTGCTGAGATGGAGAAAGAATTCGAATATTTTGAGGGACAATATCTTTCGAAAAAAGAAGAGTACGATGATGCAAAGAAGGCTCACCGTGCTACCGAACAGCAGACAGAGGATCTTAAATCGCGTTTGAGCCGCCAGAAAACCCGCCTTGCCGAGGTGAAGACAAACAAGGAATACCAGGCGATGCTCAAAGAGATGGAAGAAACCAAAAAGGAAGTTGCCGGCAATGAAGACTCAACCCTGGAACTTATGGAGAGAATCGAACGTCTGAGCGGGGAAGTTGCCGAGCTGGAAAAAGATGTGGCTGAAAGGCGCAAGATTCTCGAGGCTGACAGGGCTGTCCTACGGCGGGAAGGCGAAGGGTTGAAGGGCCGGTTGGACCGTCTTGAAGGCATTCGTCAACTCGTGCGCGACCGTGTCACCCCGGAGCTTTTGAAAAAAACCGAATTCCTTTTCCTCAAACAGGCCGGGATTGCGGTTTCAGCGGTGGAGAATGGTATTTGCCGGGTCTGCCACATGAGTATTCCGCCTCAGAAATTTATAGAACTCCAGCGTGATGAAGACATTATGCAATGTCCTCACTGCCACCGCTTTCTTTACTGGCCGGGTCATGAAGGATATTGCGTCACTGAAGCGGACATCGATAGCATATAGTTTTCAGTTGTTAGTTTTCAGTTTTGAGTTAACTGAAAACTCGAAACTGGATACTCAAAACTCGAAACTCAAAACTCTTTTAAGGTGATGAGCATGGCAGTCTACGGAATGAAAGTTTTCGCCGGCAACAGCAATCCGGCACTATCTCAAAGCATATGCGAAATCCTCGAAATACCTCTTGGCAAGTCATTGGCCGGAAGGTTCAGCGACGGGGAAATCAGGGTTGAAATCGGCGAAAATGTTAGAGGAGCCGATGTTTTTGTCATCCAAACAGGAGCATCTCCGGTCAATGACAATTTGATGGAGCTGCTGGTGATGATCGACGCGTGCAAGCGCTCCTCATCGCGCCGGATAACCGCCGTCATGCCCTATTACGGCTATGCGCGCCAGGACAGGAAGAATAAGCCGAGGGTCCCGATTACCGCGCGTCTGGTGGCGGACCTTATCACACGGGTTGGCGCCGACCGGATCGTAACCATGGACCTTCATGCGGGACAGATTCAGGGTTTTTTCGATGTGCCGGTAGACAATCTGTATGCATCTCCCATTCTGCTGCCTTTCATAAAGGAACATTTTCACAGAGATCTGGTCATCGTCTCACCCGATGCGGGCGGCGTTCCCCGCGCGCGGGCTTATGCAAAGCTGCTTAAAGCGGGCCTGGCAATGATAGATAAACGCCGCAGCGACCCCAACAAGGCGGAAGCCCTTAACATCATCGGCGAGGTGGAAGGCAAAACGGCTGTCATTCTCGATGATATGGTCGATACTGCCGGGACCCTTGTGGAAGCCACAAGAACCCTTCTTGATAGAGGCACAAAAGCGGTATTCGCCTGTGTGACACACGCAGTGCTTTCAGGACCCGCGGTTGAGCGTATCAACAATAGTCTCCTGGAAAGCCTGATTGTTACCGATACACTGCCGGTCCGGCCGGAACTGTGCGTGGGCGGCAAAATCACCTGTGTTTCGGCGGCAAGGCTTTTTGCCCAAGCCATCCGCAGTATCCATAACGAAGATTCTATCAGCACTCTTTTTGAGATTTTGCATTAGCAGGGTGATTAAAAAGGATTGGTATTTCCACATCAGGGCAAAAAACACTATAGGCGTCACCAAGCCCGCCCCGAACCCGGATCCGGGGGCGAAGCTTGTCCCGGAATCCAGCGACTCGTAGCATTTATTCATGTCCCTCCAGAACACCCTGAAACCATGAAAAGACGCGCCAATTTCCCCCCTTTTTTAAAGGGGGGCGGGGGGGATTTTAGTGGGTGGCGCCAAAAGCTACAGCAGATGGCCGTATGGTCAGGTCGCGCTCCGGCGTTATGAAAAACTTTTCGTAACAATTATCCATGACGTGGGTTGATTATTTGCTTTTCAACTTTTACCTTTTGCCTTGCGCCAGCGCGCCACCACGTCCGCGCTTCCCGCTTCCCGGTTCATTCCACTGCCAGGCCCTTTTTTGCACAGCCGTACCTCATCATGGTATAATGTTAAATGAACAAATGAACACATGAAAGTGAATGGGTGAGGGCAGGTAAATTGCGGGATTGGAATGAAAACTAAAAACTAAAAACTCAAAACTCAAAAACTCGGAACTCTTCAGATGCCTTCGTATCGCAATCCGCTTCTTACAGTGGATATCATTATTGAGGTCCCCGGAAAGGGCATCATCTTGATCGAGCGAAAAAACCCGCCCCCCGGCTGGGCCATTCCGGGCGGGTTCGTCGATTACGGCGAGACGCTGGAGGCCGCTGCGATCAGAGAGGCTCGTGAGGAAACAGGAATGGAACTGGTCGATCTGAGACAATTCCATGCCTACTCCGATCCATTAAGAGACCCGCGGGGTCATACGGTGAGTGTTGTTTTCACGGCCCTCGGAAAAGGTTCTCCGCTGGCGGCGGACGATGCGAAAAATCTTCGGATATTCCCTCTCGACGATTTGCCGGAGGACCTGGCTTTCGATCACGCTTCAATTTTGTCGGACTATTCTGAATCGTTGAAAAGCCGGGTATAATTAGCAACTTAAATTCTAATTTCGTGCTTTTTCCGGCAGAAAGATCTTCGTGACAGTCTCCGCGCTCTCAGCCTTCTCTGCGGGCAATCAAATTCCACCGCAGAGACGCAGAGATCGCGGAGAAAAAGTAACTTATGTTTGTCTGCTGGATTTTTTCCTCTGCGCTCTCTGCGTCTCTGCGGTGCGCTTTTAGTCTTTTGGTTGCGGCTAAGCCTGGTTAGGTCCTATACGGAGTTGCGTTCAAATGAATTCGGCGGAAGAGCTTGAAAATTCAGCTATCGAGCAATCTGAATCGGTTAGCGTAGGCGTCTATGACAGAGACGGCAAAAGGCTGGAGAAGCCTCAACTGGTTATCCGGGAAAGACCGGTCACTCTGTATCTGAACGGCAGGGAGATTGTGACTCTTTTATGCGGGGGACATAATCTGGATGAGCTTGCCGCAGGGTTTCTCTATGCCGAAGGGTTTCTCCGGTCTCCGGAAGATATCCTGGGCCTTGAGATAGATGAGGCCGCCGGGGCGGTGAAGCTTTCGGCCAGGGAAGACGCTTCGATAACCGAAAGTCTATGGCAGAAGCGAACGATTTCTTCCGGATGCGCAAAAGGCTCTCTTTTTTATTTTTCTCTCGACGCCCTTTTGAGCAAGCCGGTCACAAGTGATGTTCGGATTTCGCCGGCGCGTATACTGGACCGGCTCGAGGATTTGAACCGCCTGAGTGAAACATACCGCCGCACCCACGGCGTTCATAATACCGCTCTTGCCGACGCGGACAGAATTATCCTTTTCCGCGACGATATAGGTCGCCATAACGCGGTGGATATGATAGTTGGCCATGTCTTTTTGCATGGAATTGCGCTTCACGACAAAATGTTGCTGACCACCGGGAGGCTGACGTCCGAATTGCTGATCAAGGCCGCCAAAGTGAACATGCCGATCCTTGTCAGCCGCAATGCGGCCACGAGTCTGGCGGTCGAACTCGCCGTTTCGCTGGGGGTCACACTCATCGGGTACGCTCGTGCCGGCAAGTTTATGGTTTATAACGGACAGGAAAGGTTAGATGCCGGTCTACCTGGATAATGCTGCAACCAGTTTTCCCAAGCCCGGGGCAGTGATCGAGGCGGCTTCAAGGGCACTGGAGACCGTCGGCGCTTCCCCCGGCAGGGGTGCTCACAGGCTTGCCCGGGAGGCTATGGCCATTGTCTCGGATTGCAGGCAAAAGGCTGCCGCAATACTCGGAGTTAAAGACCCTGACCGGATAATCTTCACCAAGAATGCAACCGAGAGCATCAACGTTGTCCTGAAAGGCTGGCTCCGGCCCGCAGACCGGGTCCTCTATTCCGCAATGGAACACAACTCGGTGGTTCGCCCTTTGAGCAGACTTGAATCCATGGGCGTCAAGATCGAAATGATTCCATGTAGTTCCAGCGGGACCCTCGACCTTGGAGCTCTCAAAGAAATGCTTCGAGCGGAGACCAGGCTGGTCGTAATGGTGCATGTATCCAATGTAAACGGCGCGCTGATGCCGGTTGAAGACGTAGCTGAAATGTGCGGTCGGGCAAAAGTGCCCTTATTTTTGGACGCGGCGCAAAGCGCCGGACTCCAGCCGATTCAGGCCGAAGAGCTTGGAATCGGGATGATCGCCTGCTCCGGCCACAAAGCGTTGCTTGGACCACCGGGGGTCGGCATTCTTTACGTAAGGCCCGGCCTTGAGGTGCTGCCCCTGATTGAAGGCGGCACCGGCAGCCGCTCGGAGGAACGCGAACAGCCTGAATTATGTCCGGACAGGTACGAGAGCGGAACACCGAACCTGCCGGGACTGGCCGGGCTCGGCGAAGGGATCGGCTACATCCTGGAAACAGGGATGAATCGTATCCTGGATCATGAACTCGGGCTTGCCCGATATCTTGAAAATGAATTATGGCAAATTCCCAGTGTGCGGGTATTTGAACCGGAAACGCGCGGGTCGGGGACCATTTCTTTCGTGGTTGAAGGAATGAATCCGTCTGATACGGGTTCTATCCTCGATCAGGCTTTCGATATCGCGGTAAGGACCGGGCTTCATTGCGCTCCGCTCGCCCACCGCACCCTTGGCGCCTTTCCCGAAGGAACCGTTCGGGTCTCGCCGGGATTTTCCACAATTGTCGAGGACATCGAACACTTTTTGAACGCACTTCGCTGGATTGTTGCGCGGAGAGGATAAACGACAGATGATTCGCAAGGCTAAAATAGCAGATGTGGTGGAAATTCAGAAGATGCTGCGGGATTTCGCCGCTGATGGAAATCTTCTTGCCCGATCCTTGAGTGAGCTCTATACGACCATTCGGGACATAGTTGTATTCGAGGATGAGGCCGGACGGATAGCAGGGTGTTGCAGTCTTCACATAATATGGGAAGATCTTGCCGAAATTCGCTCACTGGCTGTTCTTAAGTCGCATCACCATCTTGGGATAGGGCGCAGACTGGTGGATGCCTGCCTGTCCGAAGCGAAATCCCTCGGTATTTCCAGACTGTTTGCCCTTACCTATGAAGTGGGGTTTTTCGAAAGCCTCGGCTTCCGGTTGGTTGACAAGAACATGTTTCCCCAAAAAGTATGGGCCGACTGCATGCACTGCCCCAAGTTCCCCAACTGCGATGAATCCGCCCTGGTATTGGATATTGGCTGACAGCGAAATTCCACCGATCGACAACCCGGCCGCAATCCAGCGATTCGTTCATGGGGCCACGGTTGATCTTGAGAGACACAGAGATCGCTGAGAAAAAACAAAACCTTGGACAGGATTAACAGGATTTACAGGATCCAAAAAAGAATCGATTCTTAAGGGCGCTGGTCAGTCCAGGTTAGCGGGGAATTTTCGTAGCGGCTGTCTGACGGATCTTATCTTTTCGCGTCCTAATCCTGTTAATCCTGCCTAAAGCTTATCTTTGCGTACCCTGCGCTCTCTCAAAATCGACCGTGGCCCCCCGATCAAATCGCCGGATTGCGGCCGGGTTGTCAAGCGGTGAATCTTTTTGGTTTCCGGCTTGTCCGGATTAGGATTATAATGAAAAGTTGAGGCACGTACGTTCGTGCCTTTCCTTTTGAATTACTTTTGCCTTTTTACTTTTTCCTTTTTACTTTTGCCGAAGGCAATGAGGGATTTTATGATAACCGGCTTTCTCAAGAAGATATTCGGAAGCCATAATGAGCGCATGCTGAAGTTGCTCGTGCCGATTGTGGATGAAATTAACGGCCTTGAGCCGAACATTAAGAAATTGAGCGATGACGAGCTAAGGGGCAAGACCGCCGAATTCAAGCAGCGCCTGGAAAGAGGGGAAGAACTCGATGACCTGCTCCCCGAAGCTTTTGCGGTGGCGCGTGAGGCTTCCGTTCGTGCCCTGGGAATGCGTCCCTTCGACGTCCAGTTGATAGGAGGCATTGTTCTTCACCAGGGTAAAATCTCTGAAATGAAGACTGGTGAAGGCAAGACCCTGGTAGCCACCATGCCGATCTACCTCAACGCGTTGAGCGGTAAAGGGGTGCACCTGGTCACGGTAAACGACTATCTCGCAAAGCGCGACAGCGAGTGGATGGGGAAGCTGTATAAATTCCTGGGACTAACGGTGGACTGTGTCGTCCACGGGCTTGACGACCGTGAAAGGCAGCTCGCCTATGCCGCCGACATTACTTACGGGACAAACAATGAGTTCGGATTCGATTATCTGCGGGACAACATGAAGTTCCGCCTCGAAGAGCTTGTTCAGCGCGAGCTCAACTATGCCATCGTCGATGAGGTGGACAGCATCCTGATCGACGAAGCCAGGACCCCTCTTATCATATCGGGTCCGGCTGAAAAATCGACCGAGCTTTATTACCGCGTAAACCGCATTATTCCGCAGCTTAGCGAAGAGGCGCACTTCACCAAGGAAGAAAAGTCACGCACCGTTGCCCTCAACGAGGACGGCGTGGCAAGGGTCGAGCGGCTCCTCGGGATCGAAAACCTTTACGATCCACACAATATGACAATAAATCATCACGTGCAGCAGGCGCTTCGCGCTCATGTCCTTTTCAAGCGGGACGTCGATTATATCGTCAAGGACGGCCAGGTAATCATAGTTGACGAATTCACCGGCAGGCTCATGCCGGGCAGGCGCTACAGCGATGGGCTTCACCAGGCGCTGGAAGCCAAGGAGGGAGTAAACGTCGAAAACGAAAACCAGACCCTGGCTTCAATTACTTTTCAGAACTATTTCCGCATGTACGAAAAGCTTGCAGGCATGACGGGCACCGCCGAAACCGAAGCGCCCGAATTTGCCAAGATATACAAACTCGATGTTATGGTCATCCCGACCAACCAGAACATGATCCGCATTGATAATGCCGACTGTATATACCGGACCGAAGCAGAGAAGTTCAGGGCGGTCGTTAATGAGATAAAAGAGCTTCATACCATAAACAGACCGGTCCTGGTGGGCACCATCAACATCACCAAATCGGAAAAGCTCAGTGAAATGCTCAAGCGCACCGGGGTCCCGCACCAAGTGTTAAATGCCAAGCACCATGAAAAGGAAGCCGAAATTGTTTCCCAGGCCGGGCAGCCCGGCGCCGTTACAATTTCGACGAACATGGCCGGCCGAGGCACCGATATTGTCCTTGGGCCGGGCGTGGTGGATGTGGGGGGGTTGCACATTATCGGGACCGAACGCCACGAGTCCCGGCGGATCGACAACCAGTTGCGGGGCCGCTCAGGGCGCCAGGGCGATCCCGGATCGTCCCGGTTTTACCTCTCGCTCGAAGACGACCTGATGCGGATTTTTGCCGCCGACAGGCTCTCCGGGCTTATGCAGCGAATCGGCATGGCTGAAGACGAGCCGATAGAACACCGGCTTATCAGCAAGGCCATCGAAAATGCGCAAAGCCGCGTTGAGGGGCATAACTTCGATCTGCGTAAAAATATCATAGAATATGACGACGTTATGAACCAGCAGCGCGAGATCATATACCGGCAAAGGCGCGAAGCGCTCCAGGGCGGACAACTGAAGCCAGCTGTTTTCGATATGATTGAAGATATCCTTGATTCGATCGTAGAAGCCAATACGGCTGAAAAGACCTACGCCGAAGACTGGGACCTCGAGGCGATCAAAAATGAAATTGCGCGCATCTTCGGCGTTCAGGCCGATCTCACGGTGGAATCTCTCGAAGATATGGATCGAGACAACCTCCGGGAACATTTGCTCGAACTTGTGAAGGAACGATACGAAGCCAGGGAAAAGGCGTTCGGCGAGCCGATCATGCGTGACCTGGAAAACTATCTGCTCTTGCAGACCGTGGACGCGCTCTGGAAAGATCACCTGTTGAACATGGATCACCTCAAGGAGGGCATCGGGCTTCGCAGCTATGGACAGAAGGACCCGCTGGTCGAGTACAAGCGCGAAGGCCACGAGATGTTCCAGGAAATGATAGACCGCGTAAAGGAAGAAACGCTTCAGAAACTCTACCATATCCAGATTCAGCGCGAAGAGCAGTTGGATGAGATGCGGGCCGAACAGGAAGATCAGCCCATGTTCTACGGGCCGGCTGACGCGCCTCCCAAGCAGGCGGTAAGAAAGGATGCAAAGGTTGGCAGAAATGACCCCTGTCCCTGTGGAAGCGGCAGAAAATACAAAAAATGTCACGGTAAATAGAGGCCCCTTCGAGGTGCCGGGCTTTGTCGCAGGTGCGGTTGAATCCGGCATGCGCTACAAGGGCAGGCTGGATCTGGCGTTGATTTGCGCTCAAAACCCCGATGGTTGCACCGCCTCCGGTGTTTTCACCAAAAATATTTTTTGCGCGGCCCCGGTCGAAATCTGCCGCAAACGCCTTGAAAAACACACGGCAGGAGTAATCCTGGCCAACGCGGGAATCGCCAACGCATGCACCGGAGAAGAGGGAAAAGCACAAGCTCTCGAGATGGCCCGGATTGCATCGGAACAGCTCGGCTGCCCAGCCGATTCGGTCCTCCCTGCCTCGACCGGCGTTATTGGAATGCAACTCGACACCGCACCGGTCCTCCGCTCCATGCCCAAACTCGTCAAGGCGCTCAGACCCGATGGGTGGCAAGACGCAGCCAAAGCGATTATGACAACCGATACGGTGTCAAAAATGGCGAGCGTGCGGGTGGAGCTGGGCTCAAACTCCGTCACCATCGGAGGCATAGCCAAAGGCTCCGGGATGATTGCTCCGAATATGGCGACCCTGCTTGTCTTTGCATGCACTGATGCCGCCGTGAGCCCTGAAGTACTGGACCATTGGACCCGGGCCGGAGCGGATAGTTCCTTTAATTGCATAACCGTAGATGGCGATACGAGCACCAATGACTCGCTCATCGTGCTTGCCGGCGGTGCCGCCGGAAATCCTCTCATTACAGATATCGGCTCAGCTGAGAGCCTGGCTTTTGGCAGGGCGCTAGCCTCGGTTCTGCGCGATCTGGCGATACAGGTGGTAATGGACGCCGAGGGCGCAACCAAGCTGATCGAAATCGAGGTCAACGGCGCTGCAAGCTTTGATGCCGCCAAACAACTGGCCTTTACCGTAGCCAATTCCCCGCTGGTCAAAACCGCTTTTTTCGGCCAGGACGCAAACTGGGGAAGAATAATCGCCGCTGCCGGAAGATCCGGCGTTCCCCTGGATGCCCAACGAGTAAGCCTTTTTTTCGACGATCTCTCCGTATTTGAAAACGGCGCCCCGATCCAGGGAGAACAGATCGAACAGAAAGCCTCCCGGATCTTCAGGCAAAAAGAAATTCACGTCCGCCTCGAACTCGGGCTGGGAGAAGCATCGTTTACCGCCTGGACCTGCGATTTATCCTTCGATTACATAAAGATAAACGCCTCCTATAGAAGCTAACGCTTAAATCACACCACGGATTTCGCGGATGAACACGGATCATAAAAGAAAACGCAGGGTGGGCATTCACCACAGAGCTTGCTATATTGCAGTAAGCCTTGCATTTGACTGAAAACGGCTATACTCG
>OMOE01000180.1:207-23342 GCA_900290365.1 Syntrophobacter sp. SbD1 | reverse complement strand
CCGGGTACTTCAGGCAAGTGCCCGAGTACATTCAACTATGCGACAGCGTGTCGCACTTCCGTTCTTGTCGTAGGCGAAGCTCGCCGTATCGCCCAGCGGATCGGCTGCCGCTGTAAGCTGGCCGTCTGCATCGTAGGTAAAGGATGTGGTGTTGTTTAGCGCATCTTTTAAACTAAGAAAGTTTCCGGAGATATCACGGGTAAGGTTTATAGCAATATTGGTCGGGTCGGTCACCGAGATAGCGTTATTGTACTGATCGTAGCCGTATTGGACCGTATGCCCGAGCGGATCGGTCACGCTCGTGACGTTGCCCTTCGAGTCTCTTTGGATCTGGGTGAGCGCGCCGGTCGGGTCTTTGGAGGATGAGAGGTTTCCATTTGCATCGTAGGTGAAATATGTCATCCCTCCGGCGGGGTCCTGGATGGCCGTGACCCTGTTTTGAGCGTTGTAAGTGAGATTGGTTGTTCTTCCCCCGGCATCGGTCACCGAGAGCACATTGCGGTTTGCATCGTAGGTAAAAGTTTTAGCGGTCCCGTCCGGGTAGGTTATCGATAGAAGGTTGCCGTTCGAGTCATATGCGTAGGTTGTCTTGTTGCCGTAAGGATCGGTGGTCTGGAGCGGCAAATTTAATACTGGATCATACTTGTGAGCCCACACACCTCCATCTTTTTCAGTTACAGTGGAAATGGCGTCTGCGGAATCGTAGGCGATGCTTATCACCATATTGTTTGGGTCGGTCGAGGAGATGAGCGCCCCGGTTGTCGAATCATAGACATAGGAGCTCGTGTTGTTTGACGGGTCGGTTTTTTGTACCATGATGCTATTGGCATTGTACTGGAAATTCCAGGTGTTTCCGAGCGGATCGGCGATAGAAGAGATAAGGCCGGCCGGAGAATAGGTGATCGTAGAGGTCTTACCGGAAAAATCCGTTACGGATACTATCTTTCCCCCGCTAACACTTAAGCCGGTTGTCCTGCCCGTCGAATCCGTTATGCCGGTCAGGCTGTTTCCCGTATAGGTTAGAGTTGTTTTATTGCCATTCCTGTCCGTGATGCAGGTAAGATTTCCCAGCGAGTTAAAATTGTAGACTTTTCCGAACTTCGTCGCTCGTGTATAGGACCCGTCCCCGTTTTTTACGATCGATGAAGTGTCCCCGCTCTTTGGATCCGGATAATAAACACTTCCGGAAGGTGAGAACCAGACCCTGTCGCCGTCGCCACGCCTGAGAGTCAGGGACCCGTCGAGGTTCGTGATGATCGAGATATTGAAATCATGTGTCCAACCTATCCCCAGAGGTCCACTTGAGAAATCCAGGCTGTTGTAGGAAAAGGTCAGGGGACCAACCTGCTGAGAGTGGTACACATTGCCGCTTTTAAGGTCTGCCGATGAATTGAGGCATATCTTGTTGTTGATCGGATGGCTGCCCGATGATCCGAGGACTCCATAAGCATATTGCTGCTGCGCCGACTGAATGTGAGATAACGCCAACTGTCCGGCCGCCGAAGAAGTATCCGGCCATACACACACATAAGTACCGTTCAGATTGTTAGGCCAATTACTACAGTAATCCCATTGGCTACCCCATCCCATCGAAGGATAATTAATACTCAAATTTCCGAAACCAGATTCATCGCCAACCTGTGAAGTGCAGCTACTGTATGAATTACCCATTGTGACAATTGTTGCCCCACAAGAGGCCCCTGGACACGGAAAAGCCGTAGTCCCCACTCCGTCCGATACTAAATATTGGTTAGGAATCCACTCAGTAGCCGTTAACGGCATTTCATTCGGCAGCGAAGCTACTGCGTTACAGACCCAATACGAGGCCGGCGCTGGGATCCATTCACTCGGGCCGCAGGAAATGTGAAGAAGCACAAGCAACAGGGCAAGTACCAAACCAAATCTAACAAAACCGACCTTCATCTTCATCACCCGACCCCTCTCGCCATGAGGAAGGTATATTCCTCCCGATGGATCTTCAGTGCTGGCCGCTGTGGCCCAACATCCAGGTTGTTTGCCTGTACATAACTCTATAGAAGAGGACTCACGGTTAAAAGTCCCATAAGATCCGCCGATAGCACCGCTGCAGTATATCTTCCCATGTGCTCTTCACCTTTTTACTTCCACCCCTCGGTTAGATCATTGAAGGACGTACTCGGAAGTTGGCGGAGTAAAGTTGGACGTCCATCTCGCCACCCCGTTAGAGAAGCGGAATTCGTCGATGTAACCGTTAAAGTTCCAATGGTGATTGGAATTTCCCTGGGTGTACATGTCGCCTATGGAGAATCCGGAGTCGGAGTCGGTGCCGGATCCAGAGTAGGTTGTGCCGCTTTGTACGCCATTGATGTAGATCGAGACAACGCCCTGATGTTTGACTACTGCAATATGGGTCCAGGCATTGAGAGGGACGGCTGCACTCGACACGGCCTGCCAATTTCCATTGGTAAAAAAAGCCACCTGCCCGTTGTCGCCATAGCTTGATCCACGCAAAGCGATGCCGGTCCCGCCATTACTCGAATTCAAGGTACCGCAGACCCCCAGTCCGTATGCGGGCATGGATAGAGGGAACACCCAAAAATCATACGTGAAATCGGACCCTGAGGAGATATGCCAATCCGTGCTTTCGGCAAAGCCCAACCAGGATGTAGATGCCAATGTGAAAGAGAGCGAGGACCCGCCAAATTTGCTTTGGGTGGTGCTGGTTACCACGTTGTTGACGACTGATGGGTTGTGATTGCCCGAAGAATCGAAAATCGCCGTTCCCCCATTCTGGCCATCGCCGTGGAGCAGAAGCTTTGTATAAGTATCCAGGGTAGACGTCACAGTGATGTAATTGGGGGTTGTAGTGCTATTGGCCCCCCCTGAACCTGTGGCGGTCAGGCTGACAGTAGAGGTCCCAGGCGTCGAGTAGGTGTGGCTGGGGTTTTGGCTAGTGCTGGTCCCCCCGTCCCCAAAGACCCAGGACCAGCTTGTGACCAATCCGGTGGAAGCGTCAGTGAACTGGACCGCGAGCGGTTCGCTACCGCTGGTTGGGGTAGCAGAGAAGTTGGCCACGGGAACCCCGGAATTGCTTCCGGCGTATTCGGAAGTTGATGGAGTAAAGTTAGTAGTCCATCTCGCCACCCCGTTGGAGAATCGGAATTCGTCTATGTAGCCGTTAAAGCCCCAATTGCAAAGGTAATTACCCTGGGTGTATATGTCGCCTATGGAGAATCCCGAGCCGGAGTCGGTGCATGAACCAATGTAGGTTGTGCCGCTTTGTACGCCGTTGATATAGATCGAGACAACGCCCTGATGTTTGACCACTGCAATATGGGTCCAGGCATTGAGAGGGACGGCTGCATTCGATACAGCCTGCCATGCCCCATTGGTAAAAAAGGCTACCTGCCCGTTGTTGCCATAGACGGATCCACGCAGAGCGATACCCGTCCCGACATTACTCGAATTCAAAGTGCCGCAGACCCCCAGTCCGTAAGAGGGCATGGATAAAGGAAACACCCAAAAATCATAGGTGAAATCGGACCCTGAGGAGACATGCCAATCCGCGCTTTCGGAAAAGCCCAACCAGGATGAAGATGCCTTGGTAAAAGAGAGCGAGGACCCGCCGAATTTGCTTTGGGTAGTGCTGGTTACCACGCTGTTGACCGCTGATGGGTTGTGGTTGCCCGAGGAATCGGTAATCGTCGTTCCCCCATTCTGGCCATCGCCGTGAAGCAGAAGTTTTGTATACCGATCCATGGTAGATGTCACAGTAACGTAATTGGCGGCTGTAGTGGTATTCGACCCCCATGAACCTGTGGCGGTAAGGCTGACAGTATAGGTCCCGGGTGTCGAGTAGGTGTAGATGGGGTTTTGGCTCGTGCTGGTCCCCCCGTCTCCAAAGACCCATGACCAGCTTGTGACCGATCCGGTGGAAGAATCTGTGAACTGAACCGACAGCGGGGCGTTTCCGTTGGTTGGGATAGCCGAGAAGTTGGCCACCGGGGAAGGGGGATTTACAGTAATAGAAGTAGTCTGAGGGTTTGAGTTCCCTCCGGGGCCGGTAGCTGTAAGTGTCACCGTGTAGGTCCCCGGGGATGTGTAAGTATGGTTTGGGTGCTGACTGGTGCTTGTGCCGCCATCGCCAAAATTCCAGGACCAGCCGGTGACCGATCCGGTGGAAGCATCCGTGAACTGAACCGCTAGCGGCGCCGTGCCGTTGGTTGGCGCAGCCGAGAAGTTGGCTATCGGAGGAGGCGGAATTACCGTAATAGAAGTAGTCGTAGGATTTGAGTTCCCTCCGAGGCCTCCGGCTGTAAGGGTCACTGTGTAAGTCCCGGGATTGGCGTATGTGTGGCTTGGGTCCTGACTGGTGCTCGTTCCACCGTCGCCAAAATTCCAGGACCAACTTGTGACCGATCCGGTGGAGCTGTCAGTAAATGAAACTGCAAGCGGAACCGTACCGCTGGTGGGAGATGCGATGAAATTCGCCACGGGTCTTGCGAGATTGACTGTTATGGCTGTTTGATGGGAAGATGACCCGAATGAGTTAGAAACTGTGAGAGTCACTGTGTATGCCCCGGCGCTACTGTAAGTATAGGCAGGACTTTGGCTTGTGCTGCTCCCTCCATCTCCAAAGCTCCACGACCAGGAGCTTACCATTCCTACGGATTGATCTGTGAAGGCAACGCTCAGAGGCGCTGCGCCACTTGCAGGACTGGCAGTGAAGTTGGCTTCGGGAGTTTTAGTCACGTTCTGTATGACTCTATTGCCGACGTCATCATATCCGTACGAAATTATCGTTCCATCTGAATTCACTACACCAATCAGGCGATTGAGTTGATCGTAGGTATAGCTAACGTCGTTGGCATATCCGGCAGCGATAGCCAAACTGATAAGTAGCAAACCAGCAACCAACGAAAATAAATATTTTTTCATATCAGCCTCTTACAGTAGGTTCTTTTTGACATATACCATCACTTACAGGTCGAAAGCGATAAGCTGCTGGTGATTACCGTAGCACGCCTAAAACGATGTAGTCGGTGTTTTGCAAGTTCAACTGCCGCAAAATGTATATGGAAATGCTATAATTGCGAAATGTTGTGCTCAATTCCAGCCCTTCATAAAGCGTCAAGTTGACTATAATAAAAGGTTCTACGCTTGGGCTAGAAAACGAGATGCCAAGTTGCATAAAATGTTGAGAATAAAAAATATTTAGGGTTCAGCCAATTATGTAGTGGTGTGTTTATTTACTAGCTTTGTGAGTTTTGTCAATGCGCTCTTACTAGTGAATAAATAGAAAACAGTGCAAAAAGTAGATAGTTTATGAATTTATGGGACGATTTCTTACTGGTTTTCGAAATATCAAGCCGATTTCACGGTTTGATAATTAATTAGGTAAGATAAGCATTATCTGTTGAGAACGAATGTTGTCGAACCGGCCCTTATCAGTTCAGATAGGGGTGGATACAGAATTCGGAAAAAATCGTACGCCAAGGGAAATATATATTTTAAAATTCACTAAGTTAGCAGATCGCCAGCTAAGAAGAACACCGATACCCCTTCAGAGATTATTTATTACACCTGTGTTCCGCGATGTGTCAGGACAAACGCTGGCAAAGAACGACGGCTGGTTCGAATCCAGTCGTCCCCAAATCGGCGAATACGGGAAAACTCTTCGCGCATTTACTTCAGAGAAATGCTCCTCGCCACTGTGCTGAAAATTCACACTGCTCTTCTCTGTATTGAGTCGGTAATGTCAAGTGCACCCTTTAGAGATGCAGATCATATTTGGAACGAGGTAATGGGCATTCAGGGCAGGAAGCGAGATGCAAGGAGCGTGAAGCGGGAATAATAAAGATACCCTCCTTCGCGGCCGCGCGGCTCGTTATGGCGCCGCAGGCGCCCGGCGCTCGGTCTTGCGCGCTTGGCGCGCAAGACCGAAATCCCGTGGGGGGCGGGGTATCTTTATAATGAGAAAACATTCCCCTGCGCTTTTGATCCCAATCTCACACCAGCCTGCGGCGAAACATCCACGCGGCTATCGACAGTGAACAGAGGGCGATCAGGGCCAGGGGCCACATGTCGGAGGCTATGCCGCTGAGGGAGGCGGCTTCGAGGAACACGCGATGGATGATCGATATTACGTAGCGCAGGGGATTTATCAAGGTGATGTACTGCACATTTTGGGGCATGTTGGCGATTGGGGTGTTCAGGCCCGAGAGCATTGCGAAGGGCATGATGGTTAGAAAGCTGCCTAGCAGGGCCTGCTGCATGGTGGCCGCAAGGGAGGAGACCATCAGGCCGATCCCGACGGCTGCAATCAGGAAAAGAAGGACCCCGAAATAGAGGATGGCCAAAGACCCCTGGAACGGTATTTTAAACCAGAAAAGGGCCAGGGTCAGAACCATTGTCACCTGTACCAGGCCGATTAGAATGCTTGGGACCGATTTTCCGATCATGATCTCGATGGGCCGGAACGGGGTCACCAGCAGTTGGTCGAAGGTGCCCTGTTCACGTTCGCGAGCCACGGACATGGCGGTTATTATTACCATTTGAACCAGCGTTAGCATCCCGATCATGCCCGGAACCATGTACCACCGGGTTTCCAGGTTCGGATTGTACCACGCCCTCGGCACGGTTTGCACGGGGGGTGGAAGACCCCCGTGAGCCTGTTGCCACCTTGCGTTGAAGCTGTCGGTAATAGTGCCGATATAGTTCAGCGCCGTTCCGGCGGTGTTGGAATTGCGCCCATCGGCTACGACTTGCAGATCGGCCGGTTGGCCTGAAAGCAAACGCCGCTCGAAATCCTGTCCGATCTGCACCACCAGGAGAACAGTTTTGCTGTCGATTAACGGCCCGATCTCCTTCTGGTTCCTCAGGTTGGCTACGCGCCTGAATGTGCCGGAGCCATCCATATCGGCTAGAAATTGGCGGGAGGCTTCGCTTCGGTCCTGGTCATAAACCGCGTAGCGAACCTGGTTCAGGTCGTAGGTGGCCGCATAGCCGAAAATCAGGGCCTGAAGAATGGGCGGTCCTATTACGGTAAACCGGCTTCTGGGGTCCTTCAAAATGGCCCAAAGCTCCTTCCAGATCAGCGTCGCAATCCTTCTTAGCGATTCCATTGGTCTAATTCAACCTCTTGCGGGTCTTGCGCAAAGTGAGTGAAAACAGGATCAGGGACATCACCATCATGGCGGCGGCGTTAGGGATTATGACGCTCCATACGTTGCCTGCCAGGAATATGGTTTGCAGAAACGAAACGTAGTACCTGGCCGGCAACAAATAGCTGACGATTTGAACCGCTTTGGGAACGCTTTTGAGATCGAATATAAAGCCGGAGAGGAAAACAGCAGGCAGAAACGCCACGATCAGTGTAATCTGACCTGCTACAAACTGATTGCGGATCGCCGAAGATATGAGCAGGCCAAGTCCCAGGGCCACCAACAGGTAAATCGCCGAGACTGCCGCCAGGATGAATATGGAGCCTTTGATCGGGACATGGAACAGGAATCGCCCGGCCGACGCGGTCAGCAAAAGGCCCGCCATGCCCAGCAGGAAATAGGGCAGGGTTTTGCCGATCAGGATCTCGCCCGCATGGACTGGTGTGACAAAGAGCGACTCCAGGGTGCCCTGTTCCCATTCGCGCGCCATTACGAGGGCGGTGAGCAGCGCTCCCGTGAGCGTCATAATGAGTACGAGCAATCCCGGCACCAGGAAATAGTGGCTGTCCACAGCCTCGTTGAACCACATCCGGGTCTGGAGCTGGACCGGGCCTACGGATGGGCCGGCCTTACCGATCGCTCTTTGGTTTGTCCACTGCGCGATGGCGCCATGGGCATAGCCTTGGATGAAGCGGCCCCGGTTGGCGTCAACGCCCCGGACAATCAACTGGACCGGGGCGGAGCCCGAAGATAATTGCCGGTCGAAATCCTGTGATAAATGCATGATACCGTCCACCTTATGGGCGCGGATCAGTTTGACCGCCTCATGCATGGAAGTGAGCTCGGTTACCTTGAAATAGCGGGATAGTTTGAATGCTCCTGCCAGGCTGATCGAGTCCGGTGTAGGGTTCTCCAGCACCACGGCCAGCGGGATGTCCTTAGGGTCCAGCGATAAGCCGTAGCCGATAAGAAGTATGAGAAAAACCGGCAGTACGAGAGCGAGAGCGATGCTGCTGGGGTCGCGGATGATCTGGAGGAATTCTTTGTGGACGAGCGAGCGGGTACGGCGCAGGTTCATCCCGGAAGAATCGGTATCGAATTTTTCTTTTCGCATGGATTCACTACTCACTATCGCGCCAGTTTACCACGTAGACACAGATGGACACGGATATGGGGAGATGGGCGAATCTAATAACAGCACTCCCCGGTATTGATCCAGTTTGTTCAGCAGATGTGCATACCCCTAAGACCTCTTTGACACGGATGGACACGGATGGACATGGATACAAATAGAGAGGCACATTCAATAACGGCGCTCCCCCGGTATTGGTCCAGTTTGTTCAGCATGCGCGCATACCCCGAAGACGTCTTGACACGGATGGACACGGATGGACACGGATACAAATAGAGAGGCACATTCAATAACTTCGCTCCCCCGGTATTGGTCCAGTTTGTTCAGCATCCGCGCATACCCCGAAGACGTCTTGACACTGATGGACACGGATGGACACGGATACAAATAGAGAGGCACATTCAATAACAGCACTCCCGTAGGCATCGATCCAGTTTGTTCAATTGATTTCACCATCCGTGTTTATCCGTGTCCATCCGTGTCAGTTTAGTTGCTTTTGCGTCGCGCGATAGTCTTCGACGATGGCGATAAAGGCGTCTTCCATGGCCGGTTCCTTACCCGGTGCGGGACGGGCGTGCCCGCGAATGTCAGCGGGAGTTCCCTCGGCCAGGACCCGGCCATCCACCATGATAACCATCCGGTCGCAATACTCGGCTTCCTCCATGAAGTGAGTAGTGACTATCACGGTGACTCCCTCGTCCGCCAGGGCGCCGATCCGCTGCCAGAACTCGCGGCGAGCCAATGGATCGACTCCCGAGGTGGGTTCGTCGAGGAAAAGGATTTCGGGCTGGTGCATCAGGGCGCAGGCCATCGCAAGGCGCTGCTTGTAGCCCGCCGGCAGTTCGCCTGCCGGGAGCCCCGATCTCGAACGCAAGTCGAACTGCTCGATCGCCCAAGCGATGCGTTCACGTTTGCCGGGGCCTCGAAGACCGTAGGCGCCGGAGAAAAAATCGAGATTTTCCATTACGGTGAGCTGCCCGTACAGGGAAAACTTCTGGGCGACATAGCCGATCCGCTGCCTTGCCGATGCGCGGGCGAAGCGCAGGTCCATTCCGGCGACGCTCAGGGTTCCGCTGCTCGCCGGGAGCAAACCGCAGAGCATGCGAAACGTCGTGCTCTTCCCCGCTCCGTTGGGTCCGAGCAGGCCGAATATCTCACCTCTATGGACCCGGAACGTGACGTTATTGACTGCAATGAAGCTTCCGAATTTCCTGGTCAGATCGTGCACCTCGACAACAAGGCGGTGGGACTGCCAGCCGGGTTCGCCGCTGCCTTCGGCGGCGGCTGGAGAAACAACGGGTGGTCCAGGGCCGGGTCCCACCACCTTTGTCTTGCCGCCGCCGGAGTCAGCGGCGAACCCGGCCGGCCCCCCCACCGCCTGCACCAGGGTCATGAACCCGTCTTCGAAGCGGGGGGCGACCGGGTTGACGCTCATTCCATTAAAAAGGCCGCTTTCAGGTCCCACATCGGCTGCCAGGACAACCCGGACGTGGTTGCCTTCCAAAGTGGCGTCGACTACACCACCCCTATTTGCCAGGTTTGCTTGCAACTGGCGGGGTTTCAAGGATTGGGGGGTATCGATCCTAAAGGTCCTGCCCTTGGCTATGGAGCTGATTTTTGAGGGGGGGCCGGTTTCCAGGACCTTCCCTCTCAGCAAAAGCACGGCAGTATCGCACCGCTCCGCCTCGTCGAGGTAGGAGGTGCTGAGCAGTACCGTCAGGCCCTGCTCCCTTACCAGGCGATAGACTATTTCCCACAATTCCCGGCGTGACAGGGGGTCTACACCCACCGTGGGTTCATCGAGGAGAAGAAGATCGGGGGTGCTCAGCAGAGTGCATGCCAGGCCAAGCTTCTGCTTCATCCCGCCGGAGAGCTGCCCGGCCAGGCGGCGCTGGAAGGGGCCAAGTCCGGTCATCTGCATTAACTTTGGATAGCGCTCGGCCCTGGCGTCTGCGCCAATAGCGTGCAGGTCCGCGTAGAGGTTCAGGTTTTCTTCAACCGTCAAGTCTTCGTAAAGGCCGAATCTTTGCGGCATGTAGCCGACTCGGGATTGTACGCCCTGAGGGTCCGTTGCGACATCGATGCCCAATACGATGATCGATCCCGCTTCTGGGGTGAAAAGGCCGGTTGCCAGGCGAATGAAGGTGGTCTTGCCCGCCCCGTCGGGACCGATCAAACCCGTCACTTCGCCACGGGCGACACGGAGCGTCACCGCGTCGAGGGCTTTGATCTTTCCCCGGGGACCGTACCGGAACTCCTTGGTCAAGTCCTCGCAAATAAGAATGTCCTGTTCGGGCGAATGTTCCGCCATTAGCCGCCACCTTAAGTTAATTTAGTTCAAGAGCGTGGGGAGCTGTGCCCCCCACACCCCCTTCGCCGCTGCGCGGCTCGTTATGGAGGAGGCGCGGAAAACATTCCCCCGCGCTTTTCAACTCAGTCCTCAGTCCTCAGTCCTCAGTCCTATGTTCACGGTTGCCGGCATTCCCAATCGGAGTTCGTCGGCCGGGTCCTTTACGAAGACGCGGACCTCGTACACAAGCGATGTGCGCAGATCGGTGGTCTCGACCGTCTTTGGGGTAAAAGAGGCAACAGGTGAGATGAATCCGACCCATCCCTCGTATTGCTTGCCCACAAAACTGTCCGTGGTGACGGTGGCCGTCATTCCCGCGTGAATTCTTCCGAGGTCCGGCTCCTCGGCATAAACGCGGACCCACTTGGGATCCGTAATGGCAATCGAGAGCACCGGCCTTTGAGGAGACGCCATCTCCCCGGGTTCCAGTATCCTGTTTTGGACCACTCCGTTCGTAGGACTGACAAGGGTGGCGTAAGCAAGGTCCTGCTTTGCAACTTCATACCCGGCTTCGTTGGACAAAAGTGTTGCGCGCGCTTCGGCAATGTCCTCCTGCCTCGGACCGATCACCGCAAGATCGAGCGCTTTCTGATTTACGCGAAGCCTGGCTTCGGCTACTTCGAAAGCTGCCTGTGCCGCATCTAGGTCCTGCCGGCTTGTGGCGCCGCCGCCCTCGGATTTTTTTAACCTCTCATAGTTGAGGCGGCTGTTCGTAAGGTCGGCCTTGGCGGCATTCACGTTCGCGCGGGCCTGGTCGATCTCCTGGGGCCGCGTTCCGTTTTTCAGACGTTCAAACACGTGTTTCTGCGCCTCTACCTTTGCTTTGGCCTGCGCCGCAGTTGCCTTGAGCCTCTTGGTCTCCAGGGTGCCCACGACCTGTCCCTCCTGCACCCGGTCCCCTTCTTTCACCTCAACGGTTTCTATCCGTTCGTTGCCGTTGAAAGCTAGGTTGACCTGCCGAAGATCCAGGTTTCCGTACAATTGGATTACGTTGGGCGAGGTTCCGGCCGAACCATGGAGCCGCCAGTATATTGCGCCGCCTGCGATCGCCACTGCAACCGCTATAAATATGATGGCCTTTTTCATTTCAATTTCCTCCGGAAAACCAATATAGCGGCAGAGTTGTAGAGAGTCAAATTGAAATTTGAAATTTAAATTTGTATTTGACAATCGTTTTTCTCAGTGATACTGCTTGCCGTTATGAAAGAGAAGAAATCAAAGCTGGCAAAACATTCGGAAATTCTGAAGACCGACGATCATCGGACCCGTAGCCGCCTGCTCGATGCTGCCGGCATTATATTTTCCGAGAAGGGCTTCGAAGGCGCCACGGCCAGGGAGATTTGCGACCTCGCCGGGATCAACACCGCAGCGGTTAATTATTATTTTGGCGGGAAGGAACATCTTTATATCGAGGTGTTGCGCGAGGCCCACCGGCGGCTGGTGAACTTCGGCGCGCTCAAGACCCTTGCCGAAGACCCCCTTGCAACGGTAGAAAATTTGGAGGGTTTTTTCATCGGCCTGCTTCATTCCATACTCGATCCATCGCCGAACAGATGGGCCGTAGGGGTAATTATGCGCGAGATGGCCTCACACACGGAGGCTCTCGCCGAACTCGTCGAACTCCAAATCAGGCCGACCTCGAGGCTGTTTCGCATTATCATTTCAAGATTGATGGAACTGCCGGTGGACCACGAGGCTGTCGTCCGTGGGACTTTGAGTACGGTAGCGCAATTTGTGTTCATCCTCCAGAACAGGCACGTCATTGAACTCATAAATCCTGACCTGGATCTCGAGGGCGAAGGCATCGACAGGATGGCGCGGCATATCTGGCGCTTTACGGTAGCGGGCCTTCGGGCCGTGGCCATTAGTGAGAGTGAGGGGTGAGGTGTGAGGGGTGAGCGACATGGAGCGGGGAGAGTGTGGATGAGAAAACTGCTGAGGGGGGTTGCAGGGGGGGTATGCGCCCTGGTTACGGTTTTACTTATTCCCGGCTGTACGGTCGGACCCAATTATAGCCTGCCGGCTGTGGCCACGGAGAACCGCTGGCAGGATGCAAAAGGCGCCGCTGCGCTCCAGCCCGAGGATGTCCGCTGGTGGCGGGACCTCAATGACCCTCAGCTCGTAAGCTGCATCGAAAAAGGAATATCCGGCAATCAGAATATAAAGGAAGCGGAGGCCCGCGTCCGCGAGGCGAGGGCGCTGCGCGGAGTTGCAGCGGCCAGCCTGCTTCCGCAGGTGGGCAGCAGCGCCGTCTACAACAAGACGCGGACAAGCTCCACGGCGGGCATCATCAGCGAGTTGCCCGAAAATTTGAAGAGCGAGATAAATTTCGAGCAGGATTTTTACCAGGTTGGATTCGACGCCAGTTGGGAGATTGACATATTCGGCGGAAGGCGGCGCGAGGTGGAGGCCGCTTCTGCTCGCGCGCAGTCGAGCATAGAGAGTTACCGCGATGTAATGATATCGGTGATCTCTGAAATTGCCCGAAATTACGTTGAACTGCGGGGCGCTCAACGGCAATTGGGCATAGCGGAAAAAAACATCGGCATTCAGGAGAAAACGCTTTCTCTTGTAAAGATCAGGTGGGACGCAAAGTTGGTTTCCGAACTCGAAGTGGAGCAAGCCCAAGCGCAGCTGGAGCGAACACGGGGGAGCGTTCCGTCTTTGCAGGCATCGATTCGGGAAGGCGCCTACCGGTTGGCGGTCCTAACGGGGCAGCCCCCCGATTCGCTCCTGGACGAGCTTCTGGCGACTTCTCCCATCCCCAATCCGCCGGATATCGTTCCCGTGGGTCTGCCTTCCGACCTGCTGCTGCGTAGGCCTGACCTCAGGCGTGCGGAAAATGATCTTCGGGCCGCTGTTTCCGATATAGGGGCATCCATGGCGGACCTCTACCCGCGCTTCTATCTCACAGGAACAGCAGAGCCGCAGAGCGCGAAATTCACCGATCTGTTTCGCGCCAACAGCTTTGCCTGGTCTTTTGGTCCCCAAATTTCCTGGCCGGTCTTTCAGGGGGGCAGGATACGGTCCAATATCGCCGCCACCGAAGCCAGGCGTGATGAGGCGCTGGCCCGGTACCGGCAGGCGGTGCTGACGGCTTTGCAGGAGGTTGAGACCTCGCTTGCGGGCTATGGCCAATATCAGGTCGAAAGAGAGCGGCTCGCACTTTCAGCCAAATCTCAGTCGAGGGCCGTGGAATTGGCCAGGCAACGATATGAAAGAGGCATCAAGGATTTTCTGACTGTTCTCGATGCCGAAAGGCAACTCAGTGATGTTGAAAACAGCCTTGCCATGAGCGAAACCCGGGTTGTCCTGAATCTGATCGGTCTATACAAGGCCCTGGGCGGGGGGTGGCAGTTGTAGAAGGTGCCCAGGCGGCAATGCGTGTTTTCATTGTTTACTTTTTTCACGCGAAGACGCGAAGAAACACAACAACCTACACAGTTGCCATCAGACCACCCAAGTAGAAATAAGTTCTTCTTCGCGGCTTCGCGTGAAAACATATGACCCTGCTCAGCTTCGCGCCTTCGCGTGAGAAACCTACCGCATTAAGTCAATACAACATTGAGAGAGGGCATCCGGGCGCATTTTTTAGTTGCAAAAGTAATGGGCATATGCTCATAATATGGCCGAGGTGATAAAAAAATGGCCCGCCCTAAATGTTGCCGCAGAATCTGCCTGGAGCCGAACTGCAAGATATTCAAACCTGCGGGAATCCCTCTTTTATCACTTGAAGAGGTGGTTTTGTTAGTAGATGAGTTCGAAGCCATCCGGTTGGCTGATCTGGAGCAGCTTTACCACGATCAGGCGGCGGAAATGATGAAGGTGTCCCGCCAGACTTTCGGAAGGATACTCGAATCGGCAAGGGGCAAGGTGGCGAAGGTTTTAACCAAGGGTCTCGCCCTTCGTATAGAAGGAGGCGAATTTAAGGTGACCGAAAAATAACAAGGAGATGAGCATGAAAATCTGTTTTCCCGTTGAAACGCTAAAGGGACTGGACAGCACAGTTTTCGAACATTTCGGATCAGCTCCCGGCTTTGTCATCGTGGATACCGATGCAAATACGGTTGAAGAAATAAAAAATGGCGACGAGCACCACGCTCATGGCATGTGCCAGCCTCTGCTGGCCCTTGGCGGCCGGTTGGTTGACGCGATCGCGGTCGGAGGCATAGGGATGGGTGCTTTGATGAAACTGAAGGCCCAGGGGGTAAGGGTGTTCCGGGCGGAACTGGGCACCGTAGGGCAAAACATCGGGTCAGTCCTGGAAAAAACCCTGCCTGAGTTCGATCCTGCCCTTACCTGTGGAGGACACGCCGGCGGCGGGTGTGCTCATTAACAAGCAATGAGGAAAAGAACAAAGAGGACATAACCATGAAAGAATACGTTATTTACCCTCTTGTGATCGGCGCCAATGAAACCGATCAAGGGATCATGACCTATCTTCGCGGCTATGGCAAACGGATCTGGATACCTATTTACTCTTTCCTGATAAAGGGAGGCGATGAGGTTATCCTCGTTGACACGGGGCTTGAGCAGTTTATGGTGCCCGACAGCGTGGGGCTGGAATACGGCTTGAAGATCCAGGAATTTGAAGAGGCCCTGGCAGATCATGGACTGCGGCCGGAAGACGTGGACATCATAATTCACACTCATTTGCATAACGATCACTGCGAGAACGATCCAAAATGCACGCGGGCCAGGATCATCGTTCAAAAAGCCGAATACGATTTCTTCCTTGACCCCCACCCCATAGACCATCGCTACTATCCCGACATCCTGGATGGTTTGAATGTCGAACTGGTGGAAGGCGATGTGGGCTTAAGGGATGGAATCGATGTCATCTTCACGCCCGGCCACACACCGGGAGGCCAGTCGATTTCCGTTCGCACATCCGGGGGAAGGGCAATCATCACCGGATTTTGCTGCAACGCCATGAACTTTCCAGCCAATGCTCCGAGCGTCCCCTCCGGGGTCCACACCGATGCAATTGCAGCCTATGACAGCGCTCAAAAAATCAGGGGCATGGCCGATATCCTCATCCCGTTGCATGACCTCTCCATAGGAAAGCTCGGGCAAATACCCGGGAAATGCAATTAGGAATTAGGAGGAATTACGAATTAAGAACAACCTCGATTTGGGATTGAGGAATTGAGGAATTGAGGAATTGGACAGTTTTCAGTTTTGTGTTGACTCAATACTGAAAACTAAAAACTCAAAACTCTTTAAGGAATGGGTGCGATGAGGGAATTTGAAACGATTTCAAAAGACTTGGCCGGGGCGCTAGGCCTTCAGTATGCACCGGTTGGAGTATACCTGTTTCGGGAAGGAGAGCCTGTTACAGGGACTATTCATTTTGTGAACGAGAATCTTAAGAGCTATTGCCAGGCGGTAACATTGGCCGGAAGCGGACGCGAGCTTTTGCTCACAGGCGAAAAAATGGGGTGTAAGCTGGGTACGAGCGTACTGGGATTTGAAAAAGAAACCGATGGGTACCTGGATGACGGTGTGCTCGAAAAATACGGTGTAGGGCTTTTCGGCACGGAGGAAGCTTCGGCCGAAACCATTTTGAAGGCTAAAATGCTCGAAAAGGGTAAAACCCGTGCCGCGCTGATAGCCCCACTAGCCACATTTGATACCGTTCCTCAAGTAGTGGTGTTCACCGCTGACAGTGAACAGGTCATGTGGCTTTTGTATGCGCTAAACTACGAAAAAGGCGGCCGAATGGAGTTGCCGCAATCCGGAGGCGCACTGGGCGGGTGCTCGGATATCACCGCGCTGCCCCTGCTGGAAAACGTTCCAAACGTGACCTTTCTTGGTTTGGGATGCCGCCTGAAGTCTGAAATAAGTCCCTGCCATTTGATGATGGGCGTGCCCGGAGGGTCGCTGCAAACCTTGCACGAGCACATTATGGAGATGGCAAAACCTATCGCCATGCTGAAAAATGCCCGTTTGAAATAACTATTTGAATCTGCCGTCGGAAATGACGTGGCGAACCTTGCCGGCAGCCTTTTGAAGCCAGCCGATTCGCTCGACTTGGTGGTGATCGAATTCAGGCACATAGGGTTTTATATCCAGCAAAGGGGAGCCGTCCACTATATCCACGTTCTCAATATCCAGGATATTCTTGCGAACTGCGACCAGCCTCACTATGGAAAGTCCGACGGGATTTGGCCGCCTCGGCGCCCTGGTGGCAAAGACCCCTCTGGGGGTGGAATCAAGGAAGGGCACTATAGTCAAAGACGAGTCTTCAACCAGGTGAAAGTGGTAGAGCAGGATGATATGGGAAAAGCCATCGAGATCTTTTATCCCTTCGACGTACTCGGGGAATATCTCCACTTCGCCGCGAACCCCATAAGCCCCTGCGGGTTGGATGGGCATGCCTTCAATGTCTTTGAAGGGGCTTTTAATAAGGCCGATCGGCTTAAATATAATAAAAGGTAATGGCATGAAGGCATTCCTGTTGTTATTATGCGGCCTGCTTGTTGGTACGCATGCATATGCGGCGAATACAGGCTACCACGTGACCAATAGATTCCAACTCGACGGCGAAGGCGGCTGGGACTACCTGACGGTGGATAGCGAGGCCGGGCGGCTCTACATTTCCCGCTCCACGCACGTGATGGTGGTGGATCTCGAAACCGGCAAGCCGGCTGGGGATATTCCGGACACCCCGGGCGTTCACGGAATCGCCCTGGCTCCTGAACTCAATCGAGGTTTTACCAGCAACGGACGGGCAGATACATCTACCATTTTCGATTTGAAAACCCTCAAAGTCATCGGCCAGGTCAAAACCGGCGCCAATCCCGATGCCATTGTGTACGATCCTTTCTCCGGACTGGTATTCACATTCAATGGCCGCAGCCAGGATACAACCCTGTTCAATGCCGCCACCGGCGAAGTTGTTAAAACCCTTGCGCTCGGCGGTAAGCCCGAGTTTGCTGCGGCGGACGGCAAAGGCAAAGTTTACGTAAATATCGAAGACACGAGCGAGGTCGCCGAAATAGACAGCCAAAAGCTCTTGGTGACAAAGCGCTTTTCGCTCAAACCCGGAGAGGAACCCACTGGAATGGCTATAGACCAGGAGCGCCACAGGGTCTTTTCAGGGTGCCACAACAAGCGCATGACTGTTCTCGATGTGGAATCGGGCAAAGTGGCCGCAATGGTTCCCATCGGTGAGCGTGTCGATGGAAACGGCTTCGATCGGGAACTAGGTCCTGCTTTCAGTTCAAATGGGGATGGCACGCTGACTGTTGTAAGGGAGTCTTCCCCCGGGAAGTTCGATGTTGCCGAAACCGTCACCACGCAGACCGGAGCGCGCACCATGGCGATAGATCCCAAAACTCACAACATCTACCTGCCCACGGCAGAGCTTGCTCCAACAACAGACCCGAAATCACGGCCAAAGATAGTCGAGGGCAGTTTTGTAGTCCTGGTGGTTGGACGGTGAGGGTGATTATGCTTTTACTATCTTCAGCTTCCTTTTTTTCTTCTCCTTGCTGACAGTCGGCACCTCCATAAAGCGTAGGTTGTCCTTGTTTTCCAGCAATATCTTGTCTCTGCAAACGTCACAGATACACATTTTCCCTTTATGGGCGAGGCTGTAGATCCGAAGAACGTCCGGTGAGGATTTGCACAGTTCACACTTCGAACCGGGCGAGTCGCATGGAATGCAGGCTATTCCCTGGTTGAGAGCCTCGGAAATGACGAGATCGATTGCAAGGTTGAACTTGAAATCTATGAGTTGGTCGTTCAGAGCGGACTGAGATACCTCGTCACCTTGGACGATACCCAAGCCGGCGTGTTCCCAGGACAGTTTCTTCTCGCCAGCCAGCAGAAAGAACACACGCCCCTTCTTGTCGCCTGTCAGCTCCAAAATCTTTCCGTAGCCCCAATCAGGCATACGAGGGTGAAATACCCAATCGCCTTTGGACAACTTGAAGTCTATTACCTGCATAGACTTGACTCCTTTCTCAACGCTGAAGTGGTGTTGTGCTTGCAAGAATCCCGAACATTTGGATAGATGATCAAAATATCGAGGGAAGCGAAAGTAGTAGGTAAGATTTCAATTTCAAAGATCTGAAGCTGCAAGGGTTTATGTCATTAACTCACCAAGAAATCATAGCTGGAACGGAGCGAAATAGCAAGGAGATAAAAGCCGATAGCCGATTAATGGTGTAACTGGTCCAAAAATCAGAATGAGGAAAGTTTTTGAATCATTTGTAAACCAAATCGCCGCAAACCGGGCATTTCGACAGTGGCAAGCCGGTTTGAATTTATCCCGGATCAGTTCGCGGATCGCCTTCAGTTTTCGCACGTCACATGACAAATCCCGGTCGGGGTCTCGATGGCATAGGGGAAGTGTTTCCGCTTAAACCACAGGGCCACATTCACTAAAGCTATTAAAACAGGAACTTCGACAAGCGGTCCGATAACCGCTGCGAAAGCCTGTCCCGAGTTGATTCCAAAGACGGCCACGGCCACTGCAATGTTCAAATGCTTGGAAACCGTTGAGATGGCCGATCCGACCACCGCCTGAAGTTCGCATACGCACCGTTCACCGTCAAAGAGGGCTTCAACCATTTTGAGCCTGCTCGGATGCCCGAGGCCTTAAAAATTTTGGCGCGCAATTCGAGATAATAAGCTTTTCCGTCCATAAAGTTGCCTTTTTGGCATAATAGCCAAATTGGATGATGGATCTCAACTAAATCCTTAACCAGAGTCTGTGGGCGAACGGAAAAAAAATAACCCGGAACCTGTAAGTAAGAGACCATTCCAAAACGGGGGGTAACGCGAGGATTCTTTCATCTCCCCGTGGTAGCGCCGCCTTCCACGGCGGCGTTCCTCGCATCAAGCAAAAGTCACGATGCCAGCTTCACCGTTGCGGTGAATTCGTCCCAGGGCACGCAGTAGAGGCCCTTATCGGTTTTTTCCACCAGTCCGGCGGCCTCCAGGGTCTTCACGTCGTTGAAGACGTTCTTATAATGGCGGCGCAAATGTCTTGCGAGGGCACTGATGCTGACACAGCCGATCTTGTGCAACTCCTGCAAAAGCTGAAGCCGTTTTGGGGTGCAGTAGCGGTAAAAGGTTTCCAAGTCGGGGAAAGATACCCGCTCGATGGGCTTGTCCGGAATAATTCCCCGATCGATCTTTTCAGCTTTGGCGATCAGGTCGGCGAAGAATTCCTCTTCCGTCTCGATCTTCACCTTGAAATCTCTATTCATTGTGTACCTCCCCTCTTGCGCGTCTGCCTGACAGCTTCGTAGAAATCCAGCACCAGCTTTTTCACCGTTTCAAAACTGTATGGGGCCTCTTTACCCTCGATATGCAGGTGATCCCCTTTGCCTCTCTCGTTGTCGTAACGAATAACGTCCGAGCCGTCGGCGGTCTGGTAATGCAGCCGGTATTTGAACGAATGAGACGAACCGGGAAGCGGGTTGGGAAGGAGCCACACCACCAACTGAATAATGTCGCCGTTCGGCAAATCACGGCGATAATTCAAAACCGGTCGTGCATTTTCCACAAGCGCCCCTGCCTCCAATATGGCTTTTTATGCCATACTTGTGGCAGTTCGTCAATATTCCGGTCGAGTGTCGTCCAGGCGGCTTAGAAAATCGCGGTTTCACTACGATCAACACAGTGGTATGATCTGAAAGCAAAGGAGGTGACGCGATGGATTGCAAAATTACGGTTCTTTGCGAGAATACGGTCCAGGGTATGGGCTTTCTGGGAGAGAACGGATTCTGCGCATTTATTGAAACTCCTCGGCAAAACATTCTCTTCGATACGGGCCGTGGGTTCGCCATCATTCAGAACTCCCTGCAGCTTAAAAAAGACCTGAAGGATGTTTCAAAGGTCGTATTGAGTCACGGTCACCTCGATCATGTGGGAGGGCTTCTCACATTCCTGGGAGTTAAAGGCGCCTGCCCCGTTGTAGCTCATCCCGATATTTTCAATGAAAGGTTTAGGCTGATGCCTACGCCCGGTGGAGAGGAAAAACCAATATCTGTAGGCATGCCATGGCCTCAGGCATATCTTACGACCAGGGGCGCCAAATTCGAATGGGTCAGGGAATTTTCAGAGATTGCCCCGAACGTTTTCGTCACGGGCGAGGTGCCGCGCAAGACCCTCTTCGAGCTTGGCTCCCCCAAATTGGTCGTCTCTCGTGACGGAGGTTGGGTACAGGATCCCTTTCTCGATGATTTTTCGATGATTTTGAAGACTTCGCGAGGGTTGGTGGTCGTTCTCGGGTGTGCGCACGCGGGAGTGGTGAACATCCTCAAGCATGCAATTGAGCGGACGGGAGAAAAGCGCATTTACGCAGTGCTTGGAGGCACGCATCTTGGCCTTTCGCCCGAGCCGCAATTCGATCCAACCATTCGGGCTCTTAAAGAATTCGATATTAAAGTGCTTGCAGTCAGCCACTGTACCGGCCAGGCCCCGGCGGTGCGGCTGGCTTCCGAATTTGGCGACAGGTTCGCCTTCGGGAACGTGGGCTTTGAACTCGAGGTTTAACGCAGATTTTGCCAAACGTATTAGTCGGGCGAGTTGAAATGAGCGAATGCGAAAAATGCGGGGCCTCAATAGAGGCGCCTGAAATTTATGAGTTTGCCGGTGAATCTCTTTGCGAGGACTGTTACCTGGACAAGAAGGCAAAGCCTGTCACGGGCGATCCGTGGGCAGTGTACAGCGCGAGGAATACCAGGGAAAATCCGCAATTGACCGAGGTCCAGGGGCGAATTTTGAATCTGGTCAAGACCGAAGGCCCCCTTGAAGGTCCCGAAATTTGCCAGCGTCTCGCGCTAAGCGAAGCGCAGTTTCAAAATAACTTCGCAACCTTGCGACACATGGAGCTTGCCAGGGGCTTCAGGGATGGTGACAAGATTCGATACTCCGTATTCTGAATGAAGCGGGGAGCGGGGAGCGGTGCAGATTGCAGATCTAAAATCCTCAATACTTTTCTTCCCGCTCCCTGCTTCCATCTTCGTTCTTACCTATCCCTTCAAAACAACATAGCGGCTGCCGTGGACATTTTTCACCAGAAGGAGCAGAGGATCGCTATCTTTGGCCCTGGCGATTTTCTCTTTGAGGTCGTCCACTGATTTTACAGCCTGGCGGTTTACTTCCATTATCACATCACCCGGTTGGATCGATGCGTGATAGGCGGGGCTTCCGGGCTGCACACCGGCAACCATGACGCCATGGTCATCCTTGAGACCAAGCTGCCGCGCCGTCTCCGGGGACAATTCCCCGAGCTGAAGCCCCCACTTCCCCCGAGCCGGCGCTTTGCTGTCACCGAGCATGGTTGCGTCGGAGTCGAGTTTTGCAATGACAGCGGTAGTCTTGATCTCTTTCCCGTTCCGGATAACGACGACGGGGACCTCTCCGCCAATAGCCGCCGCAGCAACCATCGAAGGCAAGTCATGGCTGTCATGCACGGGCTTTCCATCAAATGAGACTATTACATCGCCGGCCTTGATTGCCGCCTTGTCGGCAGGTCCGCCCGGTATGACCTCGGCAACCAGTGCGCCATTGTTCTTTGCCAGTTTCAGGGCACTGGAAAGCTCCGGTGTAACGGACTGAATGTTTACCCCCAGGTAGCCGCGGGTTACCTGCCCATTTGCTTCCAACTGGGGAATAAGGGGTTTTGCCATGTTGACGGGTATTGCGAACCCTATACCCTGACCGTTGGGGTTGATGGCGGTGTTGATGCCTACTACATGCCCGTTCATGTTCAAAAGAGGGCCACCCGAGTTGCCGGGGTTTATGGAGGCGTCCGTCTGAATGAAATCATCATAAGGGCCAGCGCCGATCACGCGTCCTTTTGCGCTTACAATTCCAGAGGTGACAGTGTTTCCCAGTCCAAAAGGATTTCCAATGGCAAGCACCCAATCGCCAACTTTTATTTTATCGGAGTCTCCGATTGTTGCCGCGGGTAGATTTTCTCCCGCTTCAATCTTAACTATTGCTATGTCTGTCTTCGGGTCCCGTCCGACGATCTGTGCCTTTAATTCTCTCTTGTCTGCCAGGGTTACCGACACTTCTTTTGCGCCTTCAACGACATGATTGTTGGTAAGTATGTAGCCGTCGCTGGAAATGATCACCCCCGATCCCGCCCCCTGAACGGTTCGATCCTGCGGAAATTGGGGAAGGTTGAAAAAATCTCGAAACGGGGCCATCTGCCCCTGCATCTGACCAAAGCCTGTTTTCTCGACTTTGGTTATTTTGACATTTACAACCGAGGGTGTGCACTTCTCGGCCAAAGCCGTAAAAGGGCTGGTGATCACATGTTGATCCGAGTCACTTTGAGAGTAAGTGGCGGCCGGGTCGGGTGTGGCGCCGGCATGCCTGTCGAATATCCCGGACACTGAAATACCGGCCAGGAAAGATGCCGCAACCACCCCCACAATTGTTTTCATACCAATGCGTTTGTTAAACGAGTTGCCGATTCTTGCAAACATTGTCGTTTCTCCTTCATGTTGGACAAATGGACCATCTCGACGAAAACGGCGGG
>OMOE01000180.1:0-197 GCA_900290365.1 Syntrophobacter sp. SbD1 | reverse complement strand
CGTTTCTCCTTCATGTTGGACAAATGGACCATCTCGACGAAAACGGCGGGCACGATAAAGATCCGTCCACCCGGATAGGCGCGGCTGAAAGCAGCGCCGAACCCGGCAGGCGGTCCCACCGCCCTTTCTCTTGCCGCCGCCGAAAGGCAGCGGCGAACATGGCAGGCGGTCCCACCGCCAGATATATAAACAGGGAA
>OMOE01000182.1:17811-32440 GCA_900290365.1 Syntrophobacter sp. SbD1 | reverse complement strand
TTCAGAAGATCATGGCAGGCTACGATTTCACTTACAAGGTGGGGTTCTCCGAACGCTTACGATCTATCGAGTGGACTCAAGTGGTGTATGAACTTCAAGCCCGCAGCGCCCCGCGTAACCTATGAAAAGCTGATGGATTAGCGGATGATGTCCACACTACTTGTTAAATCAAAATTAAAAATTGAAACAACGAGGAATATACCATGGACAGAAACGATCTGCTAATGGGCTGGAAGCAGATTGCCGCATTTCTTGGAGTATCCGAGCGCTCTATTCGAGGATATAGGGGCCCTCTTCTGGAGGATGGCCGTATATTTTACCGAAGGCGGCGGCTCGGAAAAAAATATGTTTGCGCCTGGCAAGATGACATCCGGCAGTGGGCCAAGAGCCGGTAAAGGCAGCAAGAACTACTGTTGGAATAATCTTTCGTATCGCCGGTATCTGTATCAATTTTGTTTCTTTGGGGCTTCGTGTGAAAAACTTGGGTCCATTTCTTTTACCCGGTCCGTAAATCTTCTTTGCCTTTCACCGGCAAATGGTATGTTGCGGTCGAAACGCAATTGGGTGATCTGTTCGGATACGAGCCCGATTAGAAAGATCAGCGCGGCGAATACGATCAGCATTTGAGAGGTCGGACCGTAGCGGCCGTCCAACATAAAGATTTTATACAGACCGTAGCCGACTCCGATCAAAAAGGTGAAAATGCCGGCCGGCAGGAAGATTTTCAGGGGTGAAAACAGGGTCGTTATTTTGAAAATTATCAGGAAAAAGCGAGCTCCGTCCCTCAGGAGCTTGATTTTGCTCTTGGTTCCCGCCGCGCGCTTTGGGCTTGTTATCGGCAGATAAGCCAGGCTGTAGCCCGAGCGCACTGTGGCAAGAGTTATTGTTGTAGGGTAGGAAAATGTGTTCGGGAGAAGAGTTATGAACTCCTTTGCAGCGCCGGCCCTGATCGCCCGAAACCCCGAGGTGAGGTCGGCGATGGGGCGACCGCACACGTATGAGGCAAACCGGTTGTAGATACTGTTTGCCAGGTTTCGATGAAAACTCACGTCCGAATCCGAACTGCGCGCCCCCACTACCATGTGATATTTTTCGAGCATTTCCAGCATGGCTGGAATATCTTCGGGCGGGTGCTGGCCGTCTGCATCCAGCATTATAAAGACGCTGCCTCTCGCAACACGGATACCGGTTTTTATCGCGGCCCCGTTTCCAATATTGTAAGGATGGCAAAGGACTTTGGCGCCGGCCTCATGGGCACTCACCGCAGTCCCATCGGTAGATCCGTCATCGACTACGATAATTTCATAGCTGCGGCCGGTTTCGGCCAGGACCTTGGTGATCCTTCCAATTATTTGCCCAATTCCCTGCGCCTCATTTTTGGCTGGGATAATAACACTTACCTGTGGATTTTCGACAGGGTCGTTCCTGTTTTGCACCACGGACTCCTTTCTGGGCGGTGGGACCGCCAGCCAGGTGGCCACTCAAACCTTCGGCGGCGGCATGAAAAGGCGGTGGGACCGCCAGCCAGGTTCGCCACTCAAACCTGCGGCGGCTACGACCCGGAAACCCTCTAATCGTAGCACAATTCATGCACACAGGGTAGAATGCAAATTCATGTGTGTGGAAGTCACTTTGCTATCTGTTATAGGCCGGCGCAGGCGAATCCCGTTGAAACTGGCGGTCCAACAATTTACAATAGTACCTTAAGGCACGGTATAGGGTCCTATGGGATCCGTAAGAGCTTGGGTTAGACTGCTTGAGGAAACTTTTAAATGTCAATTCTTCCTATCTGTATATATCCTGAACCGGTATTGCGCCAAAAGACCGAACCCGTCCAAAATATCGACGATGGCATTCAGCGCCTGATAGACGACATGATCGAGACGATGTACGACGCCCCGGGAATCGGCCTTGCCGCCAATCAGGTGGGCCGATCTCTCAGCATATTGGTAATAGATATTCAACGCGAGGAATCCGAATACGGTCTGATAGTGCTCATGAATCCAGGGTTGGTAGACGCCCGCGGTAAAGTAACATTCGAAGAAGGTTGTCTCAGCGTGCCGGAGTATTTTGCCAAGGTAACGCGGTACGAAGAAGTGGTGGTGCGAGGACTTGACCGCCAGGGGGAAAGGATCGAAATAGCAGCCGGTGGTCTGCTTGCGATTGCTCTCCAGCATGAAATGGACCACCTGGAAGGTAAATTGTTCATCGACCGGATAGGCCCGATTGCCAGGGACATTTTCAAAAGAAAGTGGAAAAAGAAGCTCAAGGATGGGGAAGAATCGCAACCGTGCCTGGATTAATATTTTTTGGAACCCCTGAGTTTGCCGTGCCTTCCCTTCGAAAATTGATGGAGCGCAAAGCCGAACTCAGACTTGTAATAACCCAGCCCGACCGTCCGAGCGGCAGAGGCCGCAGGATTCATGAATCGCCTGTCAAAGCGTTGGCTGTTGAGGAGGGTGTCCCTGTATTCCAGCCCGAAAGCATCAAGGGGGGCGAAGTTATCGAAAAAGTCCGGGCATACGGCGCCGAGTGCGCAGTAGTGGTGGCTTTCGGACAAATTCTTCCTCAATCTTTCCTTGATGTTTTCCCACTGGGGGCCTTGAACGTCCATGGGTCTCTTTTGCCTCGCTACAGGGGGGCAGCCCCCGTTCAGCGCGCGATACTGGCGGGCGAAAGCCTTACAGGAATCAGCATAATGCTTCTTGACGCCGGAATGGACACAGGGCCGGTGCTTTCGCAAAAAGAAGTTCCTATAGGTCCGAAGGACACTTTCGGAGCGGTTTACAAAAATCTCTCAGAATACGGCGCTCAACTTCTGGCCGACACCCTGCTCGACTGGACGGCCGGAAGGATTTCAGCCCATGCTCAGGATAACTCTTTGGCTACCTCCGCCCTTCCGATCCAAAAGGAGGAGCTTCGGATTGATTGGAATTCTGCGGCAAAAGATATTATAAATAAGGTTCGGGCGTTTGATCCGGCGCCGGGCGCGTGGTTTTTCCTGGGAGGAAAGAGGGTTAAGTGCTTCGGAGCCGCCCCATTTCCCCTCGCGGTAAAGAGCGCCCCGGGCGAGGTGACCGGTATAGCGGAATGCGGTCTGGTCGTTGCGGGGGGCTGCGGGCAGTCTCTGTGCATCGGGGAGCTTCAAATGGAGGGGCAGCGGCGCATGAGGGCCAATGAATTCAGCCGTGGCAGGCCGATACAGAGGGGCTCATTTCTGGAATGACTCAATTGGAAAAACCGTCAGAACATCCTCAACAAGAAACCTTTTCTGATTTCAGTCCCGCTGCCGGTGGCGCCGAAAAGTGGATCATCATATCCCTCGTGGCGCTTTTCGGGATCATTGCCACAGCCGTTTTGGTCCTCCTCTACATTGTTCCTTATTACGGATTTAGCCGTATTTCGGTCTACCTGCCGCTCATAATGGGGGGCATTACTGTCCTGGCCGTAGCAGTTCTTCTCGGAAGCCTCGGGTTGATGGTGGCCGTTTTTGCCCTGGGCAGAGATGTTCTTTTTTCAAGGAGGCTCCGCAGTGTCGCTATCAGGCTGCTGCTTCCGATTTTGATAGGTGTCGGCAGGCTGGCCGGATTTCGCCGGGAACAGGTTCAGCATGCGTTTGTGGCCGTAAACAACGAGCTTGTTTTGGCCCAGTGCCGAAGTGGAAAGCCGCCCAAATCCATCCTGCTCCTGATGCCTCACTGCCTGCAGGACAAAGACTGCCAAGTGAAAATCACCCACCAGGTGGACAATTGCAAACGGTGCGGCAAGTGCTGCATAAAGGACCTTCTCGGACTTGCGGAAAAATACGGCGCACACATTGCGGTAGCCACGGGAGGGACCATCGCCCGCCGGATCGTCATAGATACCCGTCCGGACCTGATTATAGCTGTAGCATGCGAACGGGACCTGACCAGCGGTATCCAGGATACGACTCCATTGCCCGTTTACGGTATTTTTAACCAGCGGCCCTTTGGACCTTGCCTCAATACCAGGGTCGCTATTGACCGGGTTGAATCCGTGCTGAGCCAGGTTCTTCAGAGAAGTTAATGATCACATCACGAACGCTTGCCTACCAGGTCCTGCTGCATCTGGAACAGAAGGCTTCCCACCCAGACCGGTTGATCCGGACCACGCTGGAGCGCCACTCGGGTCTTGAGGTCCGCGACAGGGCGCTTCTAACGGAACTCGTATACGGTGTTGTGCGCTGGCAGGGGCGCCTCGACTGGCACATAGATCAGCTTAGCAGGACAAGCCCGGGCAAAATTGCCCCCGCAGTAAGGGTCCTCCTTAGGCTGGCAATGTATCAGGTCCTGTTTCTGGACCGCGTGCCGGACCACGCAGCCGTAAACGACACGGTCGAACTCGCCAAGACCAGCCAGCCTCCTTACGTTGTCAAGTTTATAAACGCAATCTTGCGTCAGGCGTCAAGAAAGGGCGACGAGTGGAACTGGCCCGATTCTGTGAAGGACCCCGCCGCGCATTTGGCGGTAATGACATCTCACCCGATTTGGCTGGTGCGCAGGTTGATCGACGAGATGGGGATCGAGGAAGCCGGGCTTTTCTGCGAGGCCAATAACAGGATCGCTCCGACGGTCTTCCGGGTCAATACCCTCAAGGGTTCGCGCGAGGAGGCGATTGAATCTTTGAAGTCCGAAGGGATCGAAGCTGCGCCTTCACCATTGCTCGAACATGCAGTGCGGGCAAAATCGCTCAGGCGGGACGTCACCGGTACGGACGCTTTCAGGCAGGGCCTGCTGCAAACGCAGGACGAGGCCTCGCAACTGGTCTCGTTACTGCTTTCCCCTTTGCCCGGCGAGCGAGTGCTCGATCTTTGCTGTGGTCTGGGCGTCAAATCCTCGCACATTGCCATCCTTATGAAAAACCAGGGCGAAGTGCTGAGCGTAGACAATTCCGCATGGAAACTCGAAGAGGCGCAAAAGAGCGCTCAAAGGCAGGGAATTGCGATAATCCGCACTGCCGCAGAAGATGTCATGACGCTTCAACCCGAGTCGGCAGGCCTTTTTGATCGTGTTTTGCTTGATGCTCCCTGCACCGGCCTTGGGACAATAAGGCGAAAGCCCGACATCAAATGGCGAAGGCACATAAAAGATCCCTACCGGCTGGCTCAACTCCAGAAGGAGTTGCTATCTTATGCCTCACGTTTTTTAAAGCCAGGCGGGGTGCTCGTTTATGCAACCTGTACGGTCTTGGGGGATGAAAACGAGTCGGTTGCCGGCAGTCTTGGCCTGCTACACCCCGAACTTGCCCTGGAACCTGCTGCCGAAAACCTGCCTCACGCCTGCTGTAACATGGTCTCCGGGCCTTACTACCGTTCCTTGCCTCATAAACACGACGTGGATGGGTTCTTTTCGGCCAGGTGGCGGCGCAAGGCCCAATAGGTTCACTGATCGTCTTTGACAAACTTTCCTTGACATTGAGCTTTTCGCTGTATTAAGTAAAGATTAAGACTGAGAGGACTTTATGGCCCCAGCCGTTTCCAAAGACTATTCAATGGTGTGGTTGTGGCAGGCTTCAAACTGAGCCTGTCCACATAAGACCCCGTTCCGTATACCTTAAGGGCCGTGGGGCCAGGTTCATATGTCATGACCTGACCCACGGCTTTTTTGTCTTTTGGCCGCGTGGTTCTAAACCTTAAAAGGCAGGGAGGAGAAAAGGAAATGGAGCAAAGAAAGGTCGTTTTGGCAGACAATGAAATCCCAAGGCAATGGTACAACATCCTAGCCGATATGCCCACGCCGATGGCCCCGCCGCTGCATCCCGGAACGGGCAAACCGGTGGGTCCGGAGGACCTGGCCCCTGTTTTCCCAATGAATCTGATAGAGCAGGAAGTATCCACCGACCGGTGGATAGACATTCCGGAACCGGTGCTCGAAAAGTACCTCATATGGCGCCCCACTCCGCTTTGCCGTGCCATCGAATTCGAAAAGGCCCTCGATGCCCCCGTAAAGATTTACTACAAGTACGAAGGGGCAAGTCCTCCGGGCTCGCACAAGCCCAACACGGCTGTGGCCCAAGCTTATTACAACAAGGTGTTCGGCATTAAGCGGATTTCGACGGAAACCGGGGCGGGCCAATGGGGAAGCGCCATCAGTATGGCGTGCGCGATGTTCGGTCTGGAGTGCAGGGTGTTCATGGTGAAAATCAGCTTTGAGCAAAAGCCTTACCGCCGCCTTATGATGGCGACCTGGGGGACTGAATGCATCGCGAGTCCGAGCGACAGGACACAGGCTGGGAGAAAGATCCTGGCAGAAAATCCCGACTCTCCCGGCAGCCTCGGAATAGCGATTAGCGAAGCCATCGAAGATGCTGTTGGAAACCCGGATTCCCGGTATTCTCTGGGCAGCGTCCTCAATCACGTGCTTCTCCACCAGACCATCATCGGTCTCGAAGCACAAAAGCAGCTTGCGAAAATAGACGTATACCCCGACGTAGTGATGGGATGCGCCGGCGGAGGCAGCAATTTTGCCGGTCTTTCGCTGCCGTTCGTACGCGATAAAATCCATGGCAAAAACATATCGGTTATTGCAGCCGAGCCGACGTCCTGCCCGACTCTTACCCGTGGTCCATTCGCATACGACTTTGGCGATACTGCCATGACCACGCCCCTTTTGCCTATGCACACACTGGGTCATGACTTTATGCCCGAGTCGATTCATGCCGGTGGGCTCAGGTATCATGGTATGGCTCCGATTGTTTCACATCTGGTCAAGGAGGGTATCGTCGAGGCAAGGGCCTATGATCAGATTGAAACTTTCACGGCGGGAGTAAAATGGGCAAGGACGGAGGGAATAATCCCCGCTCCCGAGACCAACCACGTTATAGCGGCCGTGGTTCAGGAAGCGGAGCGCGCCAAACAGGAAGGCAAGGAGAAGGTGATTCTTTTCAACTTCAGCGGTCACGGGATAATAGATCTTTCCGCCTACGATGCGTTCCTTTCGGGCAAACTCACCCAACACAGGCTGAGTGATGAGGAAATTCAGCGGGCGCTAAAATCGATCGAAAACTTTCCGAAACCTTAAAATGGCGGCTGGAGATATATTACAGGTGGGCACGGGCTTTTCCGTGCCCACCCTGCATCGATTTGGAAGCGCTGCATGTTACACGGTACAAGTGTTGCCGTTTTACAAATTCCCGGTTATTTAGGTTTGATACAATGAGGAATTTCCAAATGCTAAACTAGTGACCTGAGTCAGAAGTGCACAACATAATTCAATCATTGGAATGAGAGCAGCTGCATGCGTCACCCCGGCGCAGGCCGGGGACCAGAACTAAACGAACGAATTACTGACTCAGGACACCAGGTTAGCGGATGAAAAAAATGATATGGATTTCATAAAATAGATTGAGGAAGCTTAATAATGGCCGAAGAACTTTTGATCAGGTGTCCCAGGCTGGGCGGGGAGGCGCCTTTCACATATTGTCTGCAGGAAGCAGGGGACTTGCCGTGTCATCGAATCATCGCGTGCTGGCAGCCCTTCTTTCCGATAGAAGCATACCTCAGAAAATCGATTTCGCCGCAAAGATGGGCAGAGTTTGTCAACAGGCAGCCAAAGGAGAAGATCGCATCTTTGCTCGATTTGATCGAACAGGCGAAAAAGCAGTCGAAGGAGGGGAAATGAACTGTTCAATACTCCCGATCACCATTGACTAATCATTGGGAACAACCTCAAGTTCCATGCGATCCTGCCCGCGAATGACGGTGATCCTCACCGGGGTCCCGATCTGCCACTCGGCCAGAAACCTGTGAATGTGATCTACACTGGACACCTCATTTCCATCTATGGCTACAATAATATCGCCTTCCCGGATGCCGGAACTCGCCGCGGGGCTTTGCGGCGCTACCGAAATGACCTCGACGCCTGACTCTGTGCCCAATCCATAAAACCGCACCATGCGCCGTGCAAGCGGGCGTTGCTGGGCGGTTATCCCCAAGTGCGCGCGCCTCACTTTCCCGAGCATCAGCAACTGAGATACCACCCACTTTGCCGTATTGGAGGGAATCGAGAAGCCTATCCCCTGGGCCATAACTATTATGGCGGTATTGACCCCGACCACCCGTCCTCTGGAATCTACGAGCGGGCCGCCTGAATTTCCAGGATTTAGAGGCGCCGTGTGCTGGATAATGTTTTCTATCAGCCGGCCATCAGAGCTCCTCAGGGCTCGGCCAAGCGCGCTCACAACACCGGTTGAAACCGTTGACTGGAATCCGAAGGGGTTTCCTATGGCTATCACGAGCTGCCCTACCCGCAGGGCCGACGAATCTCCGATTGAGGCATAAGGCAGGGTCGATCCTCCCGCCCTGATCAAAGCAAGGTCTGTGGCGGGATCAGCCCCGATCAGCGCAGCATCCATGCTTGTTCCGTCCCTCAGCGTTGCAGTCAGGCGGCTGGCGCCCCGAACCACATGATCGTTGGTGAGAATGTAGCCGTCCGGCGTGATGATCACCCCGGAGCCCGATCCGGCCGGCGCCCGTTTTTCACCGGAGTGTGCGTTTATGCCGACCACCGCCGGCCCTATCGAATCCACTACGGTTATGACAGCCCGCGAATAGGCGTCGAGAAGCTCGACATCCTGTCTTCCCTCAGCACTGACCTCACAGCTTTTAAGCGGCTCCTCATCGTTGCCGTCACCCTTTATCAGATTTAAAGCGCGTTGCCGGTTCTCCACTTCGCTGTGACCTCCTCAAGGCGGTGGGACCGCCAGCCAGGTTTGCCGCTACCTTCGGCGGCGGCAAGAAAATAAACCCCGCCCGTACACACCCTCACGCGGTTCTTTTGCAGGGGAGGGTTTTTATATAAGCCCCCCCCGTAGTACCCGATTTGAACGCAACTCCGTATTGTGCATGCTATTACTGTATTTCTTAGGAATAGTTAGCGCGAAGTCAAGGCTATACGGAAACTCAGGAATTCAGAAAAGGGGGATTATACCAATTTGCGTCCAAGAACGGGCGGGGATGCGCCCTCACGAAAAGATCGGGCGCCGGACTATCCATGTCAGGTGACGATTTCATGATAAGCGCGGGGCTCGAAGCGAAGCGAGGGTCCACCCCGTCCATACAGCACAGAGCGTCACCCTGTTTATTATTCCCCGACCCTCCGCCTCAAGTTTTGCAGTTTTTGGAGCAGTTCGGCAGGGGCTTGAGATCCTCTTTGATCGATTACGTGCGGAGTAATAGCCACCAGGAGTTCGGTCCGTTGCAAACTGGTGGACTTGGAGGCGAAAAGGGGAGATAGTAAGGGAATGTTCTCGAGATAGGGAATTCCCGTTTTCGCGAGTTGGTTGTTGGCAAGGATTATCCCGCCGATTACGACAGTTTTGCCGTTCTGTGCGAAAATGGTGGTGTTTATATCCCTTTCGGTAAATGTTGGAGCGGTATTGGCGGCTCCGACGGTCGCATTGGCCGATACGTCCCGGACAATCTGCTGGACCTCCAGGCGGACAAGGCCTCCGGCGTTTATGTGAGGGATAATATTGAGGAGAACGCCGGTTGGTTCATAGTCGATCGTGCTATAAAGATCGGCCCCAACGGTAGTGCCGGAGACCGTACCGGTTGGAATCGGCTGCATTCCACCCACCATGATGCTTGCCGTCTTGTTGTCGGTGGCCAGTAGAGTGGGGGTTGAAAGCACGGTTGTATGGGTCTTTGATGAAAGTGCCTGCAAGAGAACCGCCGCATTCTGTGAATTGGCGACCCAGGACATTGCGATCGACCCGGCCTGCGTGAGCCCCGAAGCGGCTGACAGCGCGCCGAGATTGGGGGGGAAATTAGAGACGGTAGAGGCTGAACTGACGGTGGTGTTGTTGGAGAGTCCTCCGAAAGAGATGCCATAGCCGGTTTGAGACTGGGGATGCTGCTGAAACCAATATTGCAGTCCGAATTCGAAATCCTTGGTCAAGTCCACTTCGACAATCATCAACTCCACCAGCACGGCCCTCGGAAGAATATCCAGGGTCTCGATAGTCTTCTTTATCTTTGCATAATCGACGGCGTTTGCCCGGATTACTATTGCATTATTTACCTCATCGGGAATTACCATTACCTCGCCGGTAAAGATACTGCCGGGCGTTCCCGGCGCGGCTGCCCCTGCGGTAGTTCCGGTCGTGCCGTATGCCGAGCCTCCGCCTGCGGTGGCGCCGCGAGATGCCGCGGTTCCGTATGTGCTTCCGGAAACTCCGCCCGTCGTCGACCCGGCGCCTCCAAAAGCAGAGCCGCCGGAGGTGCCCCCTCCCATACCTCCGCCGCCAAGGCCTCCGCCTCCGCCTCCGCCAAGACCTCCCATACCGCCTCCGCCGAAGCCGCTGGTACCGCCTCCGCCAAAGCCGCTGGTACCGCCTCCGCTGGTACCGCCTGCGCCAAAGCCGCCGGTACCGCCGAACGTGCTGCCACCCTTAGTGCCCGAGGGCACAATTTTCTGTCCCATCCCGCCACCTGTTGAAATTCCGAGCACGGAAGCCACGATCTGGGCGATGTCAGTGGCCAGGCCGTTCTGGACAAAGTAGACATAGATTTCCTGCTGTTTGCCAACTCCACGCACATCGAGGGCTTGCAGCCATTGTCTGGCAGATATGAGCAGTTCCGGGTTTTGGGCCATTACCAGAACGCCACCGAAATTGTTCAGGGGCAAGAACGCCAGGTTGTTTTTGATGGTGCTTTCCTTAAACCCGCCAAGCTTGCCCATCAGGGCCTCCATCCCCTGAATGGCGTCCTGGGGAGCTATCGAAGAAAGTGGAACGATCTCCATGCTTACTTCCTGGAGAACGTTTATATCCACAGTTTTGAGAAGATTGATAAGGACCCGGGCGTTATCTGTATCTTCAGTAAATATGACGCTGTTGATTACGGGGTCGGTCGTGATCTTCCTGCCGGGGGTCAGAAAAGGAGTAAGTAGATTGCTCGCCTGTTTGGGATCCATGAATCGGAGCCGGTAGATTACTATCAGCGGCCGGGTCCCCTTTTCTCCCAGCAGTTGCTCATTGGCCGTCGGAAGACCGCCTCCGGTCTTCTGAGAAAGCTGAATAAAGTAAAAGCCTTTCTTTGGAATTACGCTGATTCCATTAGCCTCATAGGCCCTTATGACCATCTGAAGCAACTCCTGGTTATTGAAATCACCATCAATATACATGCTGATCCGGCCCTGAAGGGTCTGATCCATCACATAGTTGAGCTTCAATTGATCGCTGAATATCTGGCTGCTAACTTCTGCAATATCTGCTTTCTCGAAGTTAAGGACGATTCGCTGCTTTTCTTTCTGCGCAGGCAAAGCCGCCCCCTCGGGGATTTCCTGGGTTGAAGGGCCCAACAGTCCCGTCTTCACCGGGGCGATCACGGGCTTGATGGGGGACTTTTTGGGAGGCGGCTTGGTCTCGCCGCCTATGGAAACTGATCTAGTTATTTCCGGCTCTTCTCTGGGTTCTTCTAAGTATTTATCGGCAGCGGTGCCGGTTTCACCCCCTGGGGCCGGCGCACAGCCCTGATGAATAGCTTCCGACTCAGCAGTCCGTGGAACCGGGCTTTGCGGTACAGACTGGCAGGAAATAGAGGTTATCACCAGTATTATTGCAAGGATAGACTGGCATATTCTCATTTTCGAAAGACCCCCCCTGTCGTAGAACTACTCTTATGATTGTCCTTATTGTGGTACTTATATCACAATCAACTGATGGACAACAGAATAAGAAGAGGGGAGCGGGAATCAAGGAGCGGGAAGCGGGAATAAATACGGGAGGGGGCCGCTTCCTGCTTCCTGCTGCTCAATTTGTCAGGAATTTTCCCTTTTTTCCATGAGGGCGGCAAGAATCACATTTACCACAAGGTCGGGTCCTTTATTTCTTTGTATTTTTTGTATATTAATTTCCTGCACCTGGATTGCGAACTCAGAACTTTTTACCTTGGAAAGAAAATAGTACAGGCCGTCGACATTTGTCTGTAGATTAAAACGCAGATGCACTTCCTGATAAAGACCGTGCTCCTGGCTGGCAAGCACCTGGTAGGTTTTGATGTCCAGCTTCTGCCCGTCGGCGCAGCCCTTCGATGAGAGAAGATCTCCGAGAGAAGCGGCGAGTTGGTACGGATCGCCCCCCTGGAAGAGTTTCTTTTGCATCTCCTTGAGATCTCCCTCATGCCTGGCGATGTTTTCCTGTATGTTTTGAGCCTGATTAAGCTTTTGTTCGTATTTAGCGACGAGTTCCTTTTGCTGTTTTATCCTCGATTCAAGCGATTCTTTCTGAGCGATTATGGGGGTTATAAAAATGAAATAGACCATCGCCAAGACCGCCGCCACGATAGCGCAAGCACCTATCGACCATCGGTTTTTCCTGATATCGCCAATCGTTATATTCGGTATTCCGATTTTCATTGTTGGTTCTCCTCGGGGGCTTGTTCCTCGGCCGTTGCTCCCTGTTCGGGGGGCTGTTCCGCCTGCTGCTCCTCGACCGGGGGGGGCGGGCACTGGATCGCTGCTGCTTTTTCGGTGTCGGGCGCCGCGAGATTTGTTTCCGGGGGAAGAGCATCGAGACTCTTCTTTAGCTTATCCATATCCAACTGAAGCTGGACGTTAAACCTCTCCATGTCGTTTTCCGGGGCTCGAGTCACGGGAGAAGCGAATTTTACGTCGGTAAGCCCCTCTGTTTTCGACAGCTCGGCCTGATACTTGAGCGCCGATTTGCTTTCGCCTCTCAAAATGAGCTGCCCTTTGCGAAGGGAGAGGTAATTGAGCGATGTGTCATCGGGGGTCAGTTGAGTAAGAAAGCTCATAAGTTCAAGGAGTTGATAGTCTTCGTGGTTGAATTCAGTCAGCGTCTTTTGATCTTCCTCGAACTTCTTAATTCGCGTCTGAAGCTCCTCGATCGGTTTCCACCGGGTTTCGAGCTGATTGATCTCAACTTTGATGCGTTTGCTGGTTTGAACCATATTTTCACTTGAATGGGACTGGTACAGGCCATAGAGTCCGAAAACCAGGATCAAAGCTGCCAGAGGCGCTGCAATGCGGGGTATCTGCCATGGTTTTAACAGGATTTCGGAATCGAAAGTGTGAATCGTGTCCTGTTTTAGCAAACGCCGGAGCCAACTTGTAACTAAAGACTCTGAGATCTCCCGCACTTTGATCGGCAATCCCGCCTGCTCCCAGCCTGCTGCCGGATCTGCTGATTTGCACTCCCCGGGCGCCCACACAAGGTGGATATGGGGATCGAATTCCCCGGTTCCTGTGCATTTTAGGTTTTCGACAAATAGTTTCATGTTATGGGAAGACTTGCCGATTACCGTTGATTCCAAAAAGGCGCCCCGGTAAAAGCGATGCAACTCCAGGTTGTCATCATCCAGACACCTGGCAACGATCTCGGACTCTTCTCCGGCATCTTCCACCAGGGGCAACAGGGCTGAAAAACCAAGCGCGCCGGGCGCTACGGCAAAGCTATGGAAAAGAGTTCCATTGAGCGCCTGATTCAGTTTGTCATAAGTGTCCGTTTGGATAGAGAAAATTGGGACTGAAACATGCTGATTCAAAGCAATCGAAGGTCCGAAAAAATGCAGCGTCCTCTCATGCTCCTGAAATAGGTTTTCCTGCCAGTCGAAGTTTATCGTCTCGTCAAGATGTTCTTTTATCGACAGGGGATAATATTCATTGTGCACCGAATAGAAAACACTCGACAAAATGACGAGCAGGGCGCTTCCTTTTCTCCCCTTCGGCTTCATGTTCAGATATTGTAAATGATCGAAAACCGATTCTCCGTTCGGGACATGGAATTGTTCGGCGGCTCCGATCTCCCACGATCTCCAGTGCCTGTGAGCGTGAACTACCTCGATCCTCCGGGGTTCCACGTAGACCACGCTCAAATTGGTCGGTCTGTACTTGATTATGCTTTCCAGCATGGCTTGTCTCCGGGAAGGATCACGAGCCGTTCAACCGCGACCCGTCCCTACATAATTTTTCTGCTCAAAATCTGATATGGTTTGTTCCCGCCGGTCATAAAGCGCACTATAAGACACATGCCCACGCCCGGAGGCCCGTTTTGGCTTTTGCCAAAAGAAAGAATGCGATAAACTCCTCCCGGTCTCCAGGTCATCATTTTGAGTACGGATTCCGGTTGTTCGTCAACGTTTTGAGGCAAGTTTACATTGTTGCCATATATCGTCAATAGGCTGAAAAGCGAATTCTTGGCCGGAATTAGAATATTCTTAAAAATCTCGGGGGACTCGCTCATCCTATCACCGCTTCCCTGATCATAGCCGTAAAAAAGCTGCTGGCTGACACCCGGGACGAGCAGCAACTGATCCAGGCTGGTTAGCGGGCCGTCGAATGGAATGTAGTTAAGCCCTGCCCTGACATAAGCATCTTTTTTCATACCATGGAGCCTGGGCGTGTCGCCGGGATGGTTAAAATCCAGTATCCTGTCCGCTAGTTGCTCCGAGTCCGGTTCGCTGGCGCCGGCCGTTTGAAGCAATTGCCTAAGTTGAATCTCCTGGGTCATGTTCACGTTTATTTTCTGGTCCTCGGGCTCCATGATAACTACTGCTATGCCGCTCTTATATTCGACTATGCGGGGCTGCCCGTCCGGTTGCCAGTCCAAGCCGTTGGACCGGCCCAACTTAAGGGGGGGCGGCTGGCCC
>OMOE01000182.1:0-17806 GCA_900290365.1 Syntrophobacter sp. SbD1 | reverse complement strand
GGTTGCCAGTCCAAGCCGTTGGACCGGCCCAACTTAAGGGGGGGCGGCTGGCCCATCCGGGCCAGGGCTTCATAACATCCCCCAATGGCAAGATAGAGGGCCTGCGATGCGCGAACCTCGTGAATCCTGTCCTCTCCAAGCAACCTGGTTTGCGCGCTTATCTGGAATGCAAACCACATGATCAGGGCGCAACACCACAGCACGGCGAGAAGAACTACACCCCTTTCAGTCTGTCGGCATCGGTTATCCATTTTCCGCTTTCCGTCTCTTTTACTGTCCGCCGTTCAACTGGTTCAATACGCCTGTTCCGGCATTGGGAACGATCCCAGTGTTGACTTCGACAGGGAAAGGTGTGTTTACCATGCACACCCGGGCATGAACCAGCGAATCGTTGCCTTTCCAGCTCAGAAGGACTTCGGTCGGCACTGCCCCCGCCGATTCCCAGGATTCCATAAACTGTTTTGCTTCCTTGCCGGCATAGGAAAGCTGGAAGTCAGGAAAATCAATGCCGAATGAACGAATATCAGTTTCTTTCTCGCCTGCAGACCGGCCGGAGATAAATTTCTGGATTGATTCCGGATGATATGGGTCCAATAGAAGCTCCGAGTAGTATAGTACCCTTGATTTTGAATCATACGTGTAACGGGCGATAACCGGTACGCCCTGAGAGATCGCTTTTACCGAATGAGCGGTTATAAAAGCGATCGAATTGTTTTGTCCGGTGAAGATCGAACGCGCGTTGTTATCCGATAACTTGACAGGCGTCGGATCGCTTTCGGCCAGTTGGCGCTCCAGCAGGTCGGCCAACAGGAAAGTCTGGTCCGGCTTTTGATTCTGAGTGCTTTGCCATATTTTAAGAACAAACGAAAAACAAACCGAGACGATGCCGATTACGAGCGCGGACATAGCTGTAGCAATTATCAGCTCAACCAGGGTGAAGCCCCAAATCCCTTTCGGCCCTTTAGAAAAGCGGGAAAAAAATAACCGCCTTCCCCTCCGGCCTGTACGGAAAAGGAACGGCAAGGCCGGATTATCCGTCTGTTTATTGCTCACTGTTGATGCTCACTTTTTAAACTTGTCGTCGTTTGGAATTATTATGCTGAATTCCAGGGTCCCGGATTGGTAGCCGAGCATCACGCGGTTTAGCCGGCCGGATTTACCACCGCCCTCCGCCTGTTCATCAAGAGGGACCTGGAAAAGCAAAACACGGACCTCGGGAGATCCCTGTATTTCGGTCAGGCGCACAAAACCCTCCGCCGCCTTGGCCGGGTCGGCCAGGATGACCTGTGCGGCGGACTCCAGAATAGGTTGAGTATATGCCTTTTCCTTCAAATTGACCCTGTAGCGCAGCGACTCCGAGATAACTCCCATGACCGCCCCGATAATCAGAGTGCCGATTGTCAGGCTGATCAGCATCTCGAGCAGAGTGAAACCCATGGCGCGCAGATGGGCAGATTGACCGGGCCGGATAAGCATATGTATTCTTGTCACCGTGTTTATTTTTTCCTCTCGAGGCTTACCAATCCGAACAGTGGCTGTATAAAGACGTGGTAAGTGCGCTCGTGATCGAAGGTAACTTCGAGGTCGTTTCCGACAAGGCTGCCATCCGGGTAAAAAATAATAAGGAAATCACCACTTTCCGGATCCTTTTGCAGATGCTCGGAAAATACCTCTGCATTAAGCGGTATGGGGCGCTCGGGGGGGTTCTCAAAACCGTAAACCCTGGCGTCTCCGTTTAGCCTGAATGAGACCGGGCGCCCGCTGTTCATGGCGAAAAGGCGGCTCCTCTTTATCGAATCTGTGAAGTGTTGCAAAAAATCGCCGTCTTCAACCTGTTTCCAGTTGGAGCCGACCCTTGGGGCAACTATAGCGATCGTCACTGCAATAATCGCCAGCACAACAATCATCTCAAGCAGGGTAAAACCGTGAGACCGATGCCGGGTTCGGGACCCGGCTGCACTCCTGGAATATAGCAAATAAGTCGTGGAGGACCTCACATTTCACCTTAATTGGAAACTGTAAGTGTCATATCCGCAGTTTCCGGATGGACACTAACTAGAATTTGATATCATTGATCCCGAAAATGGCCGAAAACATGCTGATGACCATCAAGGCGATTATCCCGCCTGTGCACAGGATCACCAAAGGCTCCATCAGAGTCATGATTCTTTGAAGCGTCCGTTGAAGTTCTTTTTCAAAGTATTCCGAAAGAGAGAGCAGGCCCGCTCCCATGTTGCCCTGTTCTTCGGATATTCGCAGCATTGTTCCCATTCGTGCCGGAAAAGCGGAATGGCCGCGAAAAAAATCGCTCATCGACCGTCCGATCTTTATTTCATGATGCAGTGGAGCTATCGACTCCCTCAAAACGGAATTTATCATCAGTTCCTGACCAAGGCCAAGGGCCTTGAGAAGTGGCACACCCGATTCCAGCATTGTCCCAAGGGTCCGGCAGAAGCGGGTCAGCTCGCTATGAAGGATCAGATAACGCGAAAACGGGAGCCAGAAAAGACACCTGTCTACAAATCTCCTTACCTCCGGCCTCCGGAGCAAAGATTTGCCGCCCCAGAAACACACCGCAATGGCAATAGGCACTGCCCACCCGAAATCTTTGAGCCACGCGCCGACATCGACCATAACCTGCGTGAGGAAAGGGACTTTCTGATTCAGATCGTGAAAGATTTGCGCAAATTTCGGAATGACATAGACCAGCAGCACTATCATCGAAACCAGAGATGTCGAAAGCAAAATAAAAGGATAAATCATCGATGAGATCAGGGACTGGCGAAAAGCGCGCCGCTGCTCAAGGTATTGGGCCAGGCGCTTGAGAATGGGCCCGAGCGTGCCGCTGGCTTCGCCGGCCCTTATCATGTGTGACGACAGGGAGCCGAATACATCTCGATATTGACTCAGAGCGCCGGATAGATCGCTGCCGCCCTGAACGCTTTCGAACAACTCATGCACCATTTTCTGAAAACGCTTGTTGGTCTGATTGCTGCTTATGAGGCTAAGCGCTCGGTCAACCGGTAAACCGGCAAGAAGAAGATCGGAGAGATCGAAAAAAAATCGGATTATACACTCTTCAGGGACCCGCCGCTTCAGTTGACTTTTTACAGCCTTGATCTTGACCGGAAAAAGCCTGCCCGATTTGAGCTTCCTGGCGGCATCCTGCTCCGAAAGAGCTTCCATCACTCCCCGGTGTGTCGTCCCGCTTGCATCCCGTGCCTGGTATTGGAAAAAACTCATAAACACTCCGTGACCAGTGACTCCCTGTTCGATGTTCACTGTTCACTGTTCACTGTTCACTGTTCACTGTTCACTGTTCACTGTTCACTGTTCACTGTTCACTGCGCTAAACTCGTTACCCTCAGGATCTCGGAAAGGCTCGTTACCCCTTCAATCACTTTTCTAAACCCGTGGTGAGCCAGAGGCCGATAACCAAGTTCAAATGCAATGGGGCCAATGCTTCCGGCATCTTTACCCGCGACTATGGCTGATTTTATAGCATCGTTGACCGGCAGGATCTCGAAAATTCCCTGCCTGCCTTTATAACCGGTGTATCCGCATCTTTCACACCCCTTGCTTTGGTAGATGCTGAGGCTGGGAGGCAGGTCGGGCAATATTTCGCCGATCTTGTTCCTGTCCTCTTCGCGGGCGGTGTATTCCGACTTGCAGTGAGGGCAAAGCACTCGGATGAGGCGCTGGGCCATGATAGAAAGAAGTGAATCGGCCAGGAGGAACGACTCGATACCGATATCTCGCAGGCGTGTGATTGCCCCCGGAGCATCGTTAGTGTGCAGAGTCGACAGGACCAGATGCCCGGTCAGGGCCGATTCGATCGCTATATCGGCCGTCTCCTTGTCGCGAATTTCACCAATCAGCAAAACGTCTGGGTCCTGCCTTACCAGGGAGCGGAGCGCAGTGGCAAAGGTGAGGCCGATCTGCGGTTTTACCTGGACCTGGTTTATCCCATCCACCTGGTATTCGACAGGATCTTCAACCGTGATGATCTTGCGGGTAACTGTATTGAGCTTTTTCAAAACGCCGTACAGGGTGGTGGTCTTGCCCGATCCGGTCGGCCCGGTGACCAGAATCATACCGTAGGGGCGCTCGATCAAATTCTGAACATAGTCAAGGTCTTTTTGGTCAATGCCAAGACTGGCGAGATCATAGTCTACGTTCTCCTGCGAAAGGAGCCTCAGGACCACGCTCTCCCCGTAGATAGTCGGCACGGTGGACACACGAATATCGACCTCGCGATTTCCAAACCGGATCTTGATCTTGCCGTCCTGGGGCAGGCGGCGTTCGGCAATGTTGAGGTTGGCCATAAGCTTCAGCCTGCTCACGATGGCTGCCTGCATACCCTTCTGAGGCTGATCGAGATCGAAAAGCACACCATCGACACGGCATCGTACGTGAAAGGAACGCTCGAATGGCTCGAAATGGATGTCAGAGGCTCGCATGTCGAGTGCTCTTGAAATCAGCACGTTTACCAGGCGCACAATGGGCGCCTCCTGCGCCAACCCCTTGAGGTGTTCGAGGTCCTCTTCGAACCCGTCCGAGCCTATGGTAATTCCGTCTCTGGATTGCTCCTCGGCCTCCCGGGCAGCCGTTCCATAAAGCCTGTCGATGGCGTTGCGAATTTCCTCCCGCTGTCCGACGCAAAGCTTTAGCTCTATTCCGCCAAAATAGTTGGAGACGATATTTAGAATCGGCAGGTCCATTGGATTGTTAACAACGACCCGCACCTGACCGCTATCCACTTGAATGGGAAGAACAGCGTGCTTTCGCAGAAAAAACATCGACACTCCTTCCAGGAGCACCGGTTTTTCGGGATAATCTTCGCGCTCGAGCATCGGAATGCCCAAATGTCTGGTCAGAACTCGAAGAATGCGGCCTTCGTCGGTAATCGCAATATTTTCGAAGGCATCCATAAGAGGAAGGCATTCGATGAAAAATGAACGCTGCAGAAGCAGTTTCTGCTCTTCGGGCAGATTGAATTCCTGCTGAAATGCGTCGAGAAGACTAATTTGTTCATCCATGGAATTTTCCTTGTAAAAAGCATTCCCCGATTCGCTTTTAACGGCGCAAATGTTATCAATATATATTCGAAAAGTAAACGCCCCACCGAAAGGTGTTCCTTGCACAGAACAGAATACAATTCATCATCCCCGGTCAAAAAGACCGTCTGTTCTCCTGCGCCGACACCAGGGTGTTGACTTCACGGAAGATAACTTTTAATGTGGCAAACTTTGATTTCAATCAACATCGGGTATGTGATTTACTACCCGATATCGAACAGGAGCGGTTTTAAATGAAATGTGATCAGAAATCGTGCTCGAGTTGTGAGAGCGCCGGGGAAAAAAGATCAAAAGAGGACATCGCCGGCTGCAAGCTATCGCGAATCAGGAATAAAATATTGGTAATGAGCGGCAAGGGAGGAGTGGGCAAAAGCAGCATTGCCAGCTACCTTGCGCTGGGGTTGTCGCAGACGAACGGGTACAAGGTCGGACTCCTGGATATAGACCTGCATGGGCCTTCGATTCCAAGGATGTTCGGGCTTCGCGGCCGTCTGAACATCTCTGCCGACCAGCAGATCCTCCCCTACGAATACAGACCCAATCTGAAAATAGTCTCCATTGATTCGATGATCGAGGACACCGATTCCGCAATAATCTGGCGAGGTCCTATAAAGCACGGGGTGGTACAGCAGTTTTTGTCCGACTGTGATTGGGGCGATCTTGACTTTTTGGTAATCGATTCGCCGCCGGGCACCGGAGATGAGGCCCTCAGCATCTCGAAGCTCGTACCCGATGCGAAGGCCCTGATAGTTACCACCCCCCAGGAGGTGGCTACTGCCGATGTCAGAAAATCCATAAACTTTTGCCGGAAGGTGGGTATGGAGATTCTGGGGCTTGTCGAGAATATGTCAGGACTTTACTGCCCGCATTGCAACGAGTTTATTCCCATTTTCCAGACGGGTGGCGGCCTCAAGACTTCCACTTCCATGAAAGTTGATTTTCTGGGGCAATTACCCTTCGATCCTAAAGTGGTCGAGGGAGGAGACCGAGGGGAGCCGGTGCTCGCTAGTTCGGATACCGCCTTTTCACGCGCTGTCGGAGAATTGGTCGAAGCAGTCCTGAAAAAAATAGGGAATTGAAGAATTTAGTAATTTCCAAATTTGCCGGAGGCATGAATGTTTAAGATTTCGCTGGACCAGGCTTCTTTGAGCGATCAGCAGAAAACGACGCTCGGCGATATGTGGCTGCGCTGCATGCGCCGTATTATCATGAGCACCACACTTGCCGGGAGCGGACACCCCGGCGGTTCGATGTCGTCTCTTCATCTTCTCCTGATGCTCTACAGCACCATTGAGCACGATCCGTGCGACTCGTGCTGGGAGGGGCGTGACCGGTTGATCGTCAGTATGGGCCACATCAGTCCGGCTGTTTACAGCGTCCTGAGCGAGTTCGGCTACTTGGGTGCAGACGATTTCTCGATAGAGTTCAGGCGCGCCGGGTCGGCTTTTCCCGGGCATGTGGAATCGTGCGTGCCGGGTATCGAATGGAACACCGGCAACCTGGGACAGGGCCTTTCAGCCGCGACCGGGATGGCGCTTGCGCTCAAACTCCAGGCGAAAAAAAACAGGGTGTTTACGCTCATGGGCGACGGTGAGCAGCAGAAAGGCCAGATCTCGGAAGCGCGCCGGTTTGCCTCAAAATACGGCTTGAACAATTTGGCCTGCCTCATCGACCGCAATTACCTCCAGATCGGCGGGAGCACCAATACGGTAATGCCGCAGGATATCAGGGCCGACTATGCCGCTGCTCATTGGAATGTGGTCTATGTGGAAGACGGGCATGACTTCGACCAGATTTTTCAGGCGTTGCGAATGGTTCACCTCTTTGAGGCCGGCGACCCGCGCTTTCCATCGGCGATCATCGCGCACACCATAATGGGCAAGGGCGTCTCATTCATGGAGAACAAGGCAAAATATCATGGCTCTACTCTGAACGAGTCGGATGCCGCAAAAGCGCTCGAGGAGCTTGGACTTGATAATCCCCTGGCGGAACTGAAGCAAAGACGGTGTGCCGGCCTAGTGTCTCAGAAACATTTCTCGAAGCCGATCGTCTATCCCGACATCGTAGGCGGCGCCCCCAGGACCTACGGTCCCGAAACTGTCACCGACAACAGGTCCGCTTATGGGAATGCCCTCGAGGACATGGCTAAGCTCAATAACTCCGGGCCGGCGCCAAAGATCGTCGGCTTTTGCTGCGACCTGGAAGGCTCGGTAAAAATGGACGGGTTCCATAAAGTCTCGGAAAATGCGTTCTTCGAATCAGGCATCCAGGAACATCACACCGCAACCGTTTCGGGCGCAATCAGCAGGGAAGGCTTTGCGGCCTTCTTCAGCACCTTCGGGGTCTTTGGAGTGACCGAAGTCTTCAACCAGGTCAGGTTGAACGACATCAACTCTACAAACCTCAAACTGGTATGCACTCACGTTGGACTAGACGTCGGAGAAGACGGCCAGACGCACCAGTGCATCGATTACATTGGGTTGCTCCGTAACCTGTTCGGTTTCTCCATATTCATGCCCGCCGATCCGAACCAGACAGACAGGATCGTTCGGTATGTTGCAGAACAGCCCGGTAACTTCTTTGTAGGCATGGGCCGGTCAAAACTCCCGGCAATTCTGGACGAAGCCGGGCAGCCTGCGTTTGCCGGCGATTACCGTTTTACCCCGGGCAAGGCTGACTGGCTCCGGCATGGCGGCCACGCGGCCATTCTAGCCCATGGCCGGCCGATTCACGAAGCGGTGAAAGCGTGCGAAGAGCTGTCTAAAAATCACGGTGTTGACACGGCTCTGCTAAATTTCGCCTCCATTAGGCCCCTCGATGCCGAAGCAATCGCCGAAGCCGCCAAAACCGGCCTCATCGTGACCGTCGAAGACCATCATATCGATACAGGTCTAGGGTCTTTGGCAGCGGCAGTTCTGGCCGAAAACGCCCTCCCGTGCAGACTCGTGCGGCTGGGGGTCAAAAAGTACGGCTTCTCCGGCACACCCGAAGAACTCTACAACGCCGAGGGAATCGACCGGGAAGGAATCGTAAAGGCGGTTTTGAACGCAAGGAAGTAGAATTTTAGATTTTAGATTTTAGATTAGCGATTGAGGACCGTTCCTTCAGTTCTTTCTCATTCAAATCTAAAATCTCAAATCATCAATCTAAAATTATCTGCTAGCTCACACAACTGCAATCCCATGGACTTGAGCGCATTTCGCATGAAGGAGTCGCTCAACGGATTTTGGTCTTCGGGCAAATCGCGCGCGAATAAAGCCGGCAGGTTGGGATGGGCAGGCGTGACCAGTGCCCCCAAAGAACGGGTCGGCATAAATGACAGCAGGCGGTCCCTTTGCCTGCCAAGCACCCTGTTAGCAAAAAGCCTGAGAAAAAAAATCTGGCTCAGCCAGCATTTGACGATCTGCCTGTCGGAAACCTTTTCGCTAAGTTCGCCGAGTCCTGCAAAATCGAGGAATCCCCGATAGTATGAGGCGATCTCAAAAAGCAGGTCCCGCCCTTTACTGAAAGCCTCCAGGAGACGGTCATACTTTTGCGGCCCTGGTGATCCGGCCAGCCAGAGGGCTTCGAGTTCGGATTCGATCAACCTGTGGCGTTCGATTTCCGAGAGCTTCTTTCCCTTAAAGAAATCCGGCCTTGAACCTGGCCCGCTCAGCTCATTTATTAGCGGATGCCAGGCTTCATCGGCCAGAAAATGACAGGCGAAGCCAAGCGCCCATGAGATTTCCCGGCGTGAGGGCGAAGAGGTCCGGGCAATCCAGTTGTGAATTATGGAAATCCCTTCCCGCTCCAAAACGCCGTGCATCGCATCGCCCATAGGCGATAACGAAAAAAAGGGAAAGTCGTAGAAAAAAATATCCGGTGAAATAGCCCCGATATAAAATGAAAAGGCGTCGGGGCCGTGGATCTGATGGGGCGGACCCTCACTACGTTTCGGGTCTCCCGCTACACCAGGAGGCCGCGCGGGCGATGCTTCAAGTCCGCGCCCGATCTTTTGTGAGGGCGGACTGCCTGCACACCCGCTTAGAAGCTTATCGGCCAGGTATAGGTGGAGTCGCTCTTTGGGCATTTTTTATTGTGTCACTCTTCACTGCTCACCGTTGCATCGCAGAAAGTCTTTATCGCTTCGGGAATGAGCTTTCGAACGAAGGAATTGCGATCTCCTTCAAACTCGGCCGCATATTTTTCATAGAGCGGATGAGCGGCGGAAAGGGCGGGAGCGTTGTTTCCGGCTACCGAGAACTTGTCCTGGAAAGACTGGACGAGATCTACCAGCGAGACCTCCAGGAAGGGGTAATCGTCCAGCCAGCCCAGACGGTACATCGCTTCGAAGCGAACGAGATCGAGCAAAAAGAGCGTTATGTCGGTTACTTCCATTTTTGATTCGCTGTCGAGGAAGGGGAAGCTGGGCGCCTGGCCTAGTCCCTTTATTCCCATTATCAACTCGTAGAGCGCAGCGGAAGAGTCCTCGCCACCCACGACCAGGTATTTAATCACCCGATGATCAAGCTTGCGGATTGACGTATTTTCGTCAAATGCAATCCCGAAACGGCGCAGCCACGGAGTTAACACTTTTTTGGCGGCGATGCGCCGCCTGCCTTCGTTGATGTAGAGTAAACTGCCCATTAAGTCCTCTAACGATTCAAAAAAACATCTGCAGAAAATATATACCCACCGCCAGACCGGGACGGTCCGGCAACCGATTCAAAAGACATCCGCAGAAAATATATACGTCTCGACTTCTTTATCCGTCCATGCTTTTTCATGGAGTCCGGCCTTGCGGCAGGTCAAATCGAGAAACCGATCACGATCCAGGCCGTGCTCGATGGCCACCTGGGGCAAAAGAAGTCCGGAGTGGCATCCTTTGCGGACCAGGAGGCCATGTTTTCCGATTTCGATTTCCGAAGGCCCGGCGATCCGGCGGATCGGGGTCAGGACCGATATTTCTATGTCGATCGAATCGATCTCATCGTTTGCCAGCGCACAGAATCGAGGGTCCTCGAAAGCGGCTTGAACAGCCATTGTCGAGATTGTCTCCCAAAGCGGCATGCGGGCTTCGATCATTCCGATACACCCGCGAAGATCCTTGCCCTTGTGGATGCAGACGAAGGCGGCCCCCGGTTCTTTGAGCCTGGCAGAATCCACTGCAATCACGGGCATGACCTCACCCAGGCAGCGGCAGCGGATTGCCTGGAAAGCTATCTTCCGAAGTTCTTCTTTCTCTTCGGCGCTCAATCCAAGATCGACTCCCGTCATTTGTCGCTTATCGTCCTTGTGCTTCTGCATCTTTGGCGCTCCGGTAAATTGCGGCTGCGGCATACCCGACAACCCCGGTCCTGTCACCAGTCACGTCCCCGGAATTTGCGTATTTGAGCACCCTGCACTGGTCGGCGCCGAGCCTTCTTGCTGCAAGCATCATAGCAATCAACGGCCCTGCCCCGCAAGCCTGGGTCCTGTGATTTTCCACTTCCCGGGCCAGCCCCTCCGGATCGAAACAGTTGAGCCGATCCAGGCAGACTCCATCGAGCAGCGTCGCTTTTTCGTACGGATAGTGGTGCGAAAGGTCGCTGCTCGCCACAATCAATACCCGTCTGCTACTGCACGCCGCGGCAATTGCATTGGCAAGCTTCAAGCAAAAATCGCTGCCTTGGGCCCCCATTATTACCGGCGTCAGAGTGAAGGCGCCCAACACGGTCTGGAGGAAAGGCAGTTGGATTTCGAGGGAATGCTCCCCGGTGTCTGCTTGTGGGTTGTATCCAATGATGCCGGCATTTTTATAAAGATCATCGATCAGTTCATGATCCAAAGGGACAACGCCCAGGGGAGTACGGTATCCGCCAAGATTGTAGACGCTGGCCCCGCCGAAAGATGTCCGGTGGCTGGGAGCAAGTATCAGCACCCGGTCAAACCGGTTCTTCAAAAGCAGCTTGTAGGACCATGCAGCTACGCCCCCGGAATAGATATATCCGGCGTGCGGCACGACAAGACCTATTAGCTCTCCGTCCAGATCGGGGGTGCGGGCCCGGTCAAGATACCTGGAAAGATCCTTTTTCAGAAGAGCTGGATCGTCCGGGTACCAGGTTCCGGCAATCCCCGACTCCCGGATTTTTTCGGCCCTCATCTGTGCTTTCCCTCGTGGACTTTTGAGTCTCTATCCAATTTTGGGCATAAGCGCCCATTTTATGTACCACCATAGGCCGCCCTGGTCTTTGTCCAGGCAGACTATCCCCCCATTCTGGAACTTGAAGACAACCCGGTCAACTACCCCGGTTATCAGAAAACCGGTAAGCCGTTCCATGAAGGGCAAATGGCCCACAAGCATGAGATTATCGCTGGTTTTGAGCGTATTTGCAACTGCGGTGACATCATCGAGAGGACCGATACCTGAAATCGCCCCGGTTTTGCTCGTTTCCCCCAGAAGCGCTCCGGCAAAGATTTCCGCTGTCTGCCGCGCTCTTTTTTTCCCGCTGTGCTTTACAGCCTCAGGCCGCACACCATACATTGAGGCCACCTCCGCTATGCGGCGCGCATCCGCAAAGCCTTCCACCGAAAGACCCTGTTCGGGGTCCTGTTCTTTTGAAAGGCTTTTTCCATGCTGAACAAGGAATAGGGCCACAGCTTATCCTCCAGCAAAATTTAGTGAACGGCAAACGGGAGAAGGGCGCGAACAACGATGGGGCGCGCCGAATCCTTTGACCATACCGGACAGGATAAACAGTATTGAAAGGAATGCAAAGGGGAGTAAATCGATCTAAAGAGAACTTGGTCACGAAGAACGCGAAGGATATGCGATCGACAACCCGGCCTCATTCCGCAGACCTGTTCGAGGGGCGAGCCCTCACTCTGTTCGGGTTCCGCGTTAAACGTTCGAACCCACGTTAGAAGCTTATAGCTCGGCGTCCGATCTTTTGTGAGGACGCACGGTCGCTCTTGAGGTACACGAAGGGAAATCTATCGAAATTGATACGAATTATTTTGCAATTTCTTCAAGCTCTTCGTGCTCTTCGTGACCAAAAAATTCGTGTATCTTGAACGCGACATGGTATTACTTGAGCGTTTTTATCGCTTCGAGCACATCGAGGTAAAGCTGGGCTTGAGAGGGACTCATAGTTGGATGGCGGCCCGTCATCTGCAAATTGCCGTCGCTTCTAACTATCCCAATGTATTGGCCCCCTTTGGGCAGTATGCTGTAAGCGCCTTCCTCCACCTTTGCAAGTGTTCCGATTTCTTGTCCCCCTGAATCGAGGATAGCCCACTGGCCCTCACCTGAGGGTTTGAGGGTGACTTCATCGGCAAGGCTTACAGAGGCAAGTCCCAGTAAAAACAGAGGCAAAAATATGAGGGCAACCGTTCTTTTCATCTGGTGCTAATCTCCTTCTTTTATAGCCTGACAATGGTGCTTGATATTGACTCCCTTGACTACAAATATAATGCTTTCAGCAATATTGGTCGCCTGGTCGGCCGCGCGTTCGAGACATCGGGCGACTATAATCGTCTGGACCGACCTTTCCACGGCGGGCGCCTCTTTGGACATATAGGCGAGAAAGTCCTTGAGAATCCGGTAATTGAGACTATCTGCAGTATCGTCCATTTTGCACACGCAAGTGGCGCTGTCCGGATCCTGGTTCACAAAAGCTGATATAACGGTGCGCAGCATGTCAAGGGCGGTTTCGGCCAGTTCTTCCACGGCGAGGTTGCGGGGAAGGGGAGGGCGGCTGTTCAGGAGTAAGGCCCGTTGAGCGATGTTTACGGCTTGGTCCCCTATCCGCTCGAGTTCCACCGCTATGCGCAGGCTGGCGACTATGAATCGCAAGTCCCGCGCCATGGGCTGATCCAGGGCCAGAAGTCTTAGCGCGAGACGGTCCACTTCCACTTCCAGCAAATCGATTTCTCTATCTTCGGCCACCACTTCCCTGGCCAGGTCGTCCTTTCTTTCCACGAGGGCACTGGTGGATTTTTCCAGCGCTTTTTCGGCCAGGGCCGCCATCTGGAGAATTATCATTTTGAGTTGTACGAGGTCCGATTGAAATCTGTTTTCCATATATTAGACTCCTGCGCCGCTTCACTGTGCGTTAAGATCATATTGACCCTGCGTGGAGTGTATTTGGCTTTCCGCCCTCTGGCGATTTTCGACCCGGTGGAATCACCCTTTTTGTCAATCCACAAGCCTCAATGTCAATACTTTCGATGTCTTGGATTCTAATCTCAAAAATTGAACGGATTCAATATAAATCTTGATAACCACACAAAAAAGAATTTTGAATGTACTTCGGGGGATGATTCTGGTATTCAAAGAGGCCTAGACGGATCGAAGCCCCTTCACTCTGACGTTGCGCTCAATGGCCGCTACAGGAGGATTTATGCCCAGACATTTCATCATTCTACTCGCAGCTCTTTTTTTGATCCTTGTCTTCTCACCGTTGTCGCCCGCCAGAACTTTTGCAGCTCAGGAAGAGACGATTGTAGGCAACCTGGTCAAGCACGGAAAGACATTCGTTGTCGAAACCGATGAAGGCGATTACATAGTCAGGGGCAAAGACTTGCCCAAAATGGAAGGCAAGATGGTCGAAATCACCGGTACGATCAGCGAAAGCGGAAAAAGCGCAGTCCCGGGAATAGACGGTACGATCGATGCGAAATCAGTCGAAGAGATAGAGGAGTGAAAATAGAGGGGATTAGGCTGAAGGGGTTTAGGCTGAAGGTACTGCCTAACTGCCTTCAGCCTAATAGCCTGTTTTGAGCTGAAGGCGATAAACGATGCGGGATCATATGAGGCTCCACGCGTTTAGGCTGGCCGACGATATTGCGGTTTTGATTTATGCGCTCACGGCTGAATTCCCCTGGGATGAGTTATATGGATTGACTTCGCAAATGAGAAGATCTGCGGTTTCTGTCCCATCGAACATCGTCGAAGGGTGTGCACGTGAAAGTAAGACCGAATACCTTCGTTTTCTCGAAATTGCGTTTGGCTCCTTAAGAGAACTGCATTATCAGTTCGGGTTGTCCAAGCGGTTGAATTATTGTACTGATGTTGAGACTTCCGAATGTGAATCCAAAATGATTGAGGCCGAGAAAGTTCTAAACTCGTTAATCAGGTCTCTTAGAAAAACAGGCTGAAGACTGAAGGCTATCAGGCTGAAGGCAGTACCTAAAAACCTTCAGCCTAAACCCCTTCAGCCTGCTACCTCAGTCTGCCCCCTCCTAACTCGGCGTGCGTATGTGGCCGCCTCCAGTCCCGCTACACACCCTTCGCCGACCGCCTTGGCTATCTGCCAGGGAGGACCGCAGATGTCTCCCGCTGCGTAGAGGCCGGGCACATTGGTTTCCTGCTTTTTATTGACTGAAACGAAGCGCATTGAATCGCTGTCCAGCGCAACCCCAAGATTAGACGCAAGCTCTATTGCTCCCTTGGCCCCCAATTCTATGAAAACTCCGTCGGTTTCTATGCTTTGCCCGTTATCGAGCAGGACCGCCTTGACTTCACTGTCTCCAATAATGCGGCTCACGCTGCGCCCCGTGTGGACTTCCACCCTGCTGCTCTCAAGCTGATAGCGCAGATGCTCCGATATCTCCAATGTGTTGCAAACCAGATGAGTTTCTCCGGCGATGAGCAGCATCTTAAGGGCGCCCGAGGCGGCCGCGCTGCCGTTTCCGACCAGCGTTACCACCTGGTTTCGGTAAAAATTTGCATCGCAATCTACACAGTAACTGACCCCCTTGCCGAGCAGTTCTTTTTCACCCGGCACGTTCAGCCGATTGCGGGAAACTCCCATGGCGAGAATTATGGTCCAGGTGAGCAGGGAATCTCCGGATTCGAGTCTAACCCCGAATCGGCCGCTCACATCAGAATCGAGGTGAAGAACGTCTTCGTCTACAAGGACGGCCCCGAACTTTTTGGCCTGTTCCCTCCCCTGGTCAAGGATCGCCTCACCGGTAATCGTCTCGTTTATACAGCAGTAATTTTCGACGTGAGCCCTGAATAAAGCGCTACTCTGCACTTTCCCCAAAACGGCCACCCTTACCCTGGTCCTCGCTGCATGCACGGCCGCCTGCAACCCAGCAGGGCCGCTGCCCAAAATTACCACGTCAAATTCGGTCTCCACCGCTTCTCCTCCCATTCGTTTCAGGACAAACCTCCCGAGTTCCGGCTCAAGTTTCGGGAGGGCATAAAGCCCTCCCTACAAAAGAACCCCGTGATGGCGCCATAGGAGCGAGGTTTATCCCCGCCCATTTCTTCGTAACACATCTTGTTCTATTCCAGTCCGATGTTGTATTGTAATATTTGAAGATGATTGGTGCAATCGGGGCGATTCACCTGCTTTGCAAGTCTTGATTGTGTCTTCAGGCGGTCCGAAGTCTTTGGAGAAGGAGACATCGATTGGCTCTATGAAAGTAACTGCTGCCCTGATACCCTCTGAGGGAAGGCTGCTTGCGGCCCAGCGGCCCCCCTGGAAAAAATTCGGGCTTCTTTGGGAATTTCCCGGGGGAAAAGTCGAACCCGGAGAAGGTCTCGAAGAGTCGCTGGTTCGCGAAATAAAGGAAGAATTGTGCCTCGATATTCGCGTGCGCGGCTTGTTCAAAGAAATCTCCCAGCAGGGTCATGACCTGGAGATCAACCTTCACGCATATTGGTGCGAAATCCGCGGGGGTACGCTCCAACTCCTCGAACATGTTGCGATCACGTGGGCAAATCCATCCGAACTTAAACAAATGGATTTCACCAAAGCAGATCGTCTCCTAATTGATCTTCTTGAAAAGCTTCCGGAATTTCCCAAATTCAGGACTGAGGGGTGAAACCCTTTTGAATTCAGGATTCGGTCGTGTTCAAGATTTAGCATCGATAAAGGGATAATTACAAGTACACTGTAACGTGGGTTATTTCGCAATGGTGTAGGGTGGGCACGGTTTTTATGTTGCCCACCATCTTGCGGAGTGTTGAGCTCGTGCCCACCGCCCAGCCTTTTCAGATAAGAATTCGATGCATGGGTCCTGTTGCCGGAGCACCTTCATTGTATCTGGACCTTGCCCGACAATCTGGCAGAGACGGTATTGGGAACACCTGGTTCGCAACTAGGAGGAATACCGCGTGTATATGGATTACATCCATTACAATCCAGTAAAACATGGGTTGGTCAAGAGGGTCTGCGATTATCCTTACTCGACTTTTCATCGATATGTCAAATTGGATATCTACCCCGAGCATTGGGGCGGCGGATTGGATACCGCCTCGGAATATGGATTCGGCGAATAAAGGATGGTGGGCACGATGATGCTGTGCCCACCCTACTGGGCTGAGGACTGAGGACTGGCACAGTTGCCATCGGAGCACACGGGTAAAAATAAGTTCGTCTTCGCGTCTTCGCGTGAAAACCTATGAGCTTCGCGTATTTGCGATAAAAAGCCTGGAAACTTTCGCGTCTTCGAAGGAAAATCCATTCTATTGTCTGATAACTGTATGTATGTTACTTAAGACGGTTTGTGCGATGATGAAACCAAAGGACAAATTGTCGTATGGCCAAAGAAAAAAACATCTCCGGGGTTCTGCTTGCCCGGCTCTCGTCACTCAAACTTACGCTGGCCCTTTTCTTTGCCCTGGCTGCTGCCTCTGTGTTGGGGACCTTGCTGCCACAGGGGATCGGGCTTACGGATCTCCATGAGCATTTTAGTCCGGCAATAGCCTCGCTGATAAACTTCCTGTCGCTCAATAATCTTTACCATTCCCCGTGGTTCATGACATTGCTGCTGCTGCTGTTCATAAATCTTGTGGCCTGCATGATTGACAGGCTCCCCAAAACTATCCGCCTGCTTCGAACATCGGAATCTCCATTCGATTCGCAGAAGCTGTCCAGGTTTGGCCTGAGCAGTTCATTTGCCGCCGGCCTTCCACTGGAGCAGGTCCAGGCGATTGTGGAAAGCGCCGTGAGCCAAACCTTCGGCAGGATGCGCCGGATGGAGCCGGAAGGTCCTTTTTGTGCTATAAGCGAATCGGGGCGCTGGAGCAGGCTCATTGTCCATGTGGTTCATATGAGCGTGCTGATAGTGCTGGCCGGCGCTTTGGCAGGTTCCTGGCTGGGGTTTAAGGGAACGATGAACCTGCTCGAGGGTGAAACATCGGATAAAATCATTCTTGCAGGAGACGAGAGGACTCGAGAGCTTCCGTTTGCTCTCAGGTGCGACAAGTTCGATGTCTCCTTCTACGATACCGGCGCACCAAAAGAGTTCAAGAGCGATCTGGCGGTAATCGAAAAGGGCAGGGAAGTTTTTAAACGATCCGTTGTAGTAAACGATCCCATGACCTACAAAGGCATCACCTTTTACCAGGCATCCTATGGGACCACTTTGAAGCAGGCCGTCATAGAGCTGACCGACGCCAACTCGGGCAAAAAGATTTCGATGACCATGCCGTTCGGGGAGCCTGTAAACATCCCCGACACAAACGATCAGCTCATGATAGTCGACTATCAGGAGAACATGATGCGGGTCGGCCAAGCGATCGAACTCGTCTACGGGAAAGGCGGGCAACAGTCCTCTGGCGGCTGGATACTGATTGACCGGCCATATCATGGCAACAGGATCGAAAACTACCTTGTCAGGGTCACTCAAACCGACAAGGCGAGATTTACGGGTCTGGAGGTAAAAAAAGACCCCGGGATATGGCTCGTGTGGGCCGGTTTCTCTTTTATGACCATCGCCATAGGGCTCACTTTTTATTCGAGCCACAGGAAATT